>JAJDHH010000001.1 GCA_030266105.1 Eubacteriales bacterium OttesenSCG-928-K08
TCAGGCTTGCAAAGCCCATGAAACAATGTCATCGAAAACATGGATTTGCTTAGCTCATTAAGGAACACGCTTAAACACTTAAAATCTTCTTTAGCAAGCGTACAATACAAGTGATTGCTTATAGCGGCAATCATCGAATTTAACTCGCAAGGATTCATGTTACACCACCTCATCGCCTGTTTTATATTATGCCGGGCTTAACGGCAAGGGCACCAAATTTGCAAAACTGCAATTAAGTTTTCGTAATAATTTAGCTGTCACATTCATGCGAAATATGGTAACCTATCAGCAAACAATAGCTATATGGAGGCAAGGTTTTTTATGGTGCAAAATGCAAAATCCGAGGTTGTTCGCACTGGAATGAAGCTGGTGGAGCAAGGGCTTGTGGCCCGAACATGGGGCAATGTCAGCTGCCGGATGGATGATGGGCACTTTGCCATCACCCCAAGCGGCACAAGCTACGACCGCATCACAGAAGAAAAAGTGGTTGTTATAGATATTGCGACACGCACCTACGAGGGGGATCGTAAGCCTTCCTCCGAATTTGGCATGCACGCCGATGCTTATGTGCTCAGGCCGGATATCGGCTGTGTAATTCACACTCACCAATGCTGCGCCACCGCATTAAGCATCGCAAAGCCCGGCACGCTCGAGCTTACACCCGCAGAAGTGGAAGCGCTTGGCGGTTTTGCATTGGTGGGTTATGGCCTGCCCGGCTCCAAAAAGCTTTGGAATAAGGTTTCCGATGCTATAAATAGCGGTGCCTCCGCCATGCTGATGGAGCGGCACGGTGCGCTTTTGTTGGGCGCAACCCCACAGGAAGCGCTCGAACGCGCCGCGTTGCTTGAAACGTATTGCACCCGCGCTCTTTCCGGGCTGGAGGTTGAAAGCGGCGAAGCAAGCTTTTTAACCAGCCGGGATGTCGGCACACTTACACCCCTTAACATTAAAAACCAGACAGAGTTTGACTCGACAGAAGAACAAATTCTTAAAGTGCATGATGCAATTTATGAAGCTTACCCTGAGTTTTCCAACATTGCACACCTGAGCACCCCCGCTGTAAGCGCGGCGATTATTGAGGGCAAAACAATGCCCGCCTTGCTGGACGATTTTGCTCAAATGGCCGGCAGCGATGCAAGGCTCATCACAAACGCAAACGATGTTGCGGCGATTGTTCGCGGGTTAAAGGGCCGCAACTGTGTGCTTGTTAAAGGAATGGGCGCGCTGTGCTGCGCGGGCAATGAGGCGGATAGCAACGCGCTGCTGCTGCTTATGGAAAAAGCCTGTGTAACTTATTGGATTGCTCAGCGGCAAGGTGGCGTTGCGCCGCTGCCGTATTTGGAGCGTAAGCTAATGCGCTATATTTACCAAAATAAATACGCCAAAAAAGCTTACACTTGATTAGTAAAACATCAAAAAGCGCATCCGCAAGCGGATGCGCTTTTTATAAAAATTATATTAGCTTTCGATTATAAAAAAAGTGTAAATAGCACCACAACTATAACGCCCGGAACCCCAAAAACGCCTGCAACCAGCACATTGATCAGGTTGAGCGGCACAGTAAAGCCAAAAAGAGCTCCGCCCACAAAATTTAAAAGCAGAAGCAGCAAAAAGCCTACCACGCCGTTGCCCACCAGCCTCAGCAACCATTTAACCGGGATAACAAGCAGCATGCAAACCAAATAAAGCACTAATAACCCGGCCCCAAACGCCAGCAGCACGCCAACTGTCTGCAAAGCTGCCACCCCTCCCCCAATGATCTATTTTACACTATGCGTTCCCGTAATCGCTTATGTCATGCACATCCGTTTGTCGCCTTGCGCTGCGCAGCAAATACATGTATCGTTTTTGCGCAGCCTCCATTTCAAACACAGCATAATCGACTAATTCCGGTTCTGTCACGCTCTCAAAAAACGCCGTGGAGTCCTTCCAATCCCTAAGTGCCTGGCGGATTTCTTCGTTTGTGTCCACTGACGGCTCACGCCTTCTTTCAGGCACATCCGTCGTTGGGTTTATCGATGCGTATTGCACCGGCGCTTGTTTTTCATCCTGAAACACCCAGCCATAAATTCTTTCCTTCAAGGATGGCTTCTTTTTTGGCGCATATTTGTAAGGTGTATCAGAAATGTTATCATAACCATTCGTATCGTAATAGTCAAACTTCTTTCGCATAAAACGTTCCTCCTTTTTTCATGAGCAAAGTATGCCCAAAGAGAAACGTATCCATAACAAAAGCGTATTACTGCAACAAAAGGGAACTATTCGCCCGTTCTTATGCGTTTTGCCCAACGTTGCGCGCGAGGCAAAGCCGCTTCAACGCTCATTTGCTTGCCGCGCGATATGCTCACAACAAACATGTGCACAAACTGGCCACCCTTTGCCTCGATGCGTTTTTTAAGCTTGGCCTCCAGTTTTTTGGGCACCTCATCCGATGCTTGGGTGACAAACACATAAACCTTTTTACCGGAAATATCGCTTTGATTAAAAAAAGAATTGATTGCTGGTGGTGTTGCGCCCGCCCACACGGGCATGCCCAGCAGCAGCACATCAACATCGCTCAAATCGGGCATCTGCTTAACTTTGGTTTTTAGGCCCATGCTCGCCTGCAGCCCGCCAAGCGCAAAACCCTTGCTGCCCGCACGCTCTTTTTCTTCCACAAGAAGAAAAGATTCGATTCCCATCTCCTGCTGCAATGCAACCGCACACGCCGCAGTATTGCCCGTCCAGGAAAATACGACGATTTTTTCTTTCATTTTGACTTATGCTTCTCCTTCATCCAAATCATCTTCCGGTTCTATTTGTGTAAACTCAAGGTTTTCAAAGCACCAGCCCTTTTCCCCTTTTGGCACATTTGAAGATTGTTCAACTTCGTAATAAAAGAACAGCGTATCTTCTTGCGTAACCATCAAAAAACCCGGCTCGTCCTCCCACCAGATGGCCGCACAATAACCTCCATTTTCATCCAGCCAAATGCTTGCGCTTTTAATGGTTGTCCACAATGTGTATGTCCAGTCAGGTTCATCCGGCTGTTCGGGTGGTGGCGTTTGTGTAATCGTTTCGCCACTTTGCCACTGCGCATTTAGCACATTTCCTGTTAGTTGGCCGACAATGCGACCTTCCTGCCAAAGCAAGTGCGTAAACGTGCAGCTTAATTCATCGCCCGTTAAGCTCACCGAGCCGCCTAGCGCACCGCCAACAACACCATCCCAGGTGTTTTGCGAGCTTTGCTCAAGTTTTAAAGCCGATGTAAAAAAGCATTGCAGCCTGGTCAAAAACTGCTCGAACTCAAGCGATTTACTTATGTATGAGGCATCAGCCTGCGCTGCCTGCTTCATTTGCTGGCGTATTGGCTCAACTGCTTTATCAAATGTCTCCCAATACATTGCAACTGGGTTTAATTCTTTTTCAGCAGCAGGCGTTCGTGTCGGTGAAGGAGTTGGCTCTACGGATGGCGCAAAGGTCTGCTGCGCCTGGCCTTTGCAGCCTGAAAGCATGAGTAAAACCCCCAGCGCCAGCGCCAGCTTGCCTGAGCGTGCCTTAAAAAACCCAAACGCACCGCGCATAACACAGCCCCTTAACGAATTTGCCCATCCCCACGCACAATGTATTTAACGGAGGTTAGCTCATTAAGCCCCATGGGGCCACGCGCATGAAGCTTTTGCGTGCTAATGCCAATCTCCGCGCCCAAACCAAACTCCTCCCCATCAGTAAAGCGTGTGGATGCGTTGACATATACCGCCGCCGCGTCAGCTTCGTTTAAAAAGCGCTCAGCAGCCATATAGTCGTTAGTTACGATGCACTCGCTATGGTGGCTGCCATATTTGTTTATGTGGGCAATTGCCTGCTCCAAACCATCAACCACACGAATTGAGAGAATATAATCGTGATATTCCGTGTACCAATCCTGCTCCGTTGCCTCAATCGCTTCGAGAAGGATTGCGCGTGTGCGCTCACAGCCGCGCAGCTCAACGCCTCGCTTTATTAATGGCGCTGCGATTTTGGGCAGGCAACGACTTGCAATCGCCTCATCAATAAGCAGCGTTTCCATAGCATTACAAACCGCAGGGCGGGATACCTTTGCGTTATAAACAATTTCAGCCGCCATATCAAAATCTGCCGCAGCATTAACATATGTGTGGCAAATACCCACCCCTGTTTCGATTACAGGAACTGTGGCATTGCGAACAACCGATTGAATAAGCTCCGCCCCGCCTCGTGGGATAAGCACATCCACAAGGCTATTGAGGCGCATAAGCTCGGTTGCCGTTTCGCGCGAAGTATCCCTCACAAGTTGAATGCAGCCCTCCGGCAAGCCGGATTCATATGCCGCCTGCGCCATAACATCCGCCACGGCAACGTTGGAGTGAATAGCCTCAGAGCCACCACGCAAAATTACGGCGTTGCCCGATTTCAGGCAAAGGCCAATCGCATCCGCAGTTACATTCGGGCGCGCCTCGTAAATAATGGCGATCAAACCCAAAGGAACACGGCGCCTGGCAATTCGAATGCCATTAGGGCGAAGTATTGAAAAATCCTCACCGCCTATTGGATCAGGCAGCGCAGCAACTTTTCTTAAACCCTGAGCCATGTCAAAAACGCGCTCTTTTGTTAAGCGCAGGCGATCCAGCATCGCCTCACCCCTTCCGTTTTGAGCTGCGGCGCTCAGATCCTTTTCATTTTCGTTTAAGATAAGCTCAACGTTTTCCTCCAGCGCAGCAGCCATCGATAAAAGCGCCGCATTACGCAAGGCGCTGGATGTAATCATAAGCGCATAAGTGCTTTGTTTTGCTAAATTCGCCTGCTCCCTAAGCATAATCATCTTCATCCTCTCTGGTTAAATGAAGCGCTTTGGAGAAAAACCAAAGCCACTCTCCCACAATATGTAGATACCTTACAGTATACAACCCTGCGCATTTATGCGCAATAAGTCCTAACGAAAGAAGCAGGGGCGCTTAATCAAACCCCTGCCTCTACAATTAAACCTGCCTTAACCTAAATCGAAAACTGCTTTGTGATCACCATCAGAGCATTGGAAACATCGCTGTTTTTGATGCACAGGGCAATCTTTGTTTCGCTTGTTGTCACAAGCTCGATGGATACATCCGCCTCGCAAAGCACCGCAAACAGTTCACTTGCAACGCCATGGCGTATCGCCATGCCCGGCCCTTCCACCGTAAGCTTTGTGATGTTATCCATCGCGTGCACATCCATCCCCGGGAAACGCTGGCGCAGGCCCTTTAGCGCGTTAAGCGCTGTGGCCAGCTGGTTTCTTGGCAGCGAAAAGCTGATGTCGCTAAACCCTCCGCCGGGCGACGTTACGCTGATCATATCAACAAACACATTTTCCGCAGCGATTGCACCAAATATGCTACTTAACGCGCCCTGACCTCTCGCGAGCGAGCTTAGGCTGATGATCGCCTGATCATCCTGCGTATATATATGCGAAAGCACTTCCTTTTCTGTGACTATATCGTGCATGTTGTATAATCCGGGCAGTTTGCCTATCATATATTTTGCTGCACGCAGCGCACCTGTGGCAAACACCTGCTTGGAGTACGCCTTGTGGAAAATCCCAATCACTTCGTCCTGCCCAAAAAACTCCACACAATGCTCACCCACTACCGTGCCGCCACGAATTGAATGGATGCCTATTTCGTTCGCCGTTCTTCTTTTATCCTTTGTGTGGCGACCATAGACATACTCGCGCTCAATTGGAAACTGCGAATTGATCGCATCGGCAAGCATAAGTGCAGTGCCGCTTGGCGAATCGACCTTGAGGTGGTGGTGTTTTTCTGTGATCTCCGGCTCGTATGCCGCCCCTAAAGCCGCAGCTGCGCTTTTAAGGAGTTCTATTTGAAGGTTAACGCCAAGCGACATATTGCCGCTGTGAAAAATAGGCACCGTTGCGGACATCCGCTCCAAAAGCCGCTTGTCGGCTTCTGCAAGGCCCGTTGTGCCCAGCACAAGGCTTAACCCCCTGCGCTGGCAGCATGAAAGCACCTGCGGCAAGGACGATGGGCGGGAAAAATCGATCACTACATCCGCATCCTGGGGCACTTCATCAATTGTTTTTGCAACAGGCACACCTTCTGATTCTTCAATTCCACAAGGATCAACGCCCGCAATCACCAAGTATTCTTCCGGCATTGATTTTGCAAGCCGGATAATCGTGCGGCCCATTTGGCCGCACGCACCGTTTATAATTAGCTTTATCACAAAGATTCCCCCTTAAAGCAGGCCGTACTCACTCAAAGTCTTTTTAATGAACTCGCGGCTTGTTTCGCTTGGCGGGCACATTGGCAAACGCAAGGTGCCATTGCACAAGCCCAACATGGAGGCCATTGTTTTAACCGGAATGGGGTTTACCTCACAAAACGCCGCCTTCCAAACCGGAAGCACCTTAAACTGCAGGCGGCGGGCTTCGTTAATATCCCCCGCAAACCATGCGGCGCATAAATCGTGCATATCCTGAGGGATTATGTTTGCGATAGTCGAAATCACACCCTTGCCGCCCAAGGCCAAAAGGGGCAGCACATGATCGTCATTGCCTGAGTAGATGTCGCAATCCGGGCAAAGGGCTGCTAGGTTGGCAATCTGCTCGATGTTGCCGCTTGCTTCCTTAATGCCCACGATGTTTTTATGCTCCATCATCTTTTTCATGGTTTCCGGCAGCACATTAAGGCCGGTGCGGCTGGGCACATTATAAACGATTATCGGAATGCTGACCGCGTCGGCAACCGCATTAAAATGCGCAACAAGGCCTGCTTGCGTTGCTTTGTTGTAGTATGGCGTAACTATTAAAAGGGCGCTCGCGCCAAGTTCCTGCGCCATAACGCTATCCTTGATTACATTTGCTGTGTTATTTCCGCCCGTGCCTGCGATTACGGGAACTTTGCCCGCAACCTCCTTCACAACAAAAGCAATGGCTTCGCGCTTTTCTTCCGAGCTCATGGTTGAAGCCTCGCCTGTTGTTCCGCAAACCACAATCGCGTCTGTTTTTCCTTCAAGCTGGCGTTTTATTAAACCTGAAAATGCGGGAAAATCTATCCCCTTTTCGTTAAATGGAGTGATGGTCGCAACTGCGCTTCCCTGAAATACTGACATGTTAAATCCTCCTTTTACTTTTAAGCCTTAACGCTCAAAAGCCGCGCTATATAATTGCGCGGCCTTTTCAAAACAGCTCACCGTTCCCACTGGTTAATCAGTTCCTGTGCGATCTGCACAGTATTTGTTGCGGCGCCCTTGCGGATATTATCCGCCACGCACCAGAAGTTGATGCCATTATCCACAGAAAAATCCCTGCGAATGCGGCCAACATACACCGGATCGGTATCCTGCGCCGTAATCGGCATGGGATACAGCGCGTTTGCAGGATCATCCTGAACAACAATACCAGGCATGCTCTCAAACGCCTCAAAAATTTCCGCCATTTCAAATGGGCGCTCAAGCTCCACATTTATGCTTTCGCTGTGCCCGTGAAAAACCGGCACCCGCACTGTTGTGGCAGTAACGCGAAGCTCGGGCCGATCAAGAATTTTTCTTGTTTCGTCGATCATCTTCTGTTCTTCTTTTGTGTAACCCGTATCCAGGAAAACATCAATGTGCGGCAGGCAGTTTCCCGCAATCTGATGTTGGAACTTCGAAGGCGGATGCCCTAAAATTCCCTGCTCCAAATCGCTGTATCCCTGCTGCCCCGCGCCGGACACCGCCTGATATGTGGAATACACCACGCGCTTTAGCCCAAACTTTTCGTGCAAGGGCTTAAGCGCAACAACCGCCTGAATCGTTGAACAATTCGGGTTGGCGATTATCCCCTTCTTTTTGTACTGGGGAATGTGCTCGGGATTAACCTCCGGCACAACCAGAGGGACATCCTCATCCATGCGCCACTGGCTTGAATTATCTATAACTACTGCGCCTGCGCGTGCCGCAACCGGCGCAAACTCCTTCGAGGTGCCACCGCCTGCGGAAAACAGTGCGATGTGAATATCCAACCCATCGAAGCAAGTCTCGGTCAATTCCCTGACAACATATTCCTTGCCCATAAAGGGCAGTTTAGTGCCTGCGCTGCGTTTGGATGCGAAAAGATAATAGTTCGCGACGGGTAGTTTACGCTCTTCAAGCACTTGCAGGAATTTGCGGCCAACCATTCCAGTTGCGCCAACAACCGCGACATTGTACTGCTTCATGGTAAAATAACCTCCTTGCATTCTTGCATATGTAGCTATATTCTGTGCATATGCGATTGCGGGAAAGTATAGCACAATAGACGCTTGAAGTCAATGGAATACACCGCATAATGGCGTTCACTTCCTGATAATCATTCGCCCCAGTCACTGCCATATTTTGCAGGAATGACAGTTAAATGTTGCAGCACATAGCCGATGTTGCAAGAATCCCCGCTAACGTGTTAATATATCAGGCGAGAGGGAGTCCGCTTAATCCGGTGCCCTCTCACATTGTGTCGCGAGGAGGGAGCGCTCATGCCGGAAGCATATGAAGGATTCGCATTCGTTTACGATCGTTTTATGGCCGATGTAAACTATAACGAATGGGCTTCCTATATCAATACGCTGATTTTAGAAGCTAACCCCCGCGCAAAAAGCATTGTGGATTGCGCTTGCGGCACCGGCACGCTAAGCCTGCTTCTGGCGCAAATGGGTTATCATGTAATCGGAGCGGATGCTTCTGCGGATATGCTTCGTGTTGCGCAGGAAAAGGCGAGAGCCGCTGCAGCACAAATTCCTTTTGTGTGCCAGGATATGCGCAAACTTTTGCTGCACAAGCCCGTGGATGTGATTTTATCAGCAAACGATGGCGTCAACTATCTTATTGACGAACCGGATGTTCTCGCTTTTTTTCAGGCAGCGCACAAAGCGCTTAACCCCGGCGGGTTGCTGCTTTTTGACATTAGCAGCCCATATAAGCTGGAAAACGTGCTTGGCAACAACACATTTAGCGATGTTCAGGAGGATTGTGCTTACATTTGGAGCAACAACTACCAAAAGCATGCCCGGCTTTGCGAAATGGAGTTGACCTGCTTTTGGAAGAACGGTATGCTATATGAACGCACGGATGAGCTGCATTTGCAGCGCGCGCATGACCCGCAGGAGCTAATTTTGCTGCTGCAAAGTGCGGGGTTTAGAAACATACACATGTATGAGGCGTTCACACAGGCAGCGCCAAAAAGTGACAGTGAAAGAATACAATTTAGTGCTGTGCGCTTATGATCACTTTAAAGAAGTCGTGGCAAGCGTGTGAAGTTTTTGTATACGCGCAGGATTGTATAAATAAAATGGAGAATTAAATGGAATGACACAGAATAACATCATTGTGCAGGCCTTGCTGCATAATTCAATTAGAATAATAGCCATCAGCGCCAGAGATATGGTTGAAGAAGCCCGGAATATTCATGGCCTTTCACGCGTGCTAACGGCAGGCCTTGGCCGCCAGCTTATGGCAACAGCCATGATGAGCACACAGCTTAAGCACGAGGGCGAAAGCTTAACAACCATAATCAAGGGCGGAGGCCCGGCGGGCAACATGGTTTGCACCGGTCGTTTTGGCGGCCTTGTTAAGGGTTATGTTTTTAATCCCACCGTGGAGTTGCCGCTTAACGCAAAGGGCAAGCTGGATGTTTCTGGCGCAGTGGGCAAAAACGGAAAGATCACAGTAATACGCGATCTTTCATTAAAAGAGCCTTATGTTGGTGAATGCAACCTTGTTTCGGGAGAAATCGCAGAGGATTTTGCGCAGTATTTTACCGCGAGTGAGCAAACGCCCAGCCTTGTTTACCTGGGTGTGCGCCTCAACCCGACTAGCTGCAAAACGCTGGCGGGCGGCGGAATAATTGCGCAGCCCTTGCCGGACTGCCCCGATGAATACATCGATGAGCTTCAATTTCGCGCTCAGGAAATCACCTCCCTCACATTACGGCTTGAGGAGGGAGAAACGCTGCATGAAGCGCTTTTTAACATATTTGAAGGGATGGAGCTTTCCATCGTTGGAGAAACCGCCCCTCTTTTTCAATGCGATTGTTCACGCGAGCGCACAGAGCGCGCATTGATCGCACTGGGAAACGATGAGCTCACCGAAATGATTGAAGAGGACGAAGGCGCGGAGCTGACCTGCCAGTTCTGCAACAAAGCCTACTCTTTTAATAAAGAAGATTTACTTGCGCTTTTGAATGAAGCAAAGGGAGTGCCCAATGTCGAATAGCCCGCAAAAAAAGCCCGGGCGTGTTATCCCATTTGAGCGTGATGGGGAGTTTTTTCTGCGCCGCGGCTCGCAACGCCTTGAGCGCAACAACCTTGTTGACGCCATTAACAACTACAACATCGCCTACATGCGTGAGCCTGAAAATATTGAGGCTCAGCTTGCCATTGCTGAAGTGCTGACCGAAATGCACCGGTATGAGCAAAGCAACCAGCTTTTGTTCCCCTTGCTATCAATAACCGATAGCCCCAGCGAATGCTTTTTTGGCATCGCCTGCAATTTTTTAGGCTTGCAGGAGTTTGCGCATGCTCACGACAGCCTCGAAAACTACCTCTCGATTGACCCTGAGGGCGAGTTTGTGCAGGATGCACTTGAAATTTTAGATATGCTTGAGGATGACGAAATCCTTTACAGCCAGCCCGGCGTTTACCCCAAAAAAGAACGCATGGCGCTTAACGCCTGCACGGCAAGCCGCCATTTAATTGAAAACGGGCAGATCAACGACGCTATAATACTTTTACAGGATGCGCTTGATGAATACCCCGAGCTGCATTTTATCCGCAACAACCTTGCGCTTGCCTATTTTTGCGCAAAGGACTATAAGCAGGCTATGCTGGAAATTCAAACCGTGCTTGAACAGGAACCCGATGATATCCAGGCGCACTGCAACATGTTATTGTTCCTGTATGCCGCGCATGATGAAGAAGGCACACAAAAGGAACTGGCCTTCCTGCGCAAAGCTGAAACACAGGACCCGCAGGACTGGAACCGCATGGCGGTCGTTCACATGGAGCTTGGCAATATGGATGAGGCGCTTGTTATACTCAAGCGGCTGCAAAACGTATTCCCATATGACGAATGCACATTGCACAGGCTGGCTATTTGCCATTATGAAAGTGGGCAATACAAGCTTGCGACCGATTGCTACGACAGGCTCCTTAAAATTGACCCTAACGACACCATCGCCGCGTACTATCGTAAACTTTGCCATAAGGCGGCAAACGGCGAGCCTGATAAAATCGAGTGGCGTTTCCACTATCAGGTTCCATATTCAGAATTCCTTCGCCGCGTTAAGGAAATTAACGAGCTAAGCCACGAGCCGCGCGAAAAGCTCGAGGCGCTCTGGAAGGCCGATTGTGCGTTTCGCGCCAAGCTTTTCTGGTGCCTTTTGTTGCCGGACGCTAACGTAAAGCGCACGCTGCTCTCCCTCATCGCAAGCTTTAACGATCGTGAATCAGAGCTTGCTTTGCGCCATTTCCTGCTGGATAAAATGCAGCCTGATGTTGTTAAGCAGGATGTTTTTGCTATGCTCAAGCAGCAGCACGCAAGCGAACCCTACATTGCCTACCTGAACGGGAGCCTCGTGCAAAGCCGGGTGCATCTGCACAAGAGCAATCACCCCGTTGTTCCTGCATCCTATCAGCGTGTGTTGGAGCTTTGCATTAAGAACATGCAACACACACGAACAAGTGACGATATACTTTGCGCGATCGATTTATTTCAACAATACCTTTCCGGCATTCACCGCCTGCCAAAGCTTAATGCCCAGCAGGTAACCGCAATGGCTGCGGCGCTTGAGTACACCGCCTGCCAGGAAGGTGGCTTAAACATCACCCGAGTTGAAATCGCAGAGCTGTATGGCGTCACGCTTGTGCGTTTAAGAAACGCAATTAACCGGCTTTTACAGGGGCTGGATCGGAGTTAACTATGCGTTTTATCGCTACATGTAAGCTTGGCCTGGAATCCGTTGTGGCAGGCGAACTGCGCGCGCTTGGCATCGAGATTGATCAGGTTTATGACGCCCGCATAACATTCTTTGGTGATGAACACACGCTTGCCCGCGCCTTGCTTTGGCTGCGCGCAGCCGAGCGTGTGCTGCTTGAAGTCGCCTCCTTCCCCGCTAACAGCTTTGATGAATTGTTTGAAGGCGTAAAAGCGCTCGATTGGAAAAAATACCTTCCACGGGACGCTAACATTCATGTTAACGGCAAGTCTGCCAAAAGCGGGCTCTTTAGCGTATCCGACTGCCAGCGCATTACTAAAAAAGCGATTGTGGAAAGCTTACGATCTGCCTACCATACACAAACATTACCCGAAACCGGTAAGGAAGTTATTGTCGAAATCGGTATGCTGCGCGATATCGCCACGCTTGCGCTGGACGCATGCGGCGCGGGACTTTCGCGCCGAGGCTATCGAACATACAATGTTGCGGCGCCTCTTTCAGAAACTTTAGGCGCAGGGCTTGTTTTGCTATCGCGCTATCGTGGGGATCGCCCCTTAATCGACCCTATGTGCGGCTCAGGCACAATTCCCATCGAAGCTGCTATGATTGCACAACGCCGCGCGCCCGGCCTAAACCGGCCATTTGCCGCAGAGGTTTGGCACTTTCTCAAAAACGATACTTTCAAATTGGCAAGAGAGCAGGCAAACGATTCAATATTAAACACACCCGTGGATATTTGGGGCAGCGACATCGATGCGCGAAGCATTCAGCTATGCAAGCAACACGCAAAAAAAGCGGGAGTAATGCTCAACTGGGCCGTGAGGGATTTTCGCGAGCTTCCCCAGCAGCAGCCCGGCGGAATACTCATCACTAACCCTCCCTACGGCGAGCGCATGATGGAAAAAAAAGAAGCGCAGCAGGTTTATAAGGATATGCGAGGTGCATTTAGCGGGCTGGAGGGTTGGAGCCTGCACATCATCACAGCATCCAGCGAGTTTGAGCGCCTATATGGCTTGCGTTCAAGCAAACGCCGCAAGCTAACCAATGGCGGCATGCCCTGCACCTTATATCAATATTTTCCGAAACCACAATAAAACATGATCGCCATATTTTGATTATTTCAGATAAGCGCTGAGCTGTTGCCATGCGCTTATTTTGTCTTCCAAACAACGGTAAACCCGCCCGGGCACCGGGCTTGAAGATGGCAAGCGAATGTATTCGATATGCGTCAGGCGAGCAAAATATCTGTCATAAACAGCCTGCGCTTTTGCGCCGTTAAATACCACGGCGCGTATTGTAGGCTGTCCTTTTAAAAGCGACACAATATCATTTGGTTCCTCGTTTGATATGTTTTGATCCAAGCTGCCTTTGCGTTCACAAGTGCGCACCACATCCCACAAAGCAATACGATTGCGGCGCAGCATATCCAACCGCAATGAATATTCATCAGGCAATTCTTCTTCCATTACACATGCCATAAGCGGCCAAAAATGATTTCGCGGATACGCATAGTATTTTTGCTGCTCCAAAGAAGCGCTGCTTGGCATGGAGCCTAACAGCAGCAAAACAGGCGACTTCGGCAGCACCGGCGGCAGGCCTATCAATTTTTCCATATTTTCACCATTTCTCCGTATATCTGGCCAAAATTCACCACATACTATGCTTGATCTATCCGGGTAGTTGTTCAAACACAGCTACTATTAGATCTTAAATCCATCAAGGAGGTACGTCAACATGGAGACCAAATTGGGCAAGCAATCCATCGGCTGTGAGGTGAGCAGCTGCGCATATCATTGCAACAATGCATGCGAGCTGGACAGAATCACCGTGCGCGCATGTCAAAACTGCACAAGCGGCCACGCCGACAGCGAAACGCTTTGCGGTTCCTACCAGACGAAGTAAGCTATGCAGGCAAAAAAACGGTGTTCACACCGTTTTTTTGTGCATTTATGCCGCTCTCAGCACAAGGTTTCGTAAGGTAAAAAATCTTCCCTTAGGCCCGGCTAAAAGAAAAACAGGCTCCGATGGAATCTGTTTTTCTTTGTCTTTGTTTATATTAAAAATCGAAATATATGCCTTTACTATAAGTTTACATGCATGATTGCGCAAATTCCGGATATTTCATCGTGTTAGCAATTAGGTTTGATTTTGAAGTAATCTTTATTACACAACCCTAAAAAAGCCTTAAGAAAACGCATGTTTTATACAACAACCATAACAGCATGAAATTGTTGTCATATGAATATCGCATCCGATGATTTTGGATGTACTATAAGCAATTTTCAGTAAATAATCCGCAAACCATACTCTTTTATTTCGTTAGGCGAAAATATCCGTGTAGTGTTTCCCCTGTTATGCGAACCATCTTATTTGCTTAACAGTTTCAACTTATATACAATACACAAAACTGTAATTCAATTCTGCTGTTTCCCAGACAACTTTCACAAATGGTCGTTTCATCGAAATCCGTTTGGCCACAAGCAAAAAACTCTCTATCCACTGTCCACAATTCATTTTATCAGGAGGTTCGCTATGTACGATCAGTCATTAAAAACGCCAATATCATTGATGGAACAGGAAAAGAAGGCTACGCCGGATGCCCGGAAATGCTCATGTTTGATGAAGATCACATGATCTTTTCATGAGCCTGTTTTGTAAGTGAAAAAACAGAAAGGAACGATTATGCAAAACACACAAAAAAAAGAGAGGGAGTTTTCCCTGCGTGCAATGATATGGGGCGTAGTTGTAGGAATTATAATGATGGCATTGATCTCCTACATGCTTGCCGTTATTGGACTGGATATGAATGTATCGCCTGTTTCCATCGTGCTGGGCATATTGCTGGTGCCACTGATTGGTGGGAAAAGCAATGTTCGGGAAATTACTCAAATGCAGACAACTGCTTCCGCCGTTGCCAGCCTGATGGCAGGGTTTTCAATCTCCTACATTGCCGCTTTATGGTACAGCGAAGATTTCAATTTGTTTGTCCCAGTTGCCATTGCCTTGCTTTCCGCGGCAGCGGGCATTGTGCTTGTAACCATTGTCCGCACCCAGTTTCTCACGGATCCCGGTTTGCGGTTTCCCCAGTCGATTATCTGCATTACCGCTCTTGAAAATGTAGATAATTTCAAAGGAAAACCCGCAAAAATATTGATAGGGTCCGTTGTGGTCGGCGTCATTTTCGCATTTTTGCAAAACATTCTGCATGTAATTTCTGTTATGTTCGATTTTTCGAAATTCCTGCCCGAAGGCATGACGATGGGATTTATGCTAATGCCCATGTTGATCGGACTCGGCTATGTACTGGGGCCGAAAGCATGCGCGTTTCTATTCCTCGGAAGCCTGTTGTCAAATATCCTGCTAGCGCCGATAGGTACGAGCGCAGGTTGGTATATATCGCCTGCTGTGGATTATTCTCAGATGCAGAATTTCAATGTGCCGCTGTTTGTGGGCTTGTCTCTATCGGCCATGATCGTACCCCTGTTCAAGCAATGGCGTAGCATAAAAAATGCATTTAAAATTGACCTTCAGGCTTCAAAGGAGAGCAGCAAGGAAATATCGTTAAAGTGGTATATCGTAATCGGTGCTCTTTGCATGGTCGGCCTGATGCTCATTTTCTGGCTTTATTATGGCGCCAATCCGTTTATTATCTCCGCACTGCTTATTGTAGCCATCTTTTTCGCACTGATTGCCCTGCGCGTTGCCAGCGAAACGGGGTTAGGCGCCCTTCTCCCATTGGCGCTCACGTTAACGGCAATCACCTATCTTTTAACACAAGACGTCGTTGTGTCTCTCATGATGTCTTTTGCAGCCAATTGCTTTTTCTCATTGGCGGGGAACACCATGATGGATCTTAAGACCGGCTACGATGTGGGCGCAAATCCCCAAAAGCAGGTGTGGGCACAGTTTATAGGAATCGTGCCGGGTGCGATATGCGGGCTCGTATTTCTTTACCTGTTGATCAACTCGTTCGGGCTACATTCCGATTATGCCACGTACCCCTTTGGCAAGATGTTTTATGCTGTTGCCACCGGCCTTTCCGGAGAAGCTGGCGATGCTTTTCATGTTGGAAGGTTGCTCATCGGCGTAGGAAGCGGCGCGGTGCTGAGCCTGGTTGGGCTGCCTGCTGCCATTTTCGGCATAAGCCTGTATTTGGCGCCAGCCACAATTGCCGGCATTGCACTTGGTGGGCTGATTAGATGGATACTCACCAAAAGGCTTGGCCAGGAACGCGCAAAGGTTTATGATAATGCTTCTGTTGGGCTTATTCTTGGCGATACGCTCGTCACAATCGGTTTAACGGTGTTCACCTTCTTTTCTGCATAAGGGCAACACTCAAACGAAACCATGTTAATTGCAGGAGGCGCTATGGGGACACGTAAAGAACGGATTTACATTTTACTGGCAGTCTGCACGGCAATGATTTACGGAGGAGGGGTCGTGTGGAACAAAAGCATCATGAACGCGGGGCTTACCCCCAATGCTCTTCTGACATTTCGATTTGCTGCAGTGGCGATTATTTATCTGATTATAAATGCCAAAAGCCTGCGCACAATTGATTTGAAGCAACTAAAGCATGGCGTTATCCTTGGTTTGATTGGGTATGGCGTAATGTTCTTCCAAATGACCGGCCTCGCTTACACTTCACCTGCAAACGGAGCGTTTCTCAATGCCTGCTATATCACCTTCGTGCCGTTTGTAAGCAGAGTATTCCTGAAGCAGAAGATCAAGCGGCATGTTCTATTATGCGCCGTGTTGTGCCTAATCGGTGTTTACTTTCTTGCGAGTACTGGAGGTCGGGCGCTTTCGCTGGGGCTTGGCGATGCATTATGCCTGATTGGCGCGGTGTTTTACGCTGTCCAAATCGTTTATATGGCCAAATGCATGGAGCTGATGCAGGTAAAAACGCTGATGCTGCTTTCGAGCGCTACCATCGCCGTCATTTCGCTTCCAGTGCTTCTCCTCACGGGAGATGCCGCCTCGTTTTTACAAGTACAATGGGAAGTGGTTGTCCCTAATGCGCTTGCGGTAGTTTTCCTTTCCACATTACTGGGCGTATCACTCCAGATGAAAATCGTTAAGGAACTTTCTCCCTCCCGGGTAGCGATTATCATGTCTTTGGACTCGCTGTTCGCCACATTGTTTTCCATACTGTTAAAACAAGATATGATACGCATGGAACTCCTTTTAGGTGGCGGCCTGATTTTCCTATCCATTGTACTATCGGAGTTGCTAACCATGAAGCAGCCTTTGCTAAACCATAAATGAAAAAGGTTGCCCAAAGGTTGCCAGACGAATGAAAATACTTAATGAAGATATGAAAAACCCCCGAAACTCAGGCGTTTCGGGGGTTAACAAATGGGCTGTGTTTGTTTGACGGAAAAGATATCCGTATATTTGGTGTAGTCATATGAACAATATAAACAATTCTCCTTGCATATGCAGTCATTTCTCCGGTAAATGGAGACACACCTATCGCACGGAACGGTGAAACGTAGCGCCGACGCGCCGTTCCCTTATAACTCTAATCGAATTAGTGCATCAACTTTAGGTAATGCATATTTAAGCAACTTGTCGGAAACGGCAACTGTCCCTACAGGTAATAATGTGCTGTGTTCGCTCCACATGGCTGGGTATGCTACAACTTCGCGCTGTCTATCTATTGTTTTTATATAATGCTTTGTTCCGTTGCCGATGATCTCAAACTCTGCGCTAAGAGCATTTAATGGTGAAAGAAGCTTGTCTTGTTCTGAGTATGATAAGGGACTGGGAAGCACGGAATGTTCACACCAATTCAACAGCTCTAATGCAGCTGACCGATCCAGTATTGCATGTACACGTTGATTCCAGTAATGCATCAAACACTCATGGCATGCACTATCGCATTCCGCAGAACAGTTCCCCAGAATTTCTCTAGTAGCTATCATTAAATCGTCAGTTTGATCCGCCAATGCTGAACAGTAACCTGCACCGCTCGAAAGGCTATCGAACAGAAATATATCAACATATGCCTTATGGTTTTCTGGTGAGTATCGTAATCTGTACCCACTCTTGATTTCGTTGAACTCAACATCAAGTAGTCGGCCGCCGGCTAATGTCATTGCCTCAGCAAGTGTTTGTCCCGCCCTTTTAATCCACAAGCCAGCCGCATCCACATTAATTTGTTCTGAATCCAATGTGAGTTCATATACAACCATATCAGTTAGGAATTGATTCCCCAAATACGTATTGATGATTTGCCCTGTAGGGTGAGGGCATCCATAACTATGGCGTGGATGCCGGTATGGTTTTCGGATACGATTTAGCGCAGTTTCATCGTCACCAGGAACAGCCGCACCACAATGCTTACAAATCATGAACCCCGCGGCTTTAGGCCCCCTATTTAGGATAATCAGCGGATCCCCCGATCTCTTGGAATATCGTAGGTTATCAAAGCTGTCCGAAACCACCATCTCGTTTTCAGCAGGGGTAATAGAATAACATGGATCCTCTGCATATGTCATTTCCGCCTCAGCTTCTGCTTCTTTAGTGCTTACTCCGTTAATAGGGGCAAACCCCCACGGTTTCAATAGGTTTTGTTGCTTAATAGTTTGTTTCCCGCAAAACGGGCATTGTAGCTTATGCTCAAGCCCCATCCAATTGCATGCATCATTACTACAATAATACAAGGTTTTAAAGTATTCTTGACTTTCAAAAAACGGACGTGCCGGATGCTCCTGCTCGCTAAGACGATATTTGGAGTGGAAGCTGTATATTCCGCCAGATTGATACGTCGTTTTATTGATAACAACCACGCGTCCCGGTGCATATTCACTTATAGCGATTTCCAGAGCACGTTCTGGCTTTTGAACTATAGACGATCCTTTATAGTTTTCAACATAGAAACCAACAATATCTTTGGGGAACGAGTACGTAGGGAAAATGCCACATTCAAGGAATGTATCAAGCACGCTTTTCTCTCGGTTATCGTCATCTTGATATTCTCCCGGAAAATCTTTTACTTGCTTTTTCAATTGCATAAGCCTCTTCAAAATATCAGATTTGAATCCTTCCATATCAAATTCAACTTTATTAGGAACTAGCGCCGCCATATCAAAGTCCTGAGATATTAATCCCAATATGAAAGACGAAAAATCACTATGATGTATTTCAAAGAAGTCACATATGCCAACAGCATCCACACTTAATTCTATTTTATCAAAAAAAATCGTCGTACATATAACGCTGAAATGGCGGTATACTAGCGTTTTGTTTTCGGCATCAATCCATGGTGTTCTGGGGGTTCCAGAAATGATTTTGTCTGGATTATGAAAATAGTAGTTATCATGTGGTCTGTTATCTGTATATGTGACAATCGTCGAAATTGCCGTACTTCTACGTCCAGCGCGACCAGCTCTTTGCTGATAATTTTCGCGAGTAGGCGGGATGTTTCTCAAGCCAACAGCTGTTAACGATCCGATATCAATGCCCACTTCCATTGTAGTTGTGCAACTAAGTATATCTACTGGGCGATCATTATCCACATGTACATTTTGAAAACGCATCTCGAAATCTTCTGTAGTCGACCATGTTCTTTGGCGTTGGTCTTTATGGGAAAGCTGGGCCGTGTGTTCCTCGATATTGATCCGCGTCATCAGCGCTTGTGGATCCCCATGAATTGCCTTCAGGACAGGTTTTCGCCAAAAATCGATACCAGTAAAATCCTCTGTTGACATTTTTTCAGGCACGCCTATTCCACAGTGAGCACATTTCCCCCATAGTATATATGGGAATACCCCGCTACAGCGTGGGCATTTGTACCATTCATGATCTGCGCCAAAACGCATCACTACCATATCGGTATTCAAATATTTGGCAGATGTGTTTATTCCCTGTGACAAATACTTTGATAACGCCCTGGCAATCACCGATATCTGCTCTTTTGAAAAGCACTCCTTTTCAAGCATTTTCCTAATGCGTGGGGGCAGTTTATTTTCATCTTCCACGCCCAAACGCTGACGATACGCTGTAATTTCTTTTCGAACCGAATCATCAATTTCCGAGCCAACAGCATATTGGGACGTCATAATCTCCATAGCCCAAGCTGCAAACAAGATCTTGAACTCATTTAGTGATATATTTACATCTGCTTCATTAAAGGATATCGAAATTTCATCAAAATCATCATCAATATCACAGGGTTCTATCCAGCATAGTGCCGCATCAGTCAGGGAGCGGAAGTTGCTGCATAGCTGCCGCAAAAGATGCTCATAATATTGATCAGGGATAGTCTTAAAAGAGGTTTTTGCAACAACATCATATTTGATCTTTCCATTCCTTTCCTCGTATTTTTTGCCCATTATTTGCAGTGCTTTCACCAACTCATCCTCGTTATTCCCGTAGAAAAACCGAAGGTTATTTTTGTACGCAACTTTGAGAAACACTACATAAAGCAAGCTGAGAGTTGGTGTTTTTTCTTCTCGATCAGCCCATTCTTGCAGTTCCTTTGCAGCAATAGAAAGGGCTTTTTTCATAGCATTCTCATCCGCCGCCTTAGTTAAATCTCTGGCCAAAACAGCTGCTCTTTGTCTGCTATCGGAAAAAAGCAATACTTTTCTTCCCTCGTTAATTAAATTTTTGTATTTTAGCACCGGCGGCTGAACATAAAACTGTTCGGATACGAGGTTAAAAAAGGGTTCGTTTCCCTTTGTCGTGAAATCGCTTGCTGCAAAATGCTGTTTCGCGCATTTAGGGCAAATCTTGAAGGTCAACACATCTGGTCGTCCTTTGATCGCTACGTCACAATATGCAACTTGAACAAATCCAATATCCTCCGCATGATCGTGGAACTCATCTAATCGACCGGAAATTGCATTGAGCCACGCGACCTTTTGATCACCCGATCGTTTGAAGCTACCATCATTGGGGATTATGTAGAAGTGAATTTCTTTGAGATTTTCATGGAATTGCACACCGGGTTCATTCCACACAAATGGATCTGAACGTTCTGAGGTATCCAGATAGCCTCTTATAAATAGTGCACCGCAAGCACGTTCGTTGATAAGCTCATATATCATTCCTCCACATTCGCATCTTGAACCTGGTTTATTAAGATATATATGACCCAAATTAAGTGCTGCAGAGGCATGATTGCTATTCGTACATGCAGGATTTGAACAAGCACTTATTCCTTGCAAACCGCGGAATATCATATGCAAACGTGCAGGATAAAGCACGTTTCCATCAATGTTTTTAGCTAAAGGAGCAATTGCTAAAAGGGCATTTGTCGCCTGCTCTGCAACTTCTTGATTAGCTTCCGGAAAAGCAATGAAAGCCAATTCTTTAAAGCTTGTTGCGTGGCCACGAGTTTGTTTCATTATACGTTGCATCGGATTGCATGATTTCAAACTACTATATAGCCAATTTTCGACTGCTTTTTCATTTTTGAAATCACATGACATGTTAAATCCTACTTTTTGGCCAAATTTTTCAATAGCTTCATTTTTTATATCCCATTCCTGCTGCAGAGCATCAATATCATAGTCCATAAGCACCTTGGGATCAAATTCCTCTCCATTGGCCTGTATAGTTTCCTCTGTTCCCTTAACAAACATGAACGTATTGTGCTCTTCTGTTTGTGCGCTCAATTCGCAAGCAAATTTGAATATCGCTTGTTCTTTTTCGGGTTCTGAAGGAATACTCGCGCTGGTTAAGATAAATTGCACTCTATCGCGTCCGATCCCCAATTTATTAAGAACGCGTCGTACCAAAAGTGCAACTTCGCCGCCAGAAGAGCCGCGGTACATATGCGCTTCATCAATGATGAATAACAGTTTGTTCCCGCTGTCACTGCTTAGCCATGATTTTGTTTTGTCCCAGATCCCTTTTTCAATGCGGCGCATCAGCATATACTCCAACATAGAATAGTTTGTTATTAAGATATCTGGGCAGAATTGGTGCATCTCCTGACGAGTAACCAACTCCGCGTCGTCAGGATCGGTTAATATAGGTTCATTGTTTTTTAATCGATCAACAAAAGCAAGTAAATCTTTTTTAGATGGATATTTTCCCAATTCTCGCAGTTTATCCTTAGTATGCTCTGGTTGATTCAATATATCTTTTTCCATGGTTTCTGCGAGGCCATAATTTTGGCGCTGATCTCCTGTCCCGGGGTACGGCGTCCGGCCGGTATACATTCCAAATTGTGGGACACGACATTCAGGGGCTAACTCAGAAATCAAACTATGAAAACCGTTACTTCCGTTGCCAATCATTCGGCGAAGGCGGCCCAACTGGTCGGAAACAAGTGCGTTCATTGGATAAAGCATAATCGCTCTGACACCACGAATTTTCCATGTTTCAGGCGAATGCATTTGCTCAAGTACCAGCTTGCTTGCCATTGGCCACATAAAGCATTCCGTTTTCCCAGATCCTGTACCTGTGGCAACAAACAAGTCTTTCCCACGAAAATATGCTTCCAATGAGTCGATCTGGTGTTTATAAGGGTTTTTGAATACACCAAGCTCCAAATTTGCCATGGAAATTAATATTTGTTTAACATCGTCCTCTAGATCAGCATTTGCGAGTCCATTCTTTACTATAAGATATGCAGGGTTTGCCTCAATATACGGTTCATGGTACAATACCCCTCGACTTTGCAAATCAGTTTCACAGGCTTCGCGCAAAGCATCACATTTTCCTAAGTAGGCTGTGCTGATATAGTCAAGAAGCTTTTTTTTCAGAGCATCGTAGGTGTTTTTTACTCCATACTTATCCATAAATCTCCTCCACTATTGCTAAGCCGATCCCTGTCATATACTGTTTGATATATTCCCAAACTAGAAACGACATATCCCACTCCAATTTATCAGTAATGCTGTTGTGCGGCCAAGCATATGACTCCAGCAGAATATTTTCTTTTACCGGCAAATGAATCCTTAATTTTAAGTTTATGTGATCTGGATAACGAATTATAGTGATTGGCACATGATTTCTAGCGAGAACTCGCATCCCTATCATAAATCTTCGATATTCTCTCTGTTCTTTTAAGAATGGATCTATTCTATGGATTTTAAGTTCGCTCGGTTTGTACAATAAATATTCGTAGTCGTTTTTATTGACAACATGACGAGCCAAAACCACGTTGGCTACTTCATCGGGAAGTGTCGAACTCCAGCATTGGTTGTTTTTTGATTTTTTATTTGGGTCAAAATACTCGACGCCCTTATTCGATATATCTGTTTGCTTCCACCATGCATTTTTAAGATATTGAACAACCCAATCGGCGGCAGACGAGGTGGGTTCTGGAGAAAACTTAGCAGCTTGTTGAATGAAATCAATAGTTGCAATCCCTGAATATATACTGCCGGATTCCAGCACGGTGCCCTTGCTACACCCCATATGCTGAGTAAGTTGCACACGTTCTGATGCTGCAAGCGCCACATTTGTATCGAACCCCACATTTACCAAATCGCCGTGACGTAATAATCTGCTCCGGAGAATATTAACGGGATTCTCTGTAGAGCTATTGGTTTCAAACCACGATTGGTAATGCGGATATCGTTTTAACATTTCATTTAGGACAGTCGAACACTTGTCGTTAATATGCCGACGACTTGTGCCGAGCGTTATCCCTTGTTCTTGTGATAGGGGGCAATCCATGCTTACTGCTTTTATCCAGCAAGCAATAGCGGAATACAGAACTCTACGCCCATGCTGAGCCGTGGTTTCATTTTCATAGCTGGATATTTTTAAATCCGAAGCCATAGCTCGCATCATCTTATCTTCCATTCAATTTACCTCACAGATATCGAGATATCTTTTTATTCTCCTCTGTATCGATACCCATGGATGAAAGCGCTTCTAGCAATCGGTCTTTCTTCCCAGATGACAGAGCATGAAGCACAATTTGCGTAAGTGTTTGAGTATCATCCTTTAGCGAACTGTCGGTAACCGCCATATATTTAGCATAATTAAGCATTGCGGTATTACTAATTATACCTGCAAGAGTTTTTAATTGTTTCCTTTTTACTGACGCTTCTTTAGCCGCATATCTTGTGCCAAATTCTACTGTAGTTGTATGCATGGTAATGCGATCTATCTCAAAATGTTCCAATCCTAAATCTCCATCAATAAACATCGTCTGATCCCATACATGACTAGGAATCATCATCGTATCCACACCATTTAGCGGGAATAATAGAATGGCATTTTTACCCCATGTATCAGCTTGGAAGACAATTTCGTTGAACGCATGTAAGCTTAAGCCATCGAACACTCCATTAATCACAACCACACATTTCTTATCGATCGCTTCTTGTTGAATGGATGCACAGATACCAATGCAGTCCTGTTGGTTTAATGACAACGTTATCGTATATGCGCCTGAACCGCTGAACATTGCTGCAATACAGTCAGCTATTTTATAGGTATTGGTACTGCACACAATCGGCATTCGGTTATCAATGCAAAATGTTACCATTTGAGCCATTTGAGCAGCAACAATATCATCGTATCCAACGATACTCAGGTTATCTGCCAATCCGTCAGTAAATAAATCAATATCTTCAACATCTTCTCCCTGAATACAATCAATCGTTCTTCTGGTTAACGAAGGGCCTAAAGCCGAGCTTGCGGCTACAGAGTATTCTTCAAACACACGGCCGGGAGTCGAAAACGCCATTTCGCAAATAAAATCTGCTGCGTTCTTTTTAGCGGCAGAAATACGCTCTGCTACTCTTAATTCCACATCACTTGCCAATGCAACCTGTGCATCGAGTTCTGTTCGCACTTTTGCTTTTTTATCCTGCAGACTATGATAATCATCCTCAAGCGTAGAAAGCTCTGTATGTCGTGCCGTCATTATACTTTCTATTTCGTCAAGTTTCTGTTGTGCCATCTGTAGTTTTTCAGTGTGCTCCACCTCCCATGCTGATGTCAAAAGACTTTTGCAAGTAGTTACAAGTCCGCTGTTCCTCTCCAATGCAACAGCCAGAGTTTCGACATCAATATCGTTCGCGGATAAGTAAGAATCTGCATGTAAAACGAATTCCTCGACGTATTTCTGGGCCTGAGTTTCCGTACAAGAATATGCATCAGCAATTTCTTGGTACATTGTTTCGAGCGGCAATTCCCTCAGAAAATTTTGGCAGTGCTGCGCTTCTTTTTTACTGAGCCCCTTCTGTCGAAACGCAGCACTTGTGGCACGCGTAATAACAATCTCCTTCACAACTGTCAATGGGTCTCTAATCTTGAATATTCCTTGGGGCATTCCAAGGCTTGTAAACCTATATATTTTCTTTCCCGCGGCTATCAGAATATCGGCCGAAGAAATCTCAAACATCGGCAATGTATATGTAGTAGGTTTTATCGTTGCATGTCCACCATTTAACTCAAAATCATTTCCGTTACACAACAAGCCGATTATTTGACCGCTTGCATTTTTGCAGGTAAAAAGCATCTTGCTTTCTTGCGTAGCCGGAAAAGGCTTTGTCATTAATGCTTTGGCTATGTCTGCATATGTGTAGCATTCAGCAAGTTCAGCAATTTCAATAATTTTAGCGGTACTATTATACATGGTGGTTACATAGTCAGTAGACGGATCGGATTTATTGGGCACGGCACTCCATTGCCAAATACCGACAAAGCCTTCCTCCCTCGGTCCATTTGACCAAAAAAGCCTATCGCGGTTTTCAAAATAATAAGGTACATCTTCAGATTTAACAAATCGGCTGATTTCCCCATCTTTTATATCTGCCAAGCGAGACAGAAGAGGTTTTCCACGGTAATCAAAAAAAACTTGGCAAATTGATGTGAATTCGTATTCGTTACTATAAGCGTCTGCCGATTCTTTGTCAACATATTCTGATAGTTGATAAAAGCGATCCAATTCCGCCTGCATCGACTGGAATTCTTCGTTGAACGACTCATTCTTCGCGATCTCCGCATCCAAATCCTGCCGGAGTGTAGCTATTGTTGCCGAGAACTCAACCAACGATGCGCTGGCTTCACTATGTGATAGCTTTTCCGCCTCCAGTTCTTGCTGTAATTGATCCATCGAAGCTAGCAACTCGACATTCGTATTCTTTATTGACACAATCTCAGATGAATTCTGCTTTTCTGCTGTATTTGCTGTTTCGTTTTCGGATTCCACTATTCGGTGTGATATTTTGAGGAGTTGTAACGCTGATTTGAACAAGGCAATATATTCAGTCGAATAATCCTCGTTTGTAGCTTTGAAAAAGAGGTCAATGTCTTCCGAAAAAACGCTCTCGGGCAGGGCACGTAATAATGATTCCTCAGGAGATGCACCGTTACTCTCTAAGTCTCTGCGAAAGCTTCGTATATCCTGCAACCAGATCGCAATCCAATTTTCCAGAAATGTAGACACAAAAGGACGTGTTGCATTTTTACAAACAAGCATAATGGTATCGTCATCCGATAAAGAACTTGCTCGAAAACCAGGTCGAATCCCCGCAAATTCCTTTGGGTATTTTTGAAAATATAAGCGAATTTCCTTAGGCGTGACCATTTTACAAACGTATACTATTTCTTCCTCTGCAAGGCCAGCAAGCGCAAATTTTAACTTTGGAACTTTTATTTCCTCTGCGGTTGGAAGATTTTTAACATTGTTCACCCCAGTTTCATTTTCCATGTTGTTATCCAACTGTTTCATGAGTGCAATCCTTTCCGCAAATACTGTGATCGCAAAGTATTTTAAAATTACTCTATTTATGTGGGACATTAATAAGGAGTACATTTAGCAGTCCGCAAGGGATTTTCCCATTTTGGATCGACCTTCGCACAGCCGATACTAGTGTGAGTTGTCCGTTTCTTTGCCAATAATTCAATAACAATCCAACCCACCGCGGAGCAGGAACATACTCCCCTCTGTAATTTTCACTGATTTGGCGCAATATTTCTTGCTCATATATATACGGTGCATCCGTTTTTTTGATAACGTAGGTCTGCAAAATTCCATTATCCACAACAAGAATAATCTCTTCAGAATTTCGTCTGGGGGATATAGATGTCTTTGGGCTCCGAACCGATATATGCAAATAGGTTTTGTCATGGCTGCCGACATACAATTCCATCTTTGCGTTACTCTTCAAGGTCAAATCAGATGACAGCACAGAGGCAGTTAATGAATCAAGGTCAACCAAAACTTCACCTTGCTTCTCCAAACTGATATCATATGCAAAGTTCGATAATGAAAGAGGCTTACTCTGAAAAACAAGCTCTCTACCAGCATATTTTCTGTCAACAGAAACAACAGTTTCCGTTGCGCCCATCGGAACCATTACTGTATTTAGATCATTCCCATTCTGATGAACAGTTAAGAGTGCGACATTACTGGCCTTGTATGTATAGACTTTGGGAACCGAGTTTCCACTAGATACAGCACAATAAACAATAGATGCATTCTTTACCGGTATAAGTACATCCTGTTCAGCTATTGGTGGCCATAGTGGTATTAACCCAGGCATTGTTTCAAGCAACGAAACGCCAAAATGAGTTTTTAGGTAATTGTTTATTTCTGTATAACGATATTCATCGTTGACTGATACATTGATTGACGCAAGGTATACTGAAAAAATCGTTTCATTTAACCGAATCGATCCTACTCGCTCAACTGCGATCTCATCGTAGGGGGAATGAAATTCTTTTGCAACAATATAATATTGCCGCCCAGTTGAAATGCTATCTCCATTTCTTATCTTCTTTCCTCCAGCTTCTTCATATGTGAACATTGCGCCATTTCGTGCAAACCCATCCGAATAATCCGACCACTTTCTTTTTATTTCAGGGATGGCATTGACTTGCACTACATAATTTACTCCATAATTTGGAATGAAATCCACGGGAATCGGAGTAGCTGCAGTTGCACGAAAATAGGTAAAATTAATTGGGACTCCTCTCTCTCTCCCTGTTCCTGATATACATATTTGGGATTTCTGTTTTACTGCTATATCAAGGAGCCTTTCACCAATAGCTGGAAATATAACATATAGAGCGAAGCCAGATTCTCCCAAACGCGCTAAGCGCATTGGAAGGCCCACACGCTCATAGAGGTTCAGTTCAGATTTCCCATCCACACGTTTATCACATTCTGGGGATTTTTCCGTTTGTCTATAATGACTGAACTCATCGTTCTGTTTATTGCCGCCTCTGGATTTCCAAAAAACAGGTTCTCCGCATTCTGGGCAAAAGAAACGATTCGTTCTTTGGGGAATATATATTCCGAAAAACTCATTTGCACTTACATCCTCTTCAAAACCGATTTTAATGCGGTCGATGGCATATTTCATATTTATTGCCCCGTCTTATTCATGGCTTGGTTCGTTACCATATCAGGATCCCGAAAATTATCCCAGTTGAAACTGCTTTTTTCCCTAAAGCGTTTCGTTTGCACGATTGCGGCATTATCTGCTGTTGCAATAATCGCGTTTCCAATGGCTTCGCCAAGGCCAACTGGGACAGCGTTGCCAATTTGTTTGTGTTTGTCCGTAGTAGTCCCCGCGAATGCCCATTCATCAGGAAATTGTTGGATACGCGCATATTCTTTTACATTTAATGGTCTATCAAACCTTGGATGGCACATCATCGTTGCCTTTTGTACAGGCGAGGTAACAACAGTGGGCGACGGTTGATTGTATGATAACCGTCTGAAAAAACCTACCTTACCTCCACCCGATTCATATGCACCTCCCATGGCTATCTGAATGCAGTCACTGGGCAAATTCGTCCAATTCCCCCCTTCTGGGATCAAGCTGAGGTATCGCTTTCGTTCTTCGCTTAACTTTGCGCATTCGTTTTCAATATTCTCTAATCCCCGAATGACATCTCCAACCGTTCTCCAGCGATATTCAGGATTCTGATGCATTTGAAAATGTGTCGGTACTGGAAGAAAAATATCTTCATGATCTCTACTGCCTATCAGAACAAATCTTTCGCGAAACTGTGGAACGCCATAGTTAACAGCATCTAAAACGCCATATACGCTCCCGTATCCAAGTCTATTGAACTCAGATAAAATTACATCTAAAACTGTATCAAATTGTTGCTTTTGATAAGAGTTGTCCCGCTCCTTTATTGGGATGTGGTTAAGCAGGGCAGACATTATTACCTTTACGTTTTCCATGACAAAGAAGCGTGGCCGAATGTAGTCAATCATTCTTATAAAATCCATAAACAGGCTACCACGCGGGTCATTAATCCCTAATCGTTTTCCTGCTGTAGAAAATGACTGGCAAGGAGGTCCACCACAAATCAGAAACGGCTCACCTATTTGCATACCCGTTAAGCCCAAGAGGGCTTGAGGGGCAATTTCTCTAATATCACCACCTAGAGCATTATGTCCATTGGCTCGCATTGTTTCTACGCAAGTCGGATTGATATCCTGCCCGATCATGACATCCAATCCAGCTTTATCCAGACCAATGTCTAATCCCGTTGCTCCCGAAAATAGTGATATAACGGCCCTATTTGAATAGTATTTCTTGTATTCATCATTGCATATCATCTATGTTCTTGCTCCCTAGATTACTCAATAACAACTATGGTATATTGAACTCAGTCTCTAAAACAATCTTAAAGGTTTAGAGTTTATCTGATATTGCATTATCAATTGCACTCCTGAATTTCCAATACTATTGGTTGTCGAAATAGCTGCGATGCTGAAATAAAAGCTATTGAGTAATATGATTATACAACCCCAGGCAGAAGTAAACAACGATATTAAGGAAACTCTTTCCAAGTTAGTTATCATAAATCATACTGAAGGACAGCAATGAGTAAGAAGTTATCGCACCATATTATTTAGTGAGATTGAAATGTTCAAAGGACGAGGTGGAAATGCTGGAGCAATTATGCGAAACAAAACTTGCAAAAGGGCCATACCCGGAATGTACGTTGCTGCTGACCGCGAATGTTTTATTGAACAGCACCTCTGGCGTGCCCGTGAAACCGGCATCCGGATACTTTTCGAATAGCAGGCTGCCGGGAGACATAACGAGCTTTAAATACCAGGTCGAGCCTTGGCTGTAGGCAGGCTTGCCGATGCTATCCACAAGCGATACAGCCAGAGCAGGCGGTGAATTGCGTGGAGGACAGGCTGGACAACGGCACGTTTGTGAGCTTATAGATGCCAACGCTGTTTTGCCCAAACATAACGGCGTCTCCGCTCAAGGAATTGCCCGAAATACCGGCGTTCCAGATAAAGCCGTTGCCCTCGGTGGTGTGCCAATCTGAGTTTCCTTCGCTCAAATGGAATGTTAGTGTCCTGTAGTCGCCATCGTTGGCAGGTCGGAACAGCAGTGCTGCAAACGGGTCTGTGGGGTGGCCCCAGAAGCTGACGGCATCTCCGGAGGCAGTTGCATGCCCGGCGGCTCGTCCGTAAGGTGTCCAGGCTTCTGCTGCTTGGGCAGAAGGCAGTGGAAGCATGCTGATGCACAGCAGCAGGCTAAGCAAGAAGAGAAATGGTTTTCGTGATTTCTTCATATTGCGCGCTCCTTCAGTTTCTTTACATAGGAAAACAAAAAACGCCCGAGGCGTAGCAGATGTTATGCTTCGGGCGTGGGATATATATTGACTTATGGATGTTTATGGTTTAATTGAAAACAAAGAGAAAACGGCGAGAAAATAGCGGGTATTCAACAAACAGGACTCGAATTTCAGGGGTTCATCTTATAGAAAAGCCAGGAAAATAGGCAAAACAGGCCGAAATTAGTAAATCGTCATACCGATATCTACGGTGGCGGGGATTTTGGAATCCCGCGCCCCAAAACCGTGAAACGCCCAGAAACACTGGGCGAATCGGTCGGATATTCTTTTGGTCAAAGAAATATGGTACCCTGTAGGGGAATCGAACCCCTTAACCGATATTTTTGCATCTATATCAAAACTAGAAAATTCCCTATTTATCTAAGCAAAACGACACCAGAGTATTCCCGAATTTATAACGATATTGTATGTTTTATAAAAAAAGTGTGTACTAAAGTGTGTACTGAAGTGGTCAATCGTCGTCGATAATGCGACTGAAAACCTCGTCGAGCAAATCGGACGCACGTTGCATTTCACCCTTAACATCGTGCCCGTATACGCCAAAAGTATCCATGCTCTTACTATGGCCAACCATGCGTTTAAGCAACTGCTCGGGAACATCGGCCATTGCCACGGAAACGGTCGTATGTCGCATTTCGTGAATACTCGCCTTGATATCATACTGCTTGCGGAAAGTGCACCAATTGTCATATATGCGGTTAGGGCTTACCATGCGACCGTCGCGGCCAGGAAAAAGCCATGTGGTGACAATTCCGTTTCGCTTTAGTAAATCCGCCTGCTCTTGCAAAACGAGCTTTTGCCTTTCGCTAAGCACGATGTACCGCTTCGCGTTGTCGTTTTTTCCGCCGGTGATCTCATTTTCGGAGTTTACTGAGCGGCGCACATACAAAACACGATCCTTGATGTCGCCTTTTTGCAATCCGGCAAGCTCACCGCGCCGCAAGCCCGTAAGCACGATGAACCGCCAAGCGTGGATAAAAAAGCATGGAACCTGCCCGCCTCGGTGCAAAATCGTATCATTTGCAAACAATTTTTTGATGTCGTCCGGCTGCAAAATATTTCGTTCGCCAACGGGTGCCTGCTTAGGGATGGCGATATCCTCCGGTCGATCGAGCGGGGCGCGACGCTTCTTTGCAAAACCGTATACAGCAGTAATAGAGGCACGGATATTTGAACATGTTTTTTTTGATAAGCCCTTTTCATATGCAGCATTCACGCAATTTTGCCAATGTTCATTTGTGATTTTGGATAGCTTACGATGCCCGACCTCGGGCAACAACCATAGCCGCCCGATGGATTCATGTTTCTTGTAATTTGCCGTGCCGGTCGTTTTCTCGACCTCTTCGAGAAACACACCCCAAAGCTTTTCAAAGCGCACATCTTTTGTATGCCGCGTTTCAACCCACTTATCGGCAGCTTTTTCAGCCGCAACCTTACCCTTTGTGCCGGTAACGGTCGAGGTGAAGGTTTTGCGCTCGCCGTCAACCTGTACATTGATTTGCCAGCGCTGGCGGCTCTCAACCCATTTTGCTTCATTTTTGCGCATATTGTTCTCCTGCAACACTTAACCTACCAAAATTACTAATAGCGCAATAATGGCAAGCATGTAAACGATGGGCATTAAGCAACCGCCAGTCATCATGCGGCCAAGCTTTTGCCGTCGGCCTGACTTTGTAGTGGGGATCCCTGTAGCTCGCGAAATAGATCGTTTGGCTTTTGTGATGCCAAATGCTCGCTTTGCGCTGAACGAAAGCCCAGGGATGCCAGTATTGGTTCCCTTTCGCCTTGAGCTGCTTCTTCCTCTGCTAGAACGTCTCTTAGCCGCCATGATATATTCTCCTAAAATCTAACCTGGACGACATACTCCGCAAGGGCCGCGCCCTTGCGCAGTGGGCTATTTTGGCTAAGCGTTACCTGAGAGATTCGTGTATCCATAAATCCAGTACATAATCGCTAAAATTTAGCGCCGCAAGCTCTTTTGTGCTAACTTTTTGAATTAAATCGGCATCCAATGTAAAACTGATTACCTTATCGCCACCATATTCATCGCTGACGGCCCAGTATTGAATTTCGGTGTAATCGCCGCCGTTGCCCTTCTGAATAAAATTTTCGACCGTATGATAATTTTGCTGAATTGTAGCCTTATTGTTATAGCTTGATGAAATGCTATACTTTAGAATAATCATTCCATCGCCGTGGTCAACCATTTCTAGCAGCTCTCCGTACCCGCCCCACTCATCGCCGGTCTGCGGATCGTCCTCAAGTGTTAATTCTGGCGTCGGCTCAAGCGGTGTGTTTTGCGCAACAGGATTTGTTTTCTGTCTGCCCGCCATAATGCCAGTAACAATAATTACCGCTAATATAGCTGTGACAATCACTATAAATTTGGTCGTTTTATAAAATGGTATTTTTGTTTTCATAAGCAACCCCCTTTTGTGAAAATCATCTAATTCTACTCTTAAAAATTACAGCCTTGCCAAGTATGCGCATGTTTTCCGCCTGATCGCCGATATACACAAAATCTTTGACCATTGGGTTTTCAGCAACAAGCGTAACGCGCCCGGGCTGCCTGTACACGCGCTTTAGTGTGACCTCATCGTCAATTAGCACCGCCGCGATCTCTCCATTATCAACCGTGGGCTGCTGCCTGATATATACGATATCCCCATCCAATATGCGCGCGCCGATCATGCTGTCGCCCTTGCAACGGACAGCAAAGTCACAATTTATATCCTCATCGACATTTATGTATTCGTCGTAATTTTCTGCCGCAAGTATCGGCTCCCCGCAGGCAATATCGCCAAGCAGGGGAACTTTTTTTGTTTTTGGGAGGGGTTCAACATTTTTAAGGGTTAGGATGTCTCTTAAATCAGTCTTATCCTCGATTAGATCTGACTTCATAATTCCAAAATAGTTTGCGAGCATTTCAATCTTATCGATGCGAGGATATGTTTTTCCATTTTCCCAATCAGAAAAAGTAGTATATGCCACGCCCAGTATATCACAAACTTCCGAACGTTCTTTGTGGTTAAGCGCCATATAGTATTTCAAGTTTCTTGAAAAAATTTCCTTATTTCCGAGTCCGCTCATGGCGCACCTCCATATCTAATAAATTTATTGTACGATAAAACCGTAAAAATTACAATATAATTTTTTATTTTATACGATTTAACCGTTGACATTACGGTTTAACCGTTATATTATATTTACACGGAGGTGATAATATATGGGCATGACGCTTAAAGCTGCACGAGTCAATGCGGGGTACAATCAGGCTGAGGCAGCTAAAATCCTTAACATATCAGTATATACGCTTAGCAATTACGAGCGTGGAATCTCATTTCCAGATGTGCCGATCTTGAAACGGATCGAACAAGCATATGGCGTAGGATACGATCAGCTAATTTTTTTATCTCAAAAATACGGTTAAACCGTAATATCGCCACATCAGCTAGGGGAAAGGAGTAGTAATCAAAATGAAAACGCCCGTATTGCGCATAACGCACCAAAACGGATATACATTGTGGATTGATGGCGTACCAGCTAATTATGCTACCGAAGCAATCATTCGCATTTCTGGCTCTGGGAGAGCTTCTTTAAGGGTGGTGCAAGAGACCGAGGTTGAACTAGAAGCTTCCTTTTATGAGCTCGGCAATCACCTGAACGGCAATGTCCTTGAGAGCGCGCAGAGATGTAACGCCGAGTGATGACGCTTTAGATTTGGTCTTTTCCCAAACGGTATTTGATCGAATATCTGCTAAAAACTCATGTCCGTTTGGAGTTAAATCTTGCACACTCGCACCGCTTCCATGTATGTATCTCTTGAATCCTAATATGAGGCCAGATTGAAAGCACTGATCCATGTGATAAATTATTTCTTCGCTTGTATAGTGCGTTAAGTTTTCGTCTCTATCGTCTGGGAACATATATTGCTTGGATGGAGTAACAACATTTTCGATATTAAGCAGTACATCGCGAATGCAATCGGGATTAAGCCTCATCGCGTCTACCTCGTTGCTTTTTCGGCTATTATACTACGCCAATATATACCATCACAAGAAAGGAGCAAGGGCTTATGACTTATAAATTACTGCGAGACAAAATGCAGGAAAAAGGATACACTGCCGCCCTGCTCTCAGAAAAGCTTGGATGCGGGAAGACATACATATCGAATTGCATGTGCGGACGTGCAGAATGGAAATTGCATGAAATCTATAAAATCATGGGCTGGCTCTCGATCCCAAAAAGCGAGATGCACTTGTATTTTACCGAGGACGGCAAGCCATATGTTTGTAAGCAGCCTCAGAAAAAAACGCAAGAACCGGGAATACCGCAAGAAATCCTTGGAGAGTTGGGTGCAGCGCTTGTAAGGGCGGTTCGCTCGCTTGAGCTATCGTAAACACCAGCTACAGCGGCTGGTCGCTGGCCGTTGTGACGGGTGCTTACCCGGCCGGGAGTTGATCGTCCCGGTAATGCGGATGGGTTCCCTTTTACCCATCCGCAATAAACAAAAGGGAATTATGAGAAAGGGGTTTGAGTTATGAAAGCATACAAGGGGTTTGATAAAAACATGCAATGCCGGGGTTTTCAATTTGAGGTCGGCAAAGAGTATGTTGAGGATCAAGCAAAACTATGTCAGCGTGGATTCCATGCGTGCGAAGCGCCGTTGGGTGTATTCCGGTACTACGCGCCAAACCAAAGCGTATACCACGAGGTGGAGCTGTCGGATGTGAGCAACGAGCGCAAGGAAGACTCCAAGGTTGTTGGTAAAAATATTAAGATAGGCGCAGCGCTTGATATCGCTGGTCTTTGCAAAGCACAATTTGAGTTTGTAAAAGCACATACCACTTATGAGCATACCGATCCAAAACAGGCCACGGCTGGTGAGTACGGAGCCGCCACGGCTGGTGAGTACGGAGCCGCCACGGCTGGTGAGTACGGAGCCGCCACGGCTGGTGAGTACGGAGCCGCCACGGCTGGTGAGTACGGAGACGCCACGGCTGGTGAGTACGGAGCCGCCACGGCTGGTGAGTACGGAGCCGCCACGGCTGGTGAGTACGGAGCCGCCACGGCTGGTAACAGCGGAGCCGCCACGGCTGGTGAGTACGGAGCCGCCACGGCTGGTGAGTACGGAGCCGCCACGGCTGGTGAGTACGGAGCCGCCACGGCTGGTTATCGCGGAGCCGCCACGGCTGGTTATCGCGGAGCCGCCACGGCTGGTAACAGCGGAGCCGCCACGGCTGGTGAGTACGGAGCCGCCACGGCTGGTAACAGCGGAGCCGCCACGGCTGGTTATCGCGGAGCCGCCACTAGCAAAGGAAGGGCTACCGTTGGTGAAAATGGCATCGCTTCTGTGCGCGGAAACAATGTGAGTGTTCGCGGGGGCATGGGCGCGATCCTTGTCATATGCGTTGAAAACGAAAATGATTATGACATTAAGGAATGGCGCGCTGCCGTAGTTGATGGCGAAACTATCAAGGCAGATACATGGTACACATTGCTCGACGGTCAATTTGTGGAAGTAAAGAACTAATTTTAGCTATTTGTAGGAGAAAAAATATTAACATGAGTAAAAATGCACCTACGTCTCTTTTTAATACTGCAACTGATTTAGAAAATTATTTTATGAATATCAGTCGCGCAAAAGTGCTCAGCGGACTAATCCTTGATATCTCTCACGATGATAGTGTTTATGTTACGAGCATTGACGAAATCGAGGCGCTTAGCTATATGCTGCTTGAGCTGCTTGAGCCAAGGACTGATCGAATTGTCAAAGATGCAATTGATGCGCTGCTAAAACTTAATAGTATTACACGAAATAATGAGCATGCAAATCCGCAGGCGCCTGCGGATTTGGCGGAGAGGAGCAACACATGACAAAAATCCATCGACTTGAAATCGAAAACGTGAAGCGGGTTAAGGCTACACGTATTGAGCCAGCACAAAACGGGTTAACCGTGATTGGCGGTAAAAACAACCAAGGAAAAACCTCCGTGTTGGATGCTATTGCCTGGGCACTTGGCGGCGATCGTTACCGACCTTCGCAGCCCTTTCGTGATGGATCAACAATCCCCCCATATATTAGCCTAACTCTTTCAAACGGTCTTGTCGTTGAACGTAAGGGGAAAAATAGCGACCTCAAGGTAACTGATCCGGGCGGACAGAAGGGCGGACAGCAACTTCTCAATGAATTTGTGGAGCAGCTTGCACTTGACTTGCCACGTTTTTTGCAATCTAGTAGCAAAGAAAAGGCCAGCTCTCTCTTACAGATTATTGGTGTAGGCGACAAGCTATTTGAGTTAGAAAAGCAGGAGGAGGAAATTTATAACAAGCGGCATGCCATCGGCCAGATTGCTGATCAGAAAGAAAAATTTGCACTGGAAATGCCTTACCGCACAGATGTACCAAAAGAACTTGTATCTGCTTCCAGTCTGATCGAAAAGCAACAAGATATTCTCGCAAAAAACGGAGAGAACCAACGCAAGCGGCGCAATCTTATACAGCTTGAAGATGAGGCTGCTAACATTCAGCATAAGATTGATGCGCTTCTTAAGCAACAATCTCTCGTGCAGGCTGATCTAGAGATAGCGCGCAGATCAGCAGAAGACCTTCAAGACGAATCTACCGCCGAGCTTGAGGCAAGTATTCGCAATATTGAAGAAACTAACCGCCTTGTTCGCGCCAACCTTGATAAGGAAAAAGCAGAAGAGGATGCACTTGCATATAGAAATCAATATCGTGAATTGACTGCCACCCTCGAAGCTGTTAGAAAATCAAAGATCGATCTTCTGCAAAACGCCGACCTTCCCCTTCCCGGCCTCTCTGTCGAAGATGGAGAATTATGCTACAAGGGGCATAAGTGGGATAATATGTCCGGCTCTGATCAGCTCAAGGTATCCACTGCTATCGTCCGCAAGCTCAATCCGAAATGTGGTTTTGTGCTGCTTGATAAATTAGAGCAAATGGACATCGATACCCTTAACGAATTCGGAGAGTGGCTTGAGGCTGAGGGCTTACAGGCAATTGCGACCAGAGTATCCACTGGCGGCGAATGCTCAATTATTATCGAAGATGGGTATGTTGCAGGAATAGATGCTCCCGCAGCATTATCTAAGACAACATCTTGGAAAGCGGGTGAGTTTTAATGAAGATTACGAGCGGCAGGCTCAACAGTGCTCAAAAAGTCGTACTGTATGGCCCTGAGGGTATTGGTAAATCAACATTTGCCTCTAAATTTCCTGCCCCTATCTTTATTGATGTTGAGGGCGGCACAAAAAAGCTAGATGTGCAGCGCACTGCACGCCCTACCAGTTGGACCATGCTTCTTGATCAGGTGCAATTTTTTAAGACAACATCGCATGAGTATCAAACGCTGATAATTGATACTGCTGACTGGGCAGAGCAACTTTGTGTAGCACATGTGTGCGCAAAAGCCGGTAAAAAGGGTATTGAGGATTTTGGATATGGAAAGGGCTACACATATCTGGCCGAAGAGTTTGGTCGATTGCTTAACCAGTTAGAAGAACTCATTGAGAGCGGCATGCACGTTGTATTAACTGCTCATGCTAAAATCCATAGCTTTGATCAACCCGATGAAATGGGCAGCTATAATCGCTGGGCACTAAAGCTTGGCAAACAAACAACGCCGCTGGTAAAGGAATGGGCAGACATGGTTTTGTTCGCCAATTATAAGACTTATGTCGTTAATGTAGATGGTCAAGGCGCAGATAAAGGGAAAAACAAAGTGCAGGGTGGGAAGCGTGTTATTTATACATCGCACCATCCTTGCTGGGATGCTAAAAACCGAGATGATCTTCCGGAAGAAATTGACTTGGACTATAACGCAATTGCCCATTGCATCCCAAGCATGCAGAATGTAGCTCCCACGTCCCCTCCAGTTGCATATCCGCCGCCTACCCCCATTGATGAACTAAACATAGCACCAGTAGCCCCCCCAACTCCTGCACAGTCGGTTACTCCAGAAGTCACTCGCACGCCCGACCCACAACCCAGCTCCATTCCTCGTGCGCTGCTTGATCTCATGCAAGAGCACGGGGTTCTAGAAACCGAAATTCAAATGGCTGTATCTGGAAAGGGATATTACCCAATGGATACACCTATTGAAAAATATGATCCCGCATTTATCGACGGGGTGCTTGTGGGAGCATGGCCGCAAGTGCAAGGAATGATCGCGGAACTGCGCCAAACAACTATTCCGTTTTAAATAAGTAGAGAGAGGATTTATAAACATGAGTAATAATCAGGGATATGAATTGAACTGGGATGCAACCATTGAAAATGACGGAACTTTTGAGATCGTGCCTGCAGGCGACTATGATTTTGAAGTGCTTGGCTTTGAACGGGGACGGCACAATGGCAGCGATAAAATCCCTCCATGCGGGAAAGTCATTATTTCAATTAGATTGAAATCTGCGACAGCGGAAACTACAATCAATCACAATCTGTTGATGTTTTCCACTTTAGAATGGAAGCTTTGTGAATTTTTCACTGGCATCGGGCAGCGCAAAAAGGGAGAGAAGTTCCAAATGAATTGGAATAAGGTTGTCGGCGGTCGTGGGCGTTGTAAGGTCAGTATTAGAAAATGGCTGGGGAACAATGGTCAAGAAATGGAATCCAACCAGATTGATAAATTCTATGAGCCAGAGGAGAACACGCCTGCCTTTCAGCAGGGGGTGTTTTAAGTGCAGCTAAGGCCATATCAGCAAGAGGCAAAAGAGGCCATACTTGCACAATGGTTGCAAGGCATTCAGCGTACGCTTCTGGTTTTGCCCACCGGCACAGGCAAGACTATTGTTTTCTCAAAGCTAATCGAAGATTGTGTGCGTGACGGAAACAGGGTTTTAGTATTAGCGCATCGTGGGGAGTTATTGGATCAAGCTGCTGATAAGCTCGCGCAAGCCACCGGCCTTGGATGCGCAATTGAAAAAGCGGAAGAAACCTGTATAGGGAGCTGGTATCGTGTTGTGGTCGGCTCCGTGCAGTCGCTCATGCGTGAAAAACGGTTGAAGCGTTTCTCGCCAGATTATTTTGACAATATCATTGTAGATGAAGCGCACCATTGTATCTCGGACAGTTACCAGCGAGTGCTCGCATATTTTAAAAATGCAAAGGTTCTAGGAGTTACCGCAACCCCTGACCGTGGAGACATGCGTAATCTTGGAGAGTACTTTGAAACACTCGCTTATGAGTATACGTTACCAAAAGCCATAAAAGAGGGGTTTTTAAGCCCGATTAAGGCATTAACCATCCCGCTTAAACTAGATTTAACAAATGTGGGCATACAGGCTGGTGATTTTCGCGCAAATGATCTTGGTACTGCGCTTGAACCTTATCTCCATCAAATTGCTGATGAGATGGTTGCGCATTGCAGTGATCGAAAAACTGTTGTTTTTTTACCTCTGATAAAAACCAGCCAAAAGTTCCGAGATATCTTAAATCAAAAAGGCATGCGAGCCGCAGAAGTTAACGGCGAAAGTCCTGACCGTGCGCAAATACTTTCTGATTTTGACAAAGGGCGCTATGACGTTTTATGCAACTCCATGCTTTTGACAGAGGGCTGGGACTGTCCATCAGTGGACTGCATTGTCGTGCTAAGGCCTACGAAAATTCGCAGTTTATACAGCCAAATGGTGGGACGCGGTACGCGACTATACCCAGATAAGGATCATTTGCTGTTGCTTGATTTTTTATGGCATACCGAACGGCATGAGCTTTGCCGCCCAGCACACTTAATCTGCGAAAATGAAGATGTCGCTCAAAAAATGACAGAAAACATTGAAGCGGCAGGAATTCCGTTGGATATTGAAGAAGCAGAAGCACAGGCGTCTCAGGACGTTGTTTCATCTCGAGAAGAAGCCTTGGCAACAATTCTTCGCGAAATGCGCACTCGTAAGCGCAAACTGGTTGATCCTTTGCAATTTGAAATGAGCATTCAGGCAGAGGACCTCGCAAATTACAAGCCTGCTTTCGGATGGGAAGCCGCACCACCTTCTGCTAAGCAAGTTGAGGCCTTGGAAAAACGCGGCATATTTGCAGGCGAAATCGATAACGCAGGCAAGGCGAGTCTCCTGCTTGATCGACTATATAAGCGGCAATCAGAAGGATTGACTACACCAAAACAGATCAGGCTTCTTGAGGGAAAGGGCTTTCAGCACGTGGGTGCATGGCAGTTTGACGATGCACGTAAATTGATCGATCGTATTGCAGGGAACGGCTGGCGTGTGCCATATGATATCAACCCCATAGAATATAATCCCGCTAAGATGCAACGTTTGGAGGTGATTGAATAATGGCAGAAGGATATGACATCAGGGAGGTGCTGGAATATCTCGACCCTGCACCGCTACAATACCAAGATTGGATCAATGTCGGCATGGCGCTCAAGGATGCGGGATATACTGCGTCTGAATGGGATAGCTGGAGCCGACGAGATTTTAGCAGATATAAGCCCGGTGAATGCTTTCGAAAATGGGACGGGTTCCGTGGCGCGGGTACCCCTATCACGGTAGGGACAATTGTTCAGCTTGCTCGCGATCAAGGATGGACGCCGCGCAGACAGTCTGCTGATGGATACGAGCTTGATTGGGACGCACAAATCGGCGGTAGCAATAATGATCTGCGTATTGTAGACGCAGCTTGGGTTGAAGCGAAAGAAGTTGCTGCTCCTGAAACATGGAACCCCTCCAAAGAATTGATTACATACCTTGAAATACTTTTTGAGGCATCAGAAAATGTTGGGTATGTAACTGAGAGCTGGGAGAAGGATGGAAAGCATTTTCCCACTAAGGGGTGTTATGATCGCACTGCCGGGCAACTTATTGAACAGCTAAATAAATGCAATGGTGATATTGGCAGCGTCCTAGGCGATTATAAGCCTGAGGTAGGGGCATGGATTCGTTTCAATCCAATGGATGGCAAGGGCGCAAAGAACGAAAATGTTACTGATTATAGGTTCGCGCTTGTCGAATCTGATAGCACTAATATTGACCGCCAGAATGCCATTATACGCGAGCTGGAGCTTCCTGTGGCTTGCCTTGTGCATAGCGGGAAAAAGAGCTTACACGCTATTGTACGCATCGATGCGACCAGCTATGAGGAATACCGGAAACGTGTTGATTATCTCTATGACGTTTGTAAAAAGAACGGGTTGACGGTAGATACTCAAAACAAGAACCCCTCCCGCTTATCTCGCATGCCTGGCGTAATGCGCGGCGGAAACAAACAGTTCCTGGTTGATACAAATATCGGCAAAGAGAATTGGAACGAATGGCGGGAATGGATCGAAAGTATCAATGATGATCTTCCGGAGCCAGAAAGCCTTACAAGCGTGTGGGACGCCCTGCCTGCGCTATCACCGCCGTTAATCGAAAATGTTTTGCGCCAAGGCCACAAAATGCTTCTGGCGGGTCCCAGCAAGGCGGGTAAGTCTTATGCCTTGATCGAATTATGTATCGCTATTGCAGAGGGCAGGAAGTGGCTACAATGGCCATGCGCAAGGGGGCGAGTACTATATGTCAACCTTGAGCTTGATCGTGCCAGCTGCCTGCATCGCTTTAGGGATGTGTATGATGCTCTCAAGTGCACGCCCGCCCACTTAGACAACATTGATGTTTGGAATTTGCGCGGAAAGGCTGTACCAATGGATAAGCTTGCGCCTAAACTGATACGCCGCGCAGTTAAGAAAAACTATATCGCAATCATAATTGATCCGATTTACAAGGTAATCACAGGCGATGAAAACAGCGCAGATCAAATGGCGAATTTCTGCAATCAATTTGATCGTGTCTGTTCGGAGCTGGGAGCAGCGGTTGTTTACTGCCACCATCACAGCAAAGGTTCGCAGGGGCAAAAGCGGAGCATGGACAGGGCTTCTGGGTCTGGCGTATTTGCTCGTGATCCTGATGTTCTGCTGGATTTAATAGAATTGGATGTTACTGATAGTCTGCGTGCGCAGGAGGAAAACAAGGTTGTTAGCGCTGTATGCGCTGCTGCATTAGAAGCTGAGAGTAAGGCAAATGAAGCATCCCAGGATGATTTGTGCAGCATGCGAGCGATGCTTGAAATATGCAAAGAGCATCTAAGCCCAAGTTCTTTTGCTTCACTTATTGCAAAAATAGAGGAAGCTAAAAAACAGGCTGCCCAACGCAGCGCATGGCGCATTGAGGGTACGTTGCGCGAGTTTCCAAAGTTCCCGCCGGTAAACCTTTGGTTTGATTATCCTGTGCACCATCTGGACGAGGTAGGAAGCCTAAAGGATGTAGATGCTGGTGGCGATATGCCGTTTTATCAAAAGGGCGCTGATAAAAATAAAAATCAAGCTAAAAAGCGAAAGCTTACCCGTCGGGAACGGCTCGAAAACGCCATAGCAGTTTGCGAGTTGAACGGTGCTACAACAAAAAATGTAGCCGAATATTTAGATGTCGAACCTGTTACAGTTCGTAAATGGATAAAGGAACAAGACGAATTTTTCATTGATAAAAATGATGGATTTATAAAAATGAAGGGGCAAGCTACATGATTAACTATGCTATTACCCTGTGCTACAAGACTGCAAAACAGTGTCGTAGCGCGCGCTACAAGACTAGTCTTTTATCGCGTAGCATGCGCTATAAGACTGTAATTATAGTGTCGTAGCGCGCGCTACAAGACTGCGTTTTACTGGTATCGCACGTGCGCTACGCCCCTATATATATATATATATATAGGGGGAACGCTACTATCGTCACGTGTGTGATGGGGATGGGGCTGTAGGGCAAGCCCCCATCTCCCATCTACACCCATGACTGTGACAAGGTAAAATTAAAAACAAAACTGCACTTTAACGATTTAACGAGGTAAAGCGACATGCGGACAGAATTTTTTATCCCGATGATCCCGCCCACAACAACACACCAGCAAAAGCAAGTAACTGTGCAAAATGGAAAACCACATTTTTATGAACCCGCTGAGCTAAGGGACGCACGTGCGAAGCTTTATGCACACCTTGGAAAGCATGTACCAAAAAAACAATTTAGGGGAGCGTTGCGGCTTGTTGTCAAGTGGTGCTTCCCGGTCACGGGTCAGCACCAAGACGGCGAATACAAAACTTCTCGACCTGATACAGATAATTTGCAAAAGTTGCTCAAGGATGTAATGACCGATCTAGGGTACTGGGCAGATGATGCGCAAGTAGCATCTGAGGTGATTGAAAAGTTTTGGGCACAAACTCCCGGGCTGTATGTACATATCTTGGAGATTGTGTGATATGGAGCGCCTGCAAGCGTTATATGCTCGTAGAGCAAAAGCAAATGCACTTGGGGTGAGTGCAATCCGTGCTGCGCAAGAGCTGTATGACAATGTGTGTATGCAGATCGGAGTATTGGAGGTTGAGATGTTTGGACATACCGACATTATGCTGGAGCTGCTTGAAAATGTGATCCAAGAGGCTATGGAGCTGGATTGGGCTGAGGATGTAGATTGCTATGAAGTCTGTAAACGGCATTATCCTGCGCTCATGCAGGAGCTTGAGACGATGGAATCCCGACTTACCGCCTTGAATAGTGCGGGTCTGGTCAAAGAGTTTGTGGCTATGCTCCCGCGATACCGAAGTGCATGGAGAGAATTATATGGGGTTTCGTTAATGGATGGAGTGTTGGTGGAAAAAATGAACTTTGAAACTTTTTCAGAGGAAACTCCATGGGGGTAAATGCTATGAAAGCCATATCTCTATATTCCGGCGGCTGCAATGGCATGGGCATAGCTGCTGAGTGGGCAGGGATTGCGGAGGTGGATAGATGCAGAAAATAGCTCGCGTATTTCCACGCCGTACAAACGCAACGCCTGATGATGCGCTTACATTTACGACACCGCCACCGCGCTTGATACTACCGGAAATTGACGAGGTGCATGTATCCGTAGCGTTTACATATGACATACTGCACGCAGAATGGCTGGCAAGGCAATGGGATGCGGTGGGCGTTATAGTCAAAATGGGCGGACCGGCCTATAACGAGCCGGGCGGCGATTTTGTTCCGGGCATGTATCTAAAATATGGGTATGTGATTACAAGCCGTGGATGTCCGAATAGGTGCTGGTTTTGTAGCGTGCCAAAGCGCGAAGGATATAAGCTGCGCGAATTACCGATCACGGAAGGGTATAACGTTCTTGACGATAATCTACTGGCGTGTAGTGAACAGCATATCAGGGACGTGTTCGCAATGCTGTCACGACAGCAAGAACGCCCGTTGTTTACTGGTGGGCTGGAAGCAAAAATGCTCAAACAGTGGCACGCGGAAGAATTGCGGAAATTGCGTCCCAAGCGAATGTACTTTGCGTATGATACGCCGGACGATTATGAACCGTTTAAGACGCTTGCAAAACAGATGCACCCTGATGCGGGAGGAACTGACGGAAAGTTTATTGACCTACAAAACAACGCAAAAAAATGTATTGAGTATTATCAGGATTGAGGAAATGGAGGCATCACTATGACACGTATAGACGAAATCAGAGCGCGGTGCGATGCTGCAACGCCGGGGCCGTGGGTATGGCCGGGCGGAGGAGGCCCCGCGAAAAATATTATCGGGAATAAAGATAATCGTCCGGTAATCGTTTTAAGCAGGTGTAAGGAAGCGGACGCGGAGTTTATGGCCCATTCCCGTGAGGATATACCGTATTTGCTGGGCAAGATCGAGCATCTACAGAAGGAAATAGACCGATATGCCCGATGGGTAAACGATCTACAATCCGGCATGTACGTTAATTGCGTATATTGCGGCCACAGATACGGCCCAGCGGACGAGGCGCCGACATCAATGTCGGCAGCACTCACAGAACATATCGAAAATTGCCCGGAACATCCAATGTCAAAACTGCGCACCGAAAACGCCCTGCTTAGAGCCGAGTGTGAGGCGGCACAAGAGGCAGCGGATGACGCGATGCGGGAGCGGAATGCGGCGGTGGAGGATTTGCGATACACAAAACTATGCAGACATTGCAAGCACGGAAAGAATCGTGGCCCCCGAGTGCCACCGTGCGACAAGTGCGCGGATGATGGCAAGCTAAACTGGCAATGGCGCGGCCTACAGGGAGAGGGGGGGTAAGGAATGACAGCGGCTAATTATCTGAAAAAATGTGCAGAAATATGCGACATATACGAACCAGAGGGGTGCGACAACTGCCCTCTTAAAGGAATGATGTCGTGCGGAGTGCCATCATCGAAAGAGCTACAGGAAAAAGCGTTAAAGATAGTATCCGACTTTAACGCACCACCTCAACCGTATGTTTGCCCTAAATGCAAAACGGGAGGACACCCTCCATTGGCGACATTTTGTTATTGTTGCGGACAAAAAATTGCGGAGGACACCAATGAACAAGCATAACTGGTTCAAGTACGGAAACGACTGTATGAAATGTCCGTGTTCATGGTCTAGTTTCGGCGGAGAGGATTGGGACGGAGGCTGTCACATACGTGATGATGATGATGATATGTGCCTCGTTCCAATAATTATCCGACGATTACGGCTACGGCGAGCTAAGTATCTACAAGCGCACGAATATGATGGACTTTACGAATGGCATCAGAAGCAAGAAAAGGGAGATGCCGTAATTTTCGACACATTTGTGAAAGAGCTGGGCGCATATGAGATATGTCGGAAGGATGAAACCGGCACGTACCGTCCGATGAACACTAAAGAACTATCACGGACATATTTGTATAGCGTCCGTTATGCTTATGATGATTTTCTATTCATGCCTAAAGAAAGCATCTGGACGCGATGGCGGAGACTTATTGAGGACATGATTGGCGAATGTGTAGAGTGTATCAAAAGTTTTGCGGTTGGAGGCTAAGAAATTGAAGTCACTAGATCGGGATTGGAGGGAGGAACAAAAATGAACCTTATTCCAGCAATAAAAGAAATTAACCGGCAGATATCAGAGGAATGCAAACGGCACAATGAAAAGATAATCGAACTTGAAGCCGCGCTTGCCGCTATCCGTAAGCTCAATACCACGTGTGAAACATGTGCGGGTAAAAAAGTAGTTAATAAACCACGTGCCTGTGCTGAGGACGAAAGAGATCAGATTGTTTGCCCGGATTGTCACGGGACGGGCAGAACGGAGCAGGAGTTGAAATTTTACGAGGGAGGCTAAACGTTATGGATAAGCTTATGCTGCTGCCCACATGCAACACACACACGGAAATACATGTGCATTACGTGATACAAAGCACTAAACAAAAGAACAGCGTTTTTGTGGAGTTTGGTACGACTGTATGCAGTCGGGTTGCTCATTTTCAGCCCTGCTTCCGTCAAAGGGGAGAGTGGATTTTTTAGACGCTATGAAAGGGGCATGCGAGGATGGATAAATTACTGCCCTGCCCGTTTTGCGGAGGTGATGCCTCAATTGAATCTATGAAAAACTTTGTCCTATGTTGCGCTAAATGCGAAGCGTACATAACATTTGGAGAAAACGAGTGTATAGCAACAAAAGGTCAGGTTGTAAGCAAGTGGAACCGCCGCGCCCAGCCTCCGAATGAGCCGTTAACGGTGGATGAGCTGAAAAAGATGCACGACATGCCAGTATATGTTCAAATAATTGACGCTTCACAATTTGCTGATAAAGAAGATGCAATAAACGGATGGGCTATGGTTCGCTTGTCATGGGCTAGATTATGGGATGCAAGTCGAGCTGACATTGTAAAAATCGACCATGACTTTGAGGATTACGGCAAAACATGGCTTGCCTACAGGCACAGGCCGGAAGGGAACATATCGTGATTGAGTTTTTGTGGATACCGCTATCAAGCGGGAAATTACCGGTTGAATACGAGCAAGAGGTTCTTGTGTACACAAAAGATGGATTTGATCTTGCGGTGCTGCAAAGAAACCATGCAGGCCGTCACTGGTATGGAGCTAAGTGGAAAACGATTGATTTTTATAGCGTTACGCACTGGTGTATGCCATCAATACCGGAAGGAGAGTAAATAGCATGAACATTTTAACCGGAAAAGAAAAAAAGGAGCGCTTGAAGGAATTGCGAGGTAAGGTTGCCCTTATCGAAGCGCTAAAGCGAGAAGAGGAGGTGCTAAGGTCTCTTTCTGAGCCGCGACCTACGCAATTTCGTGAAGTCGCGTCATTTGGGAGCGGGCAAGTTAACGATATGGTTGGTAACGGCGCTACTCGGTTAGAAGAAATCCACGCACTGATCAATAAGGAGATGTGCGGCCTCGCAGAGAGTATAACATTTGCGCGTAATATTATTGCAGAGGTTCCGGGAGAAAGAGACAGGGCATTACTAACGCATCATTATGTCAACGGGCTGACTTGGGATGAGACCGCAGAAGAGGTAGGATATTGCTCGCAACATTGCAGGGAGCGGCGTGATTATGCACTCGGAATAAAGACCCGCTTGCATCCGCGCCAAAGGTTGATTTAATATAAAATCAGAAAACTACAAGTATAGCCCGCCACAGATGGCGGGTTTTTGTATGCCAGAAGAGGGAGGATAGCGTTTGTGGCTAATAGGATCAACAAAGTTGTAATGCTCAAAACGAGCGATATAGTTCCATACGAAAATAACCCGCGGATAAACGATGAATCTGTAAAGTATGTAGCTAACAGCATAAAAGAATTTGGATTTCGCCAGCCCATAGTCATTGATAAGGATAACGTTATCATTGCGGGTCATACGAGACTAAAAGCGGCAATCCTAATCGGGCTACAGGAGGTTCCATGCATCGTAGCCGATGATCTTACTAAAAATCAGGCTGCCGCGTATAGACTTGCCGACAATAAGGTGGGAGAAGCCAGCAGTTGGGATTATGTTGCGCTGGAAATAGAATTGAGCGCATTATGCGACTATTCTATGCCGGACTATGGATTTTTAGATATGTCTGAATTGCTGGAGACTGATCTTACTGGAGATAAGGCGGGCGCAAGCCCATGGGAAAGAATGAGCGGAGCTTCTGCGGACGGCGTAATATTTACTTTTGGTGAAATTTCGGCGCGACAGCCGCAAGAGATTTATGAAAAATTTTTATTTGATGTAGGAGAAGAAAATATAAACGAATGGCTATTAAAAAAGTTGCAATAGTTGATACGTGCCTCCCTATAACGAAGCAATCTGGCAGAGGGATGTCCGCAAGATATTTGCAATGGGAGTTGCAGAGAAATGGCGTCTCGGAATCGTCAATAGAAGATGCGGATATTATATTTGCCTCATGTCAAAGCACGGAAAGCTATAAATACTTACAATCGCTCAGAAATAAGTTTACTCAAAAAATAATAATTTCAGGGGGCGCTGCGAGCACTAGCCCATACACGCTTGGAAAATACTCAGATATGGTGTGCGTAGGAGACGGCCAGAGGTTTATAGAGACAATCTTTTTGGAGGGTGTCGCTGCGGCAAGTAAGCTTGATAACGTATGGATAGATGGTGAGACGCGAAATGTAGAGATAGATCAACACTTTCCGTTTGACATGCCCCCGATACAAGGAGAAGATGGCGCATACAGGCTATGGTGCGGCAGGGGATGCAAAAACAAATGTAAGTTTTGCCAAACCGGATGGGCTTATGAATATAAAGAAAACCCTAACCCGGTAGCATTAATTGATCAATCAAAACGCCTATTGGCCTCGGGCAAAAAAATCAACTATCTAAGCAACGATATTTCGCAACATACGTTTTACAACATGCTACCGGCCGTGGAGCATGGGTCTTACTCAATACGTTTTTTAAAAAAAACCGGACTACCTCCAGCGAGGCAAGTTAGGCTTGGAATAGAGGGCGTGTCAGAAAGATTAAGGTCGTCCGTATCTAAGCCGATATCACATGATGACTTGATCGGGTGTACGACCTGGTTAAACGAAAACAAGAAAAGCGTAAGGTGGTTTATGATAGCGGGATTGCCCGGAGAAACTGAGCGCGACTGGCAAGAGCTTAAACTTGCTGTGCAGCAGTGGAAAAAATACACACAAAAAGGAGTGCTTGCGCTATCATTTACTGCATTTTGCCCAGACCCTGCAACTCCTCTATGTGGGGCTGCGCTAGACGATACATACTGGGATTACTATATAGATTTTAAAAAATGGTTTTTTGATGGACACGGATGGAGTAACCGCGTAAAGCTAATGAACCCGCAGCAACCAAAATCAAGAATGCAAAAAGCGATAGCAAGCACGGGGATGTCAGAAGATCAGTTACGAGAAGGCGGGCACATGTCCCCAAATAGCAGATTAAACTATCCATATGCAAAAAATACGCTCAAAGCCATTAAAGAAGAGGCGGTGAGAATAAGTGATCTATAAGCGATCAAAAAAGAAAATAAGCTATAAGTATCTACAAAGGCAATCACATGCGCTTGAAATTGATATGCCGGAGCTTCCGAGAGAGGGCGAGCACTTTAAATTATTTTCGGATGGCGGATTTTCATCAATTTCAATAATCGCAAAAATTGCACGAGATGAAGGGATAAGGGATCTATATGTATCTACGTTGCGCATAGGTAAAAAGGAGATGCAAGTGCTGCTTGCGCTCAATCAATCAGGGCTGCTCGATAAGGCAACATTTTTTGTTGGGAGCATTTTTGCAAATGATAAAAAAAGTGAATACGATTATTTTACGTATGCCACAGATGTTTGCGAAAAATTAGGGTGGAAATTCCATGTTATAAAAAATCACTCTAAACTGATACTTGCAGAAACACCCGGTAGCCATATTGTTGTGGAAACATCAAGCAACCTTAACGAAAATCCCAAGATGGAGCAGTTTTGCATTGAGCGAGATGTTGGCGCATTTGATTTTTACAAGTGTTGCTTGCTGATGGCGGTGAAAAAATGAGCAAAGGCAAATATCATTATTGGCGCACAAAGGACGGCCTGCTTAAGCTTAGCGCATGGGCGAGGGATGGACTAGTTGAGGAGCAGATTGCGAAAAACATGGGCATCGCATCATCCACGCTGTACGATTGGAAAAATAGGTTTCCGGAGATTGGGGAGGCCTTAAAAAAGACAAAAGACATTGTGGATATCGAGGTCGAAAACGCGCTACATAAATCAGCGGTGGGTTGGACGTACGATGAGATCACGCGAGAACCACTGTATAACGCGATTACAGGCGAGCCGGTGATTGGCAAAAATGGAAAACCTGTTATTGCAATAACTAAAATTGTTACAAAGCAAGTGCTTCCAAGCAATACAGCGCAAATATTCTGGCTGACAAATCGTAAGCCCGAGGAATGGAAGCACGTTAAAAAGCATGAAATCTCTGGGGAGGTGCAAGTTGACGACGCAAGAACTCGCCTCGCTGAGAAACTTACTAAGATGCGCGAGCGCGGATCAAGTACATAGCGCAATTATGAGCCTATCGCAAGAGGATGCAGAGGCTCTTTTGTATGATTGGAATTTATGGGCGCGAGATAATCAACTCGAACCTGAAGGGGACTGGCGTTTTTGGCTATGCCTCGCGGGTAGAGGGTGGGGAAAAACGCGCACCGGGGCTGAGTGGGTAAAGTATAGGGTTGATGCCGGATATAAGAGAGTGGCCCTTGTGGGAAGAACTGCGGCTGATGTGCGGGACACGATGATACAGGGCGAAAGCGGACTTTTATCACTTTACCCCACTCGCCTAAAGCCACGGTACATAAAAAGCGAGCGGCGCATTGAGTGGCCGAACGGGGCTATCGCCACATGTTATAGCGCGGATGAACCCGATCAGCTTAGAGGGCCGCAACATGACACTGCCTGGGCAGATGAAATGGCAACCTGGAAATACCCGGATACGTGGGATCAGTTAAAATTTGGCCTTCGCCTCGGCAAAGACCCGCGAGTTATCATCACCACAACACCACGCCCAACGAAGATTATTAAGGAGCTTGTGGAGGATGCTAATGCTCATATAACAAAGGGCGCAACTTATGATAACGCCGCCAATCTCGCGCCAATGTTTATTGACGAAATTATCAAAAAATACGAGGGCACGCGCCTTGGCAGGCAAGAGCTTAATGCCGAAATACTTGACGATAACCCAAACGCTTTATTTACACGAGATAATATAGACACCTATCGCGTAAAAAAAGCGCCTACGCTTGTGCGAGTTGTAGTTGCAATAGACCCTGCAGCCACCAGCGGAGAGGACAGCGCTGAGACAGGAATTGTGGCAGGAGGCAAAGACGCAAACGGTAATTACTACATATTGCACGATGCCTCGCTGCGCGCATCGCCTAACAAATGGGCGCAAGCGGCGGTGAGCCTCTACTATAAAATCAATGGGGATCGGATAGTTGCCGAGGTAAATAACGGTGGCGAGATGGTTGAGGCTGTGTTGCGCGGAATTGACAAAAACATACCCTACACCGATGTGCACGCCAGCCGAGGGAAATACATACGGGCAGAGCCTGTTGCTGCATTATATGAGCAGGGCAAAGTACACCACGTAGGCGCATTCCCGGAGCTTGAAGATCAGATGTGCGAATGGGTGCCGGGCGGAATAAGCCCGGATAGGATGGACGCGCTTGTATGGCTAATCACAGAGCTATCATCAAAATCAACGCCAAGAGCAGGAAGGAAGCCGACTGGATGGTAAAATACGCAGATCCGCGCGAATGGACTGAATATCCCCCGGAAAATGTTCGCACGCGGCATGAAGAATATGAGACATATCGCAATCTATTAATGGGCAGGCACAAGGATGTATTTTGTAACAACACTAAAAACATCCATCACAAGCGCTCCGAAACGGCGCTCATGCACGATGCGGCGGCGCTGTATGATGATGGTGATCTGTACGTGTCAGCAAATTACTGCAAAATGGCATCGCAAATTTTTGCAAATATTTTATTTGGCACTCCGCCTAAGTATCGCATTGAAGCAGAAGGGGCTGGGATCGATGCAATCCAACAACAGCGCATAGATCAGATCGCCATTGATAATATGCTCAGCGTGACAAATCACCAACAGGAGGTTGAGGCCAGCCATTTAGGCGGCGCTGTATATCGTCTTAGGTGGGGCAAAATGAACAACTGGCGCACGGATGGGGTGATAATAGAGGCATTGCCCGTAGATGTATACGAGCCTATACTATCGCCTGATAACATCAAAGATAATCAAGGGGGCGTGCTATCATTTCCGTTTGAGTACAATGGCGCGAATTATTTATACCGCGAGATATACGAGCCGGGCAAAATCTCATACATGCTTAACGAGATGATGGGAAACTCCATAGGCGCGCAGATACCATTAGAATCTGTGCCATTTTACGCGCATATTACAGATGCGGCAAAGGCCGGAAATGATAATTACCACATGGACGGGAACACCGTCATTTTTGAGACTGATTACCCAGGCATGTTTATCGAGTATGTGCCAAACTGGACAAAACCGGACTTATATTTTGGCATAAGCGACTATTCGCCGGACGTGATATCAAATCAGTGCGCGATAAACGCGATTAAAACCGGTATTTTGCGCGTGTGCCTAAAACATATGGATCCAAAGCTTGCGCTCCCAGAAGGACTTATGACGCAAGACCCGATGACCGGCAAATGGTACATACAAAAAGAGGACATGGAAGCGATTGAGGTGCCGGATGCAGTTGCCTCTGCCCTGCCCCGATATGTCACGTGGGATGCCAAGCTCGACGCGGCGCAACTCAATATTGATGCATGCTTTGAGGCCATGATGATGTCGATGCAAATTTCCCCCGCGGTTTTTGGATGGGAAAAATACGGCCAAGCTGATAGTGCGGCGGCTCTTAAGCTACGCATGACGCTCACGCTCTGGATGGTAAGTCAAAAACGCACATACTTTGATGCGGCGCTCAAGAATATACTCTATGCCGCTCAGTACCTTGATGGGCGATACGGTGCAGCAAAATATGAACCTATGGAAGTATCCATAACTTGGCCTGATCCATTGCCTGTAGATGAGAGTACTGAGGCTTCCGCGCTCAAAACGATGCTTGGAAGCAAGTTGATCTCTGTTGAAACGGCGGTATCTAGAATCCAGGGTATAGAGGGAGAGGCGCTGGAAAACGAGCTAAATCTCATAGCTAAAGATAATCGCGCACAGCAAATCGTCGAGCTTGGGCAACTGGCGGCGTATCAAGCTATATCTCCAGATGCAATGCTGCGCATTTATCGTGGCGAGAACATCGAGGATGTGCTCAGAAGCGCAAAAGCGCCAATCGCGGAAAATTAATTTCCGGAGGAAGAGTAGAGGAATGACTAAATGCTTGATCCAGAATATTTTGCTAATTTTACGGATGATATACTTGCGCTATATGAGGCATATCAAACTAGCTTGTGCAATGAAATTGCGCGGCGCATCGCGCGCATGGGAGGAGTTACACGATTTAGCGTGGAGCAAATGGAAATACTGCAAGAAGCAGGGCTTGTGTATCAGGACGCCATATCAATGATCGCTGAGATCGTGCCGGAAAGCCGGGAAGAAGTTAGTAGAATGTTTTTTGATATGGGCACCCGCACATTGGCATATGATGATGCGGTATATATTGCAGCTGGCCTCAGCCCTATTCCGCTTAGCCAGTCCCCGCAGATGCTCGATTTGCTGATGGCGGGCATAAGCAAAACAAACGGTGATCTTTTTAACTTAACGATGACAACGGCAACTACAAGCCAAACATCGTTTATCAACGCCGTTTCCCTCGCATCGATGCAAGTCGAGACGGGCGCAATGAGCTACCAACAGGCGATCACAAATGCCATTAAAAGCATTAGCGGCGATGGGGCTTGGATACAGTACCCGCCAAAAACAGAGGGAGGCATTGGACATAGGGATAGGATCGACGTAGCCGTTCGCCGCGCAACTCTGACAGGCACAGCACAAACCACCGCGCAGATGCAGGATATGCGGATGAACGAAATGAACTGCCAGTGCGTTGAGGTGAGCGCGCATGTAGGAGCACGGCCAACGCATGCTGCATGGCAGGGCGGCGTGTACACTAGATATGGCCGCATAGACGGATATGAAGACCTCGTTGATGCAACGGGATATGGGAGCGGAGATGGCCTTTGCGGATGGAATTGCAGTCATAAATTTTATCCCTTTTTTATTGGTATTTCTGAGCGAAAGTATTCGAAAGAAAGCCTCGAAGAGTTAAATAACAAAACTGTATCATATAACGGCGAGGAAATAGAGGCGTACAAAGCTACTCAAATGCAACGCGCTTTGGAGCGGAAAATACGCGAAACTAAAAGACAATTATCGGCCTTGGACGCATCAATAAAAGATGCTCCGAGCGATAGCATCGCAAACTCCTTAAAATCTGAGTTTACGTCCTTATCAACATCCTTAAAAGATCAGGAACGCAAGCTTAACGATTTTACAGCACAAACAGACCTGTGGAAGGATACAAGTCGAACGCAGGTTGATGGCTTTGGGAGAAGTGTATCACAAAAGGCGCGATGGGCTGCGCAAAATGCAGTATAAACACCGATGCTTTTTTAGTTAATTAGCGCCAATCGGCGCTTTTTTACTGCCGACGGGCATTAAACGGAATTAGCCGACGGGCATTAAGCGGAGGGATAACATGGAAAAACACAAAATGAACTTGCAACTTTTTGCTGAGGGCGATCCGGCGGCAATTAATCCGCCAGCGCAACCAGCGCCTGCCCCGGACGGCGCGGGTAATCAGCCGGATAATGGCGACGGCAGCCAGCAACCGCCGGAAAATGTAACGCTGACGCAAGAGCAGCTGGATGATCTTATCGACAAAGCATTTGCGAAAGGTGCACGTAAGGGCGCACGAGACGCGAAAAAATCACCAGCGGCACCCGCGACAGCAACGCAAGCGCCACCTCCAGCACAAGCACAGGCGCAAGAACCTACACCAGCGCCCGCATATGACCAAAATCTTATTCGTGCGCGCGAGCGGATTGTAGATGCCGCCATATTAGCAGCTGCGTCCGGCTTGGGGTTTTTGGATCCATCGGATGCTATCGCGCTGGTAGATCGATCTGACATTGATATGGACGACGATTTTAACGTGGACGGCGCAACAGAAGCTGTTGAGGCGCTTGCAAAGTTAAAGCCGCACCTACGATCAAAAAAAGAAGCTCCCCCAGTAAGCGGCGGCATGACTGGGCAAGCAACTAAGCCGGAGCAAAAAAACTACGGCGCAGAGTGCGCTAAGCGCAAGCAAGAACAGCAAAAAAAATCATTAGAGGCACTGAATAAACTATAAGGAGGATATCATGCCTAAACAAAACACAATCAAAAAAATCATTCCCGACAACGAGTGGCAGGGGCTGCTGTCACACAGAGAGGCGCGCGCGGTGCGTATAAGCGCTGAGGATATCGTTGCGGTAGACGGAAAGAAAATTGTCCCCGCCGGGTCCATACTCGGCAGCGCCGATGTAGCGAGCACAATCCTGCAAGGAAATGCCGCCGCCAAGATAGTCAACGATGGAACTGCCGAGGGCATTGCGGTAAACACGGTAGATGTAACCGATGGCGATTGCGAGGTAGCTATGGCGTATGTTGCAACCGCGAGCACCGCAAAAATGCCTGTTGCTCCATCAGCAGAGGCTATAGCGGCTTTATCGCGCATCACATTTATGGATGTATAAGGAAGGAGATATATAATGCCGATCAACGTAAGCGCAAGACTGTATGAGCTTTTCAACGCAGTTAACATCGCAGGATATTACAACACTAAACAGGAGCCGGTGCGCCCATACCTTGGGGCAACGCTATTCCCACCTACAGAGGTTGTCGGGAGAAAGCTTTCTTTTATAACCGGCCGGGCAGGTGCTCCAATCGCACTACGCGCATCAGCTCTTGATGCAAATGCGCCTTTGCGTAGCCCCATCCCGCTCAACGTAGTTGAGGCTGAAATGCCGTTCTTCCGCGAGGGGATGCAGATTAAGGAATCTATAATGATGGATCTGGCTGTTGCCTTGCAAACGACAAATGAGGCGCTATGGAGGCCATACATCGAAAAAGCGTATGACGGCGCATACGATTTAATTCTCGGCGCTGACGCAACAGTGGAGCGCATGAGAATGGCGCTGTTGTCAACTGGCGTTATCAACATCCTTGATGAAAAGGATAACGTGCCGATTGACATTGATTATGGATTTGATACCGCATCTCAGATGACTACCCTTGCAGGCACGGCAATGTGGAGCAATACGGCGACATCAGACCCCATGGGCGATCTTGAGAAAGCAATGATCGCTGCAAATATTGGCTCAGCGCGAGTAATCATGACGAGGGCAACCTTTAACATGATGCGCGCATCTGAAAAATTGCGCGGCAACATATTTGTTGGGGGCGTTTCTCCCGCAACTGTTACGCCGCAACAGGTGCAAGATTACTTCTCTGCAAACTACGATTTCGCGTTCACCATTTTGGAGCCGCGCCAAAATAATTACAGGCTCGCATGGGACGCTCCGACTGCAGACATCAGAAAGTTCTTTCCGGATGGGGTCGCATCGGTCGTGCAGGGCGGCGTGACGCTTGGCGAAACCGTATATGGCTCTACCCCTGAAGGGCTTACGGCAGATATGGAAGGCGCGCAGACGGAAATTGTAAACACTGGTGTTGCAGTACGCACCTACACCACGCCCCACACCGTAAATGTAAATACGGTTGTTTCTGAAACGGTTCTTCCGTCGTTCCCGGAAATCGGAAGCCTACACATCATCAATGCTTATACGCCAGCGTAATGGAGAAACATTATGAACATTAAAATGAAAACTCCAGGAAGAAACGGAAATGAAAAATTTGTAGCGGGCGATGTTATTTCTGTAACAAAAGAGGAAGGTGATGCTTTAGTGAAGCGCGGGCTTGCTGTAATGGCTGATGAGAGCGAAAAGCCGAAGAAGGCGGCGGAAAAGACAAAGCCGAAGAAGGCGGCGGAAGAAGGTGCTGGCAATGGCGACGCTGGAGGGGGCTAACGCTTATTTTGCAGGAACCTTAAGGGAAGAAAGCTGGAACGACCACGAAGCGCAAAAACAGGCCGCACTTAATGATGCGTCAAGCATGATTTCGCGGCTTGTTTTTTCATCGCGCCCCCCCACCTCAAGCATCGATAATGCAATATACGAGCAAGCATATTGCTTACTCGAAATGCCACTGGAAATGATGGAACGACAGCGGAATATCTTATCGGGGATGAAAAGCTTCACCGCGAGCAAATATTCCGAAACCCTGCAGGATGCGGATACGCTTAGCAACATCATAGGCGGCATTGCGTTTTGTCCCGCAGCTTTGAGTTGGCTATCAAAATACCTTGCGCCAAAAACAAAGGCTAAATCTGGGAAAATCATGAACGGGAGGGGATATTGTGGCTAGTCCGATGCCTATATTTCTCCTCCCCCACTCCTGCACCCATCTATACGGGGAAAAAACCAGCGATGAATGGGGCAACGAAACGTATTCGAACTCGCAGGAGCTTACAAGGGTGCGATTTGAACCATCCAGCAAGCTTGTAAAAACGAGAGACAATCAGGAAGTGCAGCTATCTATGCTGTGCTTTTTTGATTGCGTAAATTCGACGCCGCAGGGCTGGCGGTTTCATCTTGCCGAAAGCGTGGGAGATGGGATTGTGTGGGACGGGATGCCGTTTGAAATTGCGACCATCGATGCGATCTATACGGCGCAAACGCTACACCATTATGAATTGGGGTTGATCTAATGAGCTTGACTGGCAGCGTTGAGGTACGAACAAATAGGGCTGATCTTCTCGTAAAAGTAAAAGAATTTTGCGCAACAGGAACCGAAATTATCACGCATGAGTTTTTGGATGACGCTAATTTTTATGCGAGAGTACAGAGCGGCGAGTTGATGAATAGCGGCATCCGCTACACAGACTTCAAAAATGGGATTGTAAGGTGGAGAACGCCCTATGCGCGGCGGGTGTATTACACAGGGTTCCCGAGAAAGAACAAGAACATCAACGCCAGTATTTTATGGGCGGAGCGTGCACGAAAAGAGAATTCCGAGAAGTATAAGCGCATGCTTCAAAAAATGGTTGGAGGGACTGAGGATGCTTGACGCTGTTTTTCAGGCCGTGCGAGATATGGCAATAGCATTTTGCACCCCATACAAAACAATAGATTCTGGTGCAATGCCAAAGGACAATGGCCTTGCCATGTTTTTAGGGCCAGGAGCGCCGACCGATACGTACCTGGACCGCGCAACAACCGATAGCATCACGATAGCATTAAACGGCAAGCACAGCAAGCAACAGGTTGTGCTTGCTGCACTATCTAACATCCACCACGCGCTTTCAGTTTTGGATGCATATCCAGAGGGCGACGGGTGGAAAATTCTCGAAATCGAAACATCCGCGCGACCGAGCTATGTTGATCGCGAAGATAGCGGATCAAAGCAGTGGATATATGGTTCGCTGCTAAATGTAACAGTATATTTTAAAGGAGTGTGTTAAATGCCAGAGGGAGTTGAATTGGTATATCAAAATAAGCTAGAGTTCGATATAACGCCCACAGAGGCCCAGCCTACGTGGGCGCAAGTATGCAAGGGCTTTACTGATGTTTCGGAGAGCCTTAATGAGGTGGTTGAACAGTTTTCATACCTATGTTCTGAGGGATGGGGATATTCCGAGGTGGTTGGAGGGCAATACACTAATACGCTTACGGGGCACAGGTATATTGGGGACGCATTTCAGGATTGGCTTTTTGATCCCGAAGTGCAACTTAAATTTGGATCCTCTCGCAAAACGCGTATGCGCATTACATCAAAGTCAGGGCTTATTGTAGTGTGGGATGTAACGCTTGCAAATATCACTGCATCTGGCGGAAACGCGAGGGCAACCAACGCCATATCGGTTACGATCCACGGAAACGGAGCGCCCGAAATAGAAACTGTAACACCATAGGGGCAGAAATGCCCCTTATTTTTTTGAAAGGATAAGGATTATGTTCGCATACAGATTAAAACGTGAAAAAAGCATAAAAAGGCGCATTTTGCTTGGCGACAAGAAGCTTTGCATCGTAATCAATTTAGAACGATGCGCCTTAGAATTTTCTAGGCGCGAAGCGGAGTGGAACGCTTGCATGCGCGCTGCAAAAAATAACCCCAACTCTCAAGAAGCGTATCAAAAGCTAGGAGAGGCTATTATAAATATGCTCTCTTTTTTGTTCGGCGAGGAAAATGCCTCAAGCATACTAGAGTTTTATGAGGGCAATTATGGCGAGCTTGTTAAGCAGATTTCCCCGTTCATTGTAAAAAAAATCGCGCCGCCTATGCGGAGGGCGATTAGCAAAATGCGAAAATCCCGCATCAATGGGTACACACAAGCATGATCGCGCGAAGGCTCCCGCAACGCATCGTGTTTGAGGGAAAAACATATCGGATCAAACTATATTTTCCGCGAGTATTACGCCTATTTGAAATGATGCGCGATGATGAAATTCCAGACATGGTAAAGCTGAGAGAGGCGGTAGGTTTACTTGCTGGTGCAAGGGCTAAGTTGCTCCCGACAGATAAGCAGGCGCGACTTTACAAGGAAATATTTGATCAATTTATTGTAACGAATACAGGCACTGATGAATCCATCCCGCGAGCGCTGGATTTTTCTTTTGACGCGCCGTACATTTATGCGGCGTTTTTGCAAGCGTATCAAATTAATCTTACAAAGCAAAGAAAACTGGATTGGCGTTTATTTATGGCGCTGCTTCGAGCATTGCCGGAGGGCACTAAGATGCGCGAGATTATCTCCGTGCGCACAAGGCCGATACCGACCCCCACAAAATATAACGCAGATGAAATCCTCAACTTACAGCGCGCTAAAGCGACTTTTGCAATCCCGCTAACAGATGCGGAGGCAGCGGAACAATTTCAGCGCGGTTTAGATCGCATGGTTGATCGAATTACGGCACTAGCAAAGGCAGGTGAAGCGAGTGGCAAAAAAGGGTGACGGCGAAGTCGTATATTATGTGCGAATAGGCGATGATTACGTCGAGGCGGATCTAAATAAATCAGAACAAAAAATAAAGGGGAGCGCTGGAAGGATAGGCTCCTTTTTTGCAGCCGCAGCGACAGCCGTTGCTACGGCGGCAGTTGCTGTTGGTGGTGCGGCGTTAAAAGTCGGCATGGATTTTGAAAAAGGCATGTCGCAAGTCGCTGCCACCATGGGATATACTGCCGACGAGTTAAGCGATAGCACCTCCCAGGCTTCGCAAAATTTTGCACGGTTAGAACAAGCGGCACGAGATGCGGGCGCAACGACAAAATACAGCGCAACCGAAGCATCAGAAGCGCTAAACTATCTTGCCCTAGCCGGATACGACGTTGAAAAAAGCGTTGCAGTGTTGCCTAAAATGCTTAATGCAGCAAGTGCGGCTAATGTCGAGCTTGCATACATGTCCGACCTCGTAACGGACGGAATGAGTGCTCTCGGGCTTGAAATCAAAGATTTAGACTCTTTCCTTGATCAAATGACGCGCACATCGCAGCGCTCAAATACTAGCATGGCGCAGCTGGGTGAAGCACAATTGACCGTAGGCGGCACAGCTAAGGTGCTCAAGGGCGGCACTGTTGAGCTAAATGCTGCGCTCGGTGTACTGGCCGATAATGGAATAAAGGGCAGTGAGGGCGGCACAGCGCTTAGAAATATTATCTTATCATTGACCGCCCCCACCTCAAAAGCCGCAAAGTCTATACAGGCGCTAGGGGTAGAAGTTTTTGATGTCGAAGGTAATATGCGAGATATTTCAGAGGTTATGGCTGATTTCAATCTTGCATTATCGGGCATGTCGGAAGGACAAAAAACAGAAGCCCTCAATAATATATTTAACAAGGTTGATCTAAAGTCAGTTTCTGCGCTTATGTCCTCTACAGCGGGATCGACCTACGAACTGTCCGAGGCGCTGCTTTATTCAAACAATATTATATCTGGTGGCGGGATAGATCTTGCCCCCGAATATATCAAGGAATACGCGGAATGGCTAAAAGAAGCCGGCGGAGAGGCAAGGGTTGCGGCTGAATTAAACAAAGACTATACACTTTCTGCGGAAGAAACGGCTGCTGTAATTGAAAGTCTTGGTCGCTACGCAGAAAATGCCGGATCAAGATTTGAACATCTTACCGACGAGATTGTTAATAGTGCAGGCGCAACCGAGGCGGCTGCTAAAACGCAGGAAGATAACCTCAAGGGCATGGTGACGGTTATCAAATCTCAGCTGGAGGAGCTTGGTATCCAGCTGTATCAAGGAATTGAGGAGCCGCTTAAAGCAGCCACAGCGACTGTTTCAGAATTTTTGCAGGAAATGTCCGATACTGGGGTTGTCGACGAGCTTGCACAGTCAATCGGATCTCTAGGATCAACGCTTGCGACATCATTGGTGGCTCTCTTGCCGGTATTGATAGAGCTTATCAACGGACTGTTGCCGCCCTTGATGCAAATCATCTCAACACTGTTGCCGCCCGCGATTGAGCTATTTTCCGCGCTGGCCGAGCCTCTCATGAAAATGGTAGGCGATATTTTGCCGGTGCTTATTGATCTTTTTACGACGATCATAGCTCCGATCATGGAAATTGCACAAGTATTGCTGCCCGTATTTGTGGAGGTAGCAAATGCGCTCCTTGAGCCACTGCTTGAGCTTATAAAGGACATCATGCCGGTCTTGATCGAATTTTTACAAATGGTGATCCCTATTTGGAAGCAATTAGCAGAGATCATTAAAGCACTCACGCCGGTAATAAGTGCTCTGGCTGAAATTTTAACCGGTGTGCTTTTTGATGCGCTACAGGGCGTAATGGGTTACGTTGAGCAGGTGATGTCCATATTCGGCGGGCTTATCGACTTTATTGCCGGAGTTTTCACGGGCAACTGGGAGCTAGCGTGGAGCGGCATTGTAAATATATTCAAGGGGATTATCAACATAATTCCCGCCGCGCTGGAGGGTGTCGTCAACGGCGCTATAGCCATGATCAATGGGCTGATCAAAGGAGTAAACAAGGTTGCGGGAGCACTTGGCCTTGGAGAAATCAGCTTAATAGGAAACGTTAGCATACCGCGATTTCAGGCCGGGCTTGACTACGTTCCCAATGATAATTTCCTTATGTACGCAGATAAGGGCGAAGCGGTGCTTACTGCCCCGGAGGCGGCAGAGTGGCGAGAGGCACGCGCAGCATCTACCGCTATCACCAGCACGCAAACATCATCAACAAATATCGGAAGCCTCACCATCAACCCCAACGCAGAGCAATGGGCCGAGCTTATGCAGATCGTGCAGTACGCCCACAGCGCAGAGCAGATGGACAGGGCAGGCATTTATGAAGTATAGGAGGAAATATGGCAGATACCATAAAGATTTTATGTAATCAATGCAATGAGCTGCGCAGCGATCAGCCGGATGCAGCTATAACCGGCGCAACGTTAGCGCCATACTTAAGTGCTGCGGGCGGGGGTGCTGTAAGAGCGCTTGCAATGAAATTCGCCGATTTTCCCGCCAGTGCCGCAGGCAAGGCTATAACCGGCGCAAGGTTTGGGCTGTATTCGGCACTTTTTTACACAAATTCATCCGGCTTGTTCTTGGGGTTTGACATTAACCATGTTGAGCGGGAAGATAAGCCGCCATGGACAAGCGAAACGGGCGCATGGAACAATTTATACGCCGAGGTTACGCGCATTGGCGGCATACCCAATGCTAGCATTGGCGTGCCCGCGTGGAAAACGCTTGACTTGGATTTGAACGATTTTAAGGAGTGGTTTCCCCTTGTGCAATCCCGCGATTTTATGTCGTACTTGCACGTATATCCAACGCCCACACGCCCCTTATCGGCATCGGATATAGCGTATACACAGGTGCGCACGAACCTCTATAGCGGCTTTGAGCCGTATCTGGAGTTTGATCTTGAAAACCCCGAACTGGCGATGTATGTAAAATCATTGCCGGTTTTTGTGGACGCGACCGAAATCGCAACATTTGAGTGGCGTGCAGAGGATTTTGAGGGCCGATACGTGATCGGCGGGATATCTTTTACAGGCGCAACATTTTCATGGGGCGTGGACAGTGATGATGAGAATACAATCGCCGTCCCAGCGCCGCATAATTTCCTGGCCGTCCCTGCCGGTACGTTCCCAGAGGGCAAAGAAATCAAGTATAAGATATCCGTAACTACAGCGGCATCCTCCGCTGAATTTACCGGGACATTTTCCACGAGCGACACCCTGCCCCGGTCGGCTCCGGACTACCCGCGCAGGAATTATGTTGCGATAAACGAGCCTATCACATTTATGTGGTCGCACCGAAACGATAGCGGCACGGCGCCGTCAAAAAGCGAGCTACGATACTCTACGGACGGCAGCACATTTGAGTTTCTGGCCTCCGTGCTGGGCAGCGACCTGTCTATCACAATAGGCGCAAATACGCTTCCCTCCGGCAATCTGTGGTGGCATGTGCGGACATTTAGTAAAACCGGCGATCCGGGGCCGTGGAGCGATGCAGTACCCTTTGTGGGCCGTGGCGCTCCTGCTGTGCCTGCAATCGTTGCCATATCAAACGAGCCGAGACCCACCGTAAATTGGCAGGCAGTCGGACAGGTATCTTACCGCTTAACCGTTACAAAGGACGATGCGGTAATATACGATACCGGCGAGATTGCGGGAGAGGATCACGCGCATATGGTGCAAGACTATCTTGCGCTTGGCACATACACAGTGGCCGTAGCCGTAAAAAATACCGATCAGCTATGGTCGGAGTGGGCAACTCAAACTATTACATTAGACTATCCCGCTGTAATACCGCCCACGATCAGCGCGCAAAGCATAAAAAATGGAGCGCTCATAATCGTGGAGACCTCGCCCATGGATGCGCAATATCTGTACTTGCTGCGCGACGGCGTGCCCATAGCCTTAATCGACAAGGGCACAATGCAGTACATCGACTATGCCTGGAACGGATCGGCGCTGTATGTGGTGCGTGCGGTGACAAGTGCAGACCTTTTTGCAGACAGCGAAGCGGTGCTGTGTGAAACCAAAATTGACTGCGCGCAGATCGCCCCTGCCGATGCGCCAGAGGATATGCTGATGATGGCGATGTATCCCGCCGGGCAGCCTGCTTTCTCGCGGCGCAAAACATACGAGGCCAGCAAACAGCGCTATGCAGGCCGTGAGCACCCCGTGATAACGTATAGCGGGTTTGCAGATGAGGAATACACGCCGAGCTTCTCGTTTGACACCACGGGCGATATGCGTAAGCTGAACGCCATGGCCGATGTGCGCGGTACAATCCTGTACCGGGATTGCATGGGCAACCGTTACTACGGTGCGATAACCGGCATCACAGAGACGCAGGAAGTGTATGACAATCAGGATGGATGCTCAAGGCATGATTTTAGCCTGACCATAAGCCGCGTGAGCCACGTTGAGAAAATCGAATATCTGGAGCCTATGCCGTGATAAAAGCGGCCAGGCAGGGCTGGACGGAACAGGAAATACTCGACCGCATACACGCGGCAAGCGGCACGAAGGAAGTACGGTTCCGTTTTGACGTCCTCCGCAACGGGGCCACAGTAAGGAGTGTGCAGGCGAGTGGCAGCATAACGCTTAATCGTTTTGCCAACATCCAGCGCACCGCGCAGTTTGTGCTGCACGAGGAGCTGGACTGGCTTAATGAGATGCTAATGCCGTATATGCTCATACGCATGGACGCGCCACAAACTCCCCCAGCCTTTGCGCTAACGTGGGATGAGCGTGACGCAATGGACTTATCATGGGATGAGTGGGACGCGCTCAATTATGCGTGGAACACCATGGATAACGCGCCTGTGCCTACAGGCTGCCATGACATTGGGGCATGGGACGACCGAGAGAAACTAAATCTGATGTGGCAGGAGTGGGACGACCTTGATCTTACATGGGATGAGTTGGACAGGGGCATTTTGTGCTTTAGCAACCAAACGGAGTACTGGGCAGAGTTTCCGCTGGGGCTGTTTATTTTGTCCTCGCCCAAGCGCGACAGCAAAAACGGCCTCAACACATGGACAGTATCAGCCTACGACCGCACAGTAATCCTCGCGGAGGATGGAATAACTCAGCCTTGGTATATACCCGTTGGCACGGCGTATATGGATGCGATCCAAACCCTGCTGATCAGCGCGGGCATCGATGCGGTGATCGTTGATGGTGAGAGCGATGCGGTGCTAAAAACGGCACGCGAATTTGACCCCGGAACCAGCAAGCGAAGCATAATCAATACGCTGCTGTCCGAGATCAACTGGAACAGTATATACTGCAATGCTGACGGGATATTTGTGCTATCGCCCTACACCGTGCCATCTGAGAGCGATGTATCTTACATATATCGCGTGGATGAGCTATCGATTATAAGCAGAGATACAGCTAGCGAGGCGGACTACTACAACGTGCCCAATGTATTTTTGGCGATTGTGAGCAACCCGGAGCTAGAGGAGGACTACACCGCGACGTGGGAAAACCATGATCCGCTGTCGCCGCTATCCATCGAAAACAGGGGGCGGCGAATTGTAACAAACCCTCCTTACCAGCCTGAGTCCACATCCTCCCAAGCTGCACTTGATGCTTACGTGGAAAGGCTTGCATTTGAGGCGAATCAAATCTACGAAAAGCTATCAATATCCACCGCGATTAACCCGTTGCATGAGCGTGCGGACGTGATCGAGATAAAGGATCATCCGGACGACATAAACGGTGTGTGGGTTGAGTCGAGCTGGGCAATCAATCTGTCGCACGAGGACAAAATGACGCATAACTTTAGGAGGCTTGTAACGATATGACGCGAAAAAACCCATTTTTGCAGGCGAAAAGCGATGATCTAAAAGGCGGCGAACCGAGAAAGACAACAAACACTTTGGCAACTGTGATAAGCGCGGACACAGAGGGCACGATTTTGCGGTTTGATGGCGAAACCGTTAGCCGCGAAAAGCCATATATGCGCTTATCCAGCTATGTGCCGTCTGCGGGCGACAGGGTGTTGCTCCTTGGCGCATCCGGCACGAGCGTAATACTTGGAAAGGTGGTGAAATAATGGGCAGCAGCGGAAATACTGGCGCACCGTTAAATCTTAACCAATGGGTTGGCTCAGACCATCCAAAGAGGGTAGATTTTAACGAGGACAACCGAAAAACAAACCAACTGGCAGGTACTCTCTTAGAAACTGAGGCTATTATTGAGGGTAACGAGGCCCAGCGCAAAGCTAACGAGCTTGAGCGTCAGGACAACGAGATAACCCGCCAAACATCCGAGGCTGCCCGCGTTGCGGCTGAGACTGCCCGTGCGGCTGCGGAAACCGCGCGCATTGCGGCTGAGAATGCCCGCGCAACCGCCGAAACCGCTCGCCAAAGCTACTATAACGCATACCGCGTTATGGAAAACTACAGCGCCTCAAAAAGCTATGTGCCGGGCAACAAGGTGCAATACAACGGCAGCACCTACCAGTGCATCGCGGCCAGCAAGGGCAATGCCCCGCCTAACGCCACCTACTGGCAGCTGGTTGCCGCAAAGGGCGCATCCGGGGACGGCAGCGGCGACATGGTGGTGGCCGACTATGGCGGCAGTGATGGCAACACCGTGCGCAATGCGGATAGCCTTGGTGGCAAGCCTGCTGCGCAATACGTGCTGGTGCACGACGAGAGCACCGGCGCGATTGCGCAGATACAGGCCATTCGTGGCGCACCGCTATCCGTGAGCACAGAGGCCATTGCAACGCAATCTGGTGAGGGCGATCCCAGCCCGGATAACATCAGGCCGATTGTGGGGCGGGATAGTGTGGCGGTGAGTGTGGCGGGAAAAAATCTGTGTAGCTTAGATGGAGGGATTCAGAATGGCGCACAGGTGGAAATATCCATAGTGCAAGATAGGATACGAGTGACATCACAAGCAAGTGGAGCTATAACTCGATATGGAAAGATAAAAGTACCAGGCATAGGGCGGGCATATACTGGATCTACCATAACGGTACGCGCGGACTGGCTTGCAAGCTCTACGCAAACCGGCGAGGTAAGGCTCGCATGGTTTTTGAAGGATTTTAGTGGCCTAGGATCGCTCGGAAAAATATCAGCGTCCGGAGAGTCCGTTACGCTTGACATCACCGAAATGCCCAATGACGCAGAATGTCTCGGTTTTTTGGTATACGCGAACGCCGACGGCGGAACTACTGCGTCGGGGGAATACATCGACTATAAAATTCAGATCGAGTTAGGCTCCACCTCCACCGCCTACGAACCCTACGCTGGCGCAATCTACCCCATAACCATGCCGCAAACAATCTACGGCCTGCCGGATGCGCCGGATGTGGTGGATGTGGATGCCGGGCGGCTAATCGCAAATAGCTACCTGTACGAACACACTGGCAATGAAAACTGGTCGAACACATCAACTACCCCCGGTGCTGGATATATTGCCGTGGGCAGGTCGCTTACGCAAGCAACTAAAGTTAACACAATATGCAACGCGCTGCCGTATGCGCCCACACTACCGCCCATCAATTCCGAAAAGTTTACGGTAACGTCTAGCGGGACACTGCAGCTGGCGGTAAGCATCGCGCGACTTGCTGACTACGGAGCCACAGATGATCGCGCTACCCATCCCGCCGCCATAAAGGCGTGGCTGGCCGCACTGCATGCCGCAGGAACCCCTATGCAAATACTTTATACGCCGAATACCTCCGCCACTATACCATTCACGCCGCCCGAAATCGTGGCTGTAGACGGGCAAAACAATGTATGGTCGGACGGAGGAGGCATGACTACCGCAAAATACGATCTGGCAGATTATTTTGACAAATTTAACAACGCGCTAAATGCGCTGGCGGGGGTGTAGCATGACATTACAAGATCGGCTCCGAGCGCTGGGCGTGCTCATGCAAACGCAAATCCCGGCCGTTATTGCGGCGGGTAATCCGGATCAGATAATCAAAATAATGGCGCTTTTCCCGGAGTGGGGAGAGCGCCATTTTGCTGCGGGGGATGTGGTGATATACAACTCCATCCCTTACAAGTGCGTGCAGGAGCATGATGCACAACCGGACTGGGCACCGGACAAAACGCCTGCGTTGTGGGCATCTTGGCACGCTCGCAGCGCCGAGACAGCATTGCCGTTTGTGCAGCCAACCGGCGCGCACGATCAGTATCTTGAGAGTGAGTATATGGTGCTGGGTGGCATTATATACCGCTGCATTAAGCCTACCGCCTACCCTCCCGCCGATCAGTCGGACGCATGGGAGGCGATCAACGCGCCGGCCGATGAGTTGGAGTATGGTGAGGATATGCCGGAGGCGGTCGAGCCGGGCGAGGACGAACCGGCAGAAATCCTCGAGTGGGAGCAGCGGCAGGGCGCGCACGATCAATATCAGCCCGGAGACAAGGTAACATTTGAGGGTGGTATATATGAGTGCGTGCAGGCAACAACATACAGCCCCGGGCAGTATCCGGCGGCATGGGAGGTAATCGATGGATAGCGTATTAAAATTTGCGCAATGGGCGTTAACGCACGCTAAAAAGGCGCCTTCGGGCGCAAGCTTAGCGCTGGATGCAAAAAAGTGCTGCACCGACCCTTGGGAGTACCTATACGGCACATCCGGTAAAAAGTGCACGCAATCGCTGCTGGATGCGCAATACGAAAAATATTACAAGGGCTGGGGATGGAGCCGATCGGAGTACAACAAAGCAACGGCTGGCTGGGCTGACCGCGGCGTTATGGTTGCGGACTGTCAAGGACTACTGGATGCGTATTGCACGCTGGAGCTTGACCAAAAAACGGACAAAAATGCACAAAGCTGCTATGCGGATTGGTGCACCGATAAGGGCAGGATCAAGGATATCTCAGGGCCGTATGTGATCGGCGAGGCATTATTTGTGTACTCATCCAGCAAGGGCAAAATGACGCATGTGGGTTGGATTTGCGGCTGGGATAAGGACGGTGAGCCGCTGGCCGTAGAGGAGCGCGGCTTATCGTATGGATGCGTGATCACACGCGTAAAAAGTCGAGATTGGACGCACCGGGGGCTGATGACCAAACGCTTTGCCTACGATGCGGACGAGTCGGTTAGCGACAAGGTTGTGCTCAAGATCACCTCACCCTTGATGCGCGGGAGCGAGATCGCCTCGCTGCAGGTTGCGCTTAATGGTATGGGCTACCCCTGCGGCAGGGCGGACGGCATTTGCGGCAATGATACGCTGGATGGCATTAGATCCTTTTGTAAGGCGCACGAGGGGGTGTAGCGGATGGCGATTGGCGAAATTATCGCGGTTATTGTGTCCATTAGCTCCGCTATGGTTATCTTTGCGCTCCAACGCCACCAAAACCGGCGCGACAAGGCGACCGATGAGCGTGCGGCTGCCAGGCAAAAAGAGTCTATGCTCATGCTCAGCATGATGATGGCTAACAACAAAATGTCATACGCAACTGCTATTGCCGTAAAAGGCGGCAAGATCAACGGCGAGATGGATGAGGCTATGGAAGAGCATCTAGCAACAAAAAAAGCGTATTACGCTTTTATTAACGACTACGCAATGACGCAGCTAAATGGTGCGCAAAAATAAGGAGGAAAATTAAAAATGCAGGAATTTTTTACATGGACAATGCTCGCGACATACGCGGGCGCAACGTTGGCGACAACCTTGATTACGCAGCTATGCAAGGGCATAGGCTTTATTGATAAGCTGCCCACACGCGTTTTTGCGTATATCGTGGCGCTGGTGGTGCTGCTGCTGGGCATGGCGTTCACGTCCGGGCTTACATTAAGTTCGGGCGTGCTGTGCGTTATCAATGCGGCAGTGGTGAGTATGGCCAGCAATGGCGTGTTTGATGCGGTGACGGCGGGAAAAAACACAAAATAATACGGATAGCACATAAAAAATCACCCCCAGCGGTAGACCTCCCGGTTAAATGGGCAGCGTCGAGGCTGGGGGATTTTTTATTGCAATTTAATAAAATATTTATCTATTTATTGTTGACATTATATCAACTCTATGCTATAATGAGTATATCAGATAAGGGAGGCGCACAAAATGAAACTAACAGCACGGCAGCAAAAATGGTTTAACCTTGGTATTGAGATGGCTAAAGAGTGCAGTAGCATTGATGAAGCTTTTTATTACATGGATAATGAACTTGCAAATGAAATGAATTATGGCACATACTCAAATGGTAAATTTTTTGTAGCTGGATTTAAGGGTCATACACCTGAATGGCGTGAAGCATATCGTTACGGTGAAATCCCTGAAAGTGGACGCTCAATTAATTATGCAGAAAATAAATGGGAAAGCGGCGTATCGGTAATTAAGTTAGATATGGATGTACCAAGTATTTATGACGTAACTTTAGGATGGCAAGGTATTGAAAAGATAAAGGTCGCTGGTTGGTACTTTGGTGATAGCGGGAGCGATGGTGAAGCCCTGTTGGTGGATGCGGTAAAGGTTGAGGGATAATTAAATAAGCCGAGCGGGGCGGCAAAACCCCGCAGGAATGGAGGAAAAGCGTGAAAAAAGTACTAAGTGGATCAGTATATGATACCGAAAGAGCAAGGATGATTGGCGAATGGGAAAACGGACTATTGCCAAATGATTTTGACTATGTACGCGAGGCGCTGCACTGCTCTAAATCCGGCAAGTACTTTTTGCACGGGGAGGGCGGTGCAAATTCGCGCTACGGAGAGTGGAATGGTAATAGCGGAAGCTATAGCGAAAGGATCATCCCCATGAGTGCATCTGAGGCTCAAATTTGGGCAGAAAAGAATCTTGACGGTGATACTGTTCAGAGGGAATTTAAAATACCAGATGATGGGGACGACGGGGAGCTAGAGGCAATATACTTGCGGATCACACGCGAGGCAAGAATTTTGCTTGATAAAGAGAGGGCCGAAACAGGTATGAGCATATCAGCATTGGCAGATAAGGCCATAAAAAAGGCTCTTGGCAAAGAAGAGTAATTGTAGGGGGATTTATGGCGAAAAGCAACCGCAAACGACTTGAAGAAATGCAACCACCGGAAAGGTTTGTCGATCATGTACAAAAAGCCTTTCCGCGCGCATGGGAACAGGTCGAAAGGTTTAGGGCATACCCGCCCAAGCCGTGGCCGCACTGGTGCTACATACCCATTGCAGCTACTTACGCAATCGCTACTAACGGCGCAAATGTGAATGAGGCGAAGGAAATATTAGCTACCATTGGAGTGCAATGGCCAGCCATGATTGCCGCCGCTGCTGCCTGGCGAAAAACAAAAGGCGTATACCGTTTCGATAAAGACCTTGCGCGCGAACTCATGGAGCAGCCCATAAGCGGTGAAATCCCTGTGGAGGTATTCTTACATTTGCCCGAATGGTGTGTTTATATCGAATTGCCCGATGAAGATAAATACATCGGCTTGTTTGCACATTTAGAATATGATATTAAAACGCAAGGTCAAGAACTGCGCTTCGTTTTTTTGGATAAAAATGAAGCGCCAACCACAATGGTGCTAATGCTGGAAAAAACCATCGAAAAATCATGGCAGGCGCTTCTGCGCTCGGCAAAAGAGCAATACCCTGATTTGCCTGACATAGGTGGTGAGTTGGACTGGCTCATCCCATACATCCAGTTGATTTTATATTTATGCTCCGCGAACGCCGACATGCCGCCCATCCCCAACCCGTTTAATCGCATAAAAACCGGGCATAACATACTGCCAATGCTCCGCACATGGGATGTCGGAACCCGCATAGGGGCAGCCATACGCGCCTCCCGCGAAGCGCCAAGCGATCCAGCGCAAGGAAGTCTCAGCGGTGCGCGTCATGCTCCGCGCGCTCATTTACGCCGTGCGCACTGGCATCATTATTGGGTGGGATCAGGCCGAACAAAGCTTGAGTTGCGATGGATTGCCCCCACGTTTGTAGGCGACACGGAAAATTTACCTACAACAATACGGCCAGTAAAAAAATAGATTGTGTGATGCTTGATTGGGATAGGCCGAGCTTCGACTGGCAACTTTCCGGCAACCTTTTTAGTTAAATCGCATAAACGCTATAAACAAAAATCGCCTGATTTAGGGCGATTTTGTTTATACAATGCAAAAGCCCTCTGGCGGGGAGACCAAAGGGCGTATGTTTGAATTATTTTAAATAAATCAAAGTGTGTACTTAGGCGTGTACTGGAAAAGCAAAACCCGCCTGAAACATAAGCGTTTAGGCGGGTTTTTGCTGGTACCCTGTAGGGGAATCGAACCCCTGTTACTGCCGTGAGAGGGCAGCGTCCTAGGCCACTAGACGAACAGGGCGCGTTATTTATAATAATTGGTTTTATGCAGGCTGTCAAGCATATATCCTGCTTTTCAAAAGTCTTATATCCTATCTTTCAAAATTCGCTTATGCAGGGCCAACCTCATACATTTGAGCATAACTTTGGTCAACCGGCCAACTGTGGTTCAAATGTATTGGTGCGGCTGACAGCATAAGTAGTAAGATTATAATTATCATAAAAGTCATTATAAAAGTCATCAAACCCGCCGTATCCGTCAAATATTTCAAGCATTTCTTCTGCAACTGTGGTAACAATGCCCACAAATGCGAACAGAAGAATAATTCCCAATACCAAGCAAATTCCACGCAGTATCAACATCGATATTGCAAGGTTCCGCTTATTGATGTTCTCCTTTTGGCAGGCCCAAATAATAGAAAATATCAATCCGATCAATAGCGGCAAGAGCATCACAATGATGTAGCCGACATACTGCCCGACGCTTAATGTTTCGGAACTGTTATTTGAATTTGTGGAGACATAAGTTTGCCCGTATTGTGGCGGGACATTCCCGCTTTGCGTTGAGTCGCCCGGCGACCTTGGTGCGCTTCCATATCCATACGAATAGGACGAATTGTTTTGTCCGTAATATGAGTTTGTTGGTTGGCCGGCATTATCACTACTTTGGTTGTTTGTATCATATTCCTTAGGAGGTTGCGCGGCCGAAAGCTCCCCCATCAGTGCGCCACACTCTACACAAAACAGTGCGGTTTCCACATTGCCATGCCCGCATTTTATACAATACCTCATATGTATTCCTTTCTAAACTCGCCTGTCTCCTTATTAACACGCCTTATGTCTGCCCCTAAAGCGGATAGCTTCTGCTCAATGTATTCATAACCCCTGTCAATAAACTCAATATTGTGTATGGTTGAGTGTCCTTTTGCGCTCAGCGCCGCAATCACAAGCGCCGCACCTGCACGAAGATCGGATGCGAACAGCGGTGCGCCTCCAAGCTGCGCCCTGCCTTCCACCATGGCGGTGCTTCCATTTAGCAATATGCTTGCGCCCATACGCTGCAGTTCGCTCACATGGTTAAAGCGATCCTCGAATATGTTTTCCATAACGATGCTTATGCCGTTTGCTTTAGCGAGATAGCTCATCATAGGTTGCTGCAAATCAGTCGGAAAACCGGGGTATGGCAGCGTTTTGATATTGATTGCCCTGGGCCGCTCGCAGCCTGTCACCTGCATAAAAAATTCACGGCCGTCATCCCCCTCCACAACAGTTGCGCCACTTTCCATAAGCTTGGCAGTGATAGCTTCCAAGTGGGTAGGGATTACGTTTTTAATTACCACATTGCCCCCTGTTGCGGCAGCGGCAATCATAAAAGTGCCTGCCTCAATCTGGTCGGGTATGATAGCGTAATTGCACCCATGCAGCCGCGATACGCCTGTGATACGGATTACATCCGTACCCGCTCCCTTTACCTTTGCGCCCATCATGTTCAGGAAATTCGCAACATCAACCACGTGTGGCTCCTTAGCCGCATTTGAAAGTATGGTCTGCCCCTCAGCAAGCACAGCCGCAAGCATTACGTTGATGGTTGCCCCTACGCTAACGACATCAAAGTATATTTCCGCACCAGTAAGTTTTTTTGCCCGTGCTTTTATTAGCCCATCCTCCTGCACGACCTTTGCGCCCAGTGCGCACATGCCTTTAATGTGCTGATCAATGGGGCGCTGGCCAATCACACAGCCGCCGGGCAAAGAAAGCTCCGCATAACCATAACGCCCCAGCATGGCGCCGAGCAAGTAGTAGGAGGCGCGCAATGAGCTTACCATGTCAAAAGTAATTGAAAATTGATCTATGCCGGAAGGGTCTATACGCATGCAGCCGCCCTTTGTGTAGCTGACATCCGCGCCAATGTTGATGAGAATTTCTTTTAGTATATTTACATCCTCAATGTTGGGCAAATTCTCCAATATGCAGCATTCGCCGCACAGTATTGTGGCCGGAACGATCGCAACCGCAGCATTTTTTGCGCCACTTACGGTAACTGTGCCTTCGAGAGGTTTGCCGCCCTGTATCTCAAACCATTGCTTCATGAAATGGATTGTCTCCTTCAAAGTTACGTTATTATGGAGCGAGTCTCCTGTTTGGATTATACATGCAAAAACAAGCCGGGCGCATGCATCCCGGATGATTTCAGTATACATTATAAATCCTCATGACGCAAGAAAAGCAGGAGAACCGACATTTTTAGCCGTTAAGGGCGTAAAAACTTACAATTTTTTGTATGTTTAGCATTTTGTTTCCGAACAAGCTTATAACATCCGCCTTTTCAGTTTTTATCAATTTTTCGATCCTTTTTCAGCGCGGCAAAAAGCGTTTGACAAGCATAATGTGTAGTGATATAATCCTAACCTGTGGGGCTAAAACGGCAAAAATCAGCGGTTCTGCTCTTAAGCATAAAAAACGTTAGACCTTTGAGAAAGCCTGGAATATGCGCAAGCATAGGTTGCCCACACCACAAAGCATGCCTCCTTAGCTCAGTTGGCTAGAGCACCTGACTCTTAATCAGGGTGTCGGCGGTTCGAGCCCGCCATGGTGTACCATTTACATTAGCACATGTGGACAAACCTTCGATAAACAAAGGGTTTGTCCATTTTTTATTGTCCAAGCATTTTGCCATGTTTAACTCGAATTTAACATTTGAGACCCCCTGATTTTTTGGTGGTTTTGGCAGGATCAGCGGTTCACATTTTTGTCGTTCCATATGAATATATTTTTATATGGAGGCGATTTTATGAGAACAAAAATTTTAATGCAAACGGTCGAACTTCCAACGCTTAAAGAATCATATCTTAGATTTTTACAGAACAAAAGAATTGCGAATGTTTCGGCGGATACCATTAGGTATTATGATGGCGTATACAAAATGTTTAGTGACTTTACGGGGGATAATTTCCCTTGCGATTCTATCGCAAAGGAAACCGTCTTTGAATTTATAGAGCATATGAAAAAGCAAAACCCCAATATACGCGATACATCTATAAATTCATACCTTCGAGGCGTCCGATCATTCTTGTATTTTTGTATGGAGGAAGGGTTAACCCAAAGTTTTAAAATCAGCCTGATAAAGGCGGAAAAACAGCTAAAAGAAACGTACACCCATGCAGAGCTGGAACGTCTGCTGAAAAAACCTGAAATAAAAAAGTGCGAGTTCTCAGAGTACAGGAATTGGGTAATAATATGCTATCTTTTAGGAACTGGAAACCGCGCGCGTACGCTATGCAACGTTAAGATTGGTGATATAGATTTCGATACCCATGAAATAAAGTTAAAAGCTGTAAAGAACAGTAAGCAATACATAATCCCATTGTCTAAAACCCTGGAAAAGACCCTTGTAGAGTATTTGGGATATAGGCAGGGGACGGCAGATGATTATCTCTTCTGTAATATATACGGGCAACAATTAGGGCAAGAAGCCCTCAAAACCGCTATTAGGAGATATAATAATGCACGTGGGGTATCTAAAACAAGTATTCATCTCTTTCGCCATACCTTCGCGAAAAATTGGATTTTAAACAACGGAGATATATTCAGACTTCAAAAGATACTTGGGCATTCAAGCATTGAAATCGTGAAAGAATACGTCAATATGTTTGGCAATGATTTACAGATGAATTTTGCCGAGTTTAACCCCCTTGATAATATGGAGATAATGAAGCGCAATAACGGGGCAATAAAAATGCGTGGTGAGGGTAATTAACGTTAATGCTAACAGACAAAAAACTACACAGACGGGCATTCATTTTATGAAGGCTCGTTTTTCTTTTTTATCACTTCTAATATTGCTGGAATCTTAACGAGTTCATTCAAAAAATGTTCAAACTCATCGGGCGGCATATCCTTGCAGTTTAGGTATTGTTCGGCGAGTGCGCCGTTTTGGATCAGGCGGCGGGTTCGTTCTTTGCGGGCGCGTTCTTTGTCGCGGGCGATAATTGCTTGCTGCTGAGCTTTCATTTGGGTGATTTTTTCGTTTAGCTTTTCGAGGCGTTGTTTCTCTTTTTCAGTCATTTCACTTACTCCTTTTTCGCATGGCACGTTCTGGAATCGGCACACCTACAGACAATATATGCATATTGCCTGTAGATTGCGCCTCCCGAACGTGCGATTTTGTGCGCGCATTTTATTGGATGCAAAAAATATTGGCTTCCAGATGCAACAAAATTTTAAGCGAACTTGGGTGTAGGCGGCGCGCAAAAATCCCGAAGGGCGCACTTATACATTCTTCGAATGTGTGCGCCCGCACGTCGCAATACTCTCCGCTTATCGCTTTGGTCTGCGCCCAAAGCTTAACGCTTCGAGATTGCTCCTCTTTCCCGCAAAAGCTTGCTTTTGCGGGAGCCCTTTTGCGGGGTGTGACGGGCTTCGCCCGTACCTGCACGTTGTGCAGGTAATACGGCAACGCTTTTTTTGCGTTGCCTGCTTATTCGTGCATCACAAAAAATGCGATGCACGAATAAGATATAGAAAAAGCAAGGAGCAGCCTCGAAGCGCTGAATTTCAGCCGTCCTTGGCTGAAATGATTAAGCGAAGAGTGATGTGACGATATGGCAATTTATCACTGTAGTGTAAAAATCATAAGCAGAAGTGCGGGGCGCTCTAGCGTTGCCGCCGCTGCCTATCGTTCGGGTGAAAAATTGCATAATGAGCGTGATGGGTTGACGCATGATTACACGCGAAAATCGGGTGTTGTTCATAACGAAATTATCTTGCCGGAAGGTAGCCCGACTGAATTTCGAGATAGGTCTATTCTTTGGAACGCTGTGGAGAAAGCCGAAAAGCGGATTGATGCACAGACGGCACGAGAGGTTGAAATTGCATTGCCTGTGGAGTTTAGCTTGCAGGAGCAAATCGAGGTTTTGAGGGAATACGTGCAGGATAATTTCGTCTCAAAGGGGATGTGTGCGGATGTGGCTATTCATGAAGGGGCCCCCGCAAAAGCCCAGCGTAGCGGGTTTTGTGGGGAAAAGGAGCAGCAGTGCCGTGAGCGAGGTGTTGGGGCGGATTTTGCCCCAACACGAGAGGACGGGCACTTGTTGCGACGTAATCCTCATGCTCACATTCTTTTGACGATGCGGGAGGTTACACCTTCCGGCTTTGGCAAGAAAAATCGGGGCTGGAACGACAAGGCGCATCTTGAAAAGTGGCGGGAAAATTGGGCAGATGTTTGCAATACGCGTTTATTGGCAAAGGGTCATGAACGTATCGATTACCGTTCATTAGAGGCGCAAGGGATAGACCGCGAGCCGACTATTCATGTGGGATACAGCGCTTTGGCTATCGAAGCGAAGGGGCGAACAAGCGAAAGAGCGCAGGAAAACCGCGCAATCATCGAGCGAAACAAAGGCATGAACGCCCACGAATTAGCCGAATATCTGCATGAGCTAAAAGCCTGCCACGCAATTTTGGATAAACAAATCATGGCGATAAAGCAAGAAGAAGCAAGCCGGAAGGATAATTTGCGGCGGCTTTATTGCAGGGCGGAAGATATCGAGGAACAGGCGACAGACATTCGCGCGCTTGGCGAAAAGATTGCAGAGCTTGAAACGAAAAAGCAGGGCATGGGGCTGTTCCAGAGCAAGAAGGAGATAAACACTCAAATTAGCGGGCTTTATGATTCCCTTACTCGTGCACAGGATCACTTTGTGCGCGAGTTTCGCATATCACACGAATATGCGGAGCATGAAATAACGCGCATCACGGCCGAGGCTGCGGCTTTGCGCCAAATGCCGGAAGCAGACTTTAAGACGCTTTTAGACAACCGCCATGAAATTGAGAAGGAATACCGCGCGTTTACTATGATTGCACAAATGCGCGAGGATAGAAAAGATATTGCAGACACATTAAAACGCCTGCACAAGGAAGAGGCGGCGCATTCGGTCAAAGACATGCTTGCCCTATCGAACGCCGAGCGTAAGCTCAGCGAGAAGGCGAAGGGCAACAGGTTGCCAACGCACGGGCGAGAACGATAAAAAAGGTGTTATCCAGTTCCTAACATGAATAGGTATAGCTATTCATGTTGGCGGGAGGATGTGTAACTATGGGCAGTCCACACGAAGAAGGGATAAAAATATTTTTGTCTATTATTCGAGCTATCTTCAAGCCGGTGTTAAAGCTCCTGTGGTTCACAGGGCTAATATTTCCGGTTATTTATTCGTTGTGGTTTGAAGAATCTGAATTGGCATTAAACATTTCATGGATTCTAGCTATTATTTTGTTTATCGTAAACATAGTCAGATGGTGGGGCAAAAAAGGGGCGCATCCTGTGAAGGAAAAGAAACGCACACAGCCGAAAGTTAACGATATACTGACGAGCGACACGCCCCATGGTGTGATATTTGGCAGGAAACAGCACAAATATATCGTGAAACCGGAGGGGATTGACGGGCATGTGTTAACCGTTGGCGGTGTGGGAAGCGGGAAAAGTTCTTGTATTGCGATCCCAACCCTCAAAGGCTGGAACGAGCGCGTGTTTGTGATAGATATCAAGGGCGAGCTATATGAAAATTCATCGAAGGAACGCCAGGCGGTGAAGGTGTTTAATCCGTTGGATGAACACTCTTGCGGGTTTGATCCGTACTACCTTCTAAAAACCAGCCACAACCCGCCGCAGGAGGCAAAGGCGATTGCGCAGGCGATCATCCCTCTGCCGCCAGATGTGAAAGACCCGTTTTGGATCGAAAGCGCGCAAAACATACTAACAGCGGCGATATTGCACTATTCTAGTCTTGGACTTTCCTTCTTGAAAACGGTCGAGGCTATGCTAACACCGTCTCCCGCGGGATTGATCGAAGAATTGTCAAACAGCCCGCAAATGGCGGCGCGGCTGTATGTGTCCAGCTTTGTGGATGCGGATAACAGGCTTTTGTCTAGCGTTATGACAGAGCTTGATAGGAATATCATCCCATTTGTGACCGACCGAAACCTAATTTCCTGCCTGTCGCGCAAAAGGAACATCACCCCCGCAAACTTAGAGCGCGGGTATGACATTTTTGTGCATATCCCGGAACACCTTTTAAGGCAGTGGAAGCCGCTTTTAACCTTGATCGTCAACCAGTTTTTAACCTACTTCGAAAGGCGCGATGAAAAAAGCGCAAGCCCGATCCTTTTTCTGCTAGACGAGTTCCCCCGCCTAGGCAAAATCAGCGCAATGCTGGACGGCTTGGCAACCTTGCGCTCGAAAAAGATCACGATCTGCCTGATAATCCAAAGCCTAGCGCAGTTAGACACGATCTATGGCACGAATGCGCGCAAGGTCATCGCCGACACATGCGCCTACAAGGCGATTCTAGGCGCAACGGACGCCGAAACGCAGGAGTATTTTAGCCGCTTGGTCGGCACATTTGAGAAAACAAAGCACTCAAAAGGCACACAGACCGACCCATATTTAGGCACACCGCGCGGCAAAACCAAAAGCACCACAACGGAAGAAAAACGTATCATCAAACCGGAAGAGTTCGCCACCCTAAATGATATCGTGCTCCTAACCCCCTACGGCTACTGCCGAGTGGATAAAGCACCGTATTATTCGGGATAGGAATGTAATTATTAGGTTAAAAGTTTTCTCCATTTATTGCTAATATGTAGCGTGTTTGATATACTTATTTACGATAGATAAAATAGAAATATTGTGTGTTTCCTTAATGCCTCGAGGCATTTCCAACTACCTTTAATGTTCTACGAAAGGGATAACACAAATGAAAAAACGTGCTATTTCGCTGATCCTGGCGTTTTGCATGCTGGTTGCATTGTTGCCAACCATCACTTTTGCGGCAACGAGTGACGGTTATGGGTATCGAGTTTTATCGGACGGAACGGTAGAGATTTCAAGTTATAGCGGCAAAGGCGGTAAGGTAACGATTCCTTCCACCATTGACGGTATGCCTGTAACGCGCATCGGGGAATGGGCATTTTCCGGATGGGAAGAAGGGTTGACAAGCGTAACCATCCCTGAGGGCGTAACGCATATTGGTGAATCCGCATTCGATAAGTGCTTTGATTTGAAAAATGTAAGTATCCCCGAGAGTGTTGTTTACATAGGCGCAGATTCCGGAATCCCAATTCCCTCCGGTCATTCTGGAGATTTCTTTATCGTAAACGATATCTTAGTCAGGTATACAGGGACAAGCTTAGATGTCGTCATTCCCGATGGGGTAAAATCTATTTCTTCTGCTTTTTCAGAGAACTACCCCCTTTGGGGGGAAGATGGGGTTGACCTTAGAACTATTACAAGCGTGTCTATTCCAAATAGTGTGGCCAGCATTGGAGACAGAGCTTTTTGGACGTGTTTTGACTTGGAAGAGGTAAAAATCCCCTACGGAGTAACAAGCATCGGAGATGGTGCATTTTTTCTTTGCAGGAACTTAAAAAGCATTACCATCCCCGCCACTGTAACCTATATTGGTGATAACGCATTTTCAGGCGAAGAGGGATGGAATGTTTATCTCAAATCGGTCAATTTTGAAGGTAAACCGCCCCAAATCGGCGAGGAGGTATTTCATTATGCCGACCCCGATTTAACGCTATATTATCCTGCAATCTATGTCTTTCATTGGGCGCCAAACGGCGAAACTACTTGGAATGGGTATAGAATTGCACAGCTTGGGTCTGAGAGGAATGAAGAAAGGGCAGAAGACTGGAGAATGAGGGAGGAATGTCTTCAACTTTTGGAAGGCAAATATTCGGAAAAGGAATGGAAAAAAGCAACCAAAAATGGAAGAAAAGAAATGTTAATATCTTTATTTAATGATGTTAAAGAAATATTAAATTTAAGTGATAGTTGGAAAATATACTTTGAAGAACTCGGATTTTTCTATTATGGAAAGACTGATGCATATTTAAATGAAAATACTAATGAATATGAAAACAAGGTAATAATAGCCGATAAATTTGGATACACCAATTACTACCTCATGATGCGAACCGTTATCCATGAATGTAGGCATGCTTATCAACGGGAGGTAATACTTGGGGAAAACGACCATATAGTAAGCGACATGACAAGGCAAAAGTGGCTTGATAGTTCCTTGAAAGGTAAGTATATACATAATGATTCAATTAATAGCAGACCATATTTTCAACAAGCAGTTGAATGGGATGCATATTATTTTGCCGGACAAGAAAATAAGCTTAAGGGTAAGACGGCAGATTATGCCGGTAGCTGGCCCAATAAAATGTAGGGGTGATGGTTCATGAAAAAACTAATGATAATTATTGCTTTAATCTGTGCCGTTTGCTTTATTCTTCCCTTGCTAACATCTTGTAGCAGTGGGGGGTCTGAGACCGATAAAAACTTAGAAATTAGCAAGAGCAAGAATTTGTTAAAGGATACATTGATGGACAATAACTATCTAGTAGAGCTTATGGATGAAGATGAAAGTTTAACTGATGCTGAAGAAGGTCTTGATGAGGCTATGAAGGAATTGGCTGAAAAATTATTTCATCTAAACATTCGAAATATTAAAGAAACGCATGTAGTTGGGCATGATGAAAATGGTTGGGAAATATCGGTTATTACTGATTCGGGTAGGGTCTACTGCTTAATATTAGACAAATATGGATTTCTTCTTCAGGCAATGAAGGACGATATAGTTGATGGCGAAGAAGTTTATTTTGATGCCACAGATGATCTTTCGGATAATTTCCTGTTTGAAGATCTTGAAGATGTGGAAAAACAAAGAAAATATTATAAAGAGCGCCAAAATGCTAAGTAATTAGTTGTTATAAGGTTTATATAGAGGTTAGGGTTCATAAAAAACTTCCAATTATACATAATCGTCTTACCCCCCCTTTTTGTAGAATAAGATTCTATGAAGGGGGGTATTTTTATGTCCACATATGGGTATATCAGGGTGTCGAGTGCGGATCAGAATGAGGATCGGCAGTTGGTGGCGATGCGGGGGCTTAATGTTTATGGCAGTCGGTTATTTATCGACAAGCAGTCGGGGAAGAGTTTTGATAGGCCGAGTTATATAAAATTGGTCAAGAAGTTAAAAATGGGGGATTTGCTGTATATCAAAAGCATTGACCGTTTGGGGCGTAATTACGAAGAGATTCAAAACCAATGGCGCAAGATCACCAAAGAGATTGGCGCAGATATCGCGGTGATCGATATGCCGCTTTTGGATACACGTCTGCATAAAGATTTGATGGGAACATTTATCGCCGATTTGGTATTACAGGTGCTGTCATTCGTGGCGCAGAACGAGCGTGAAAACATCCGGCAGCGGCAAGCAGAGGGGATAGCGGCAGCTAAGGCGCGCGGCGTGCGGTTTGGCAGGCCGCCGAAGGAGCCGCCGCGAAACTTTGGGGAGCTTGTGGCAAGGTGGGAGCGCAAACAGCTTTCGATCGAGGAAATTCTAAGCCTGTGTAATATGAAGGAAACAACCTTCTATAAAAGGCTGGGCGAATATCGCCTAATTCAACAGATAAAACGAAAACCGACTTCGTAAAGGTACACTTTTGCGAAATGGCATCAAAACATGTTCCTTTTAACTAAAAATCAACATTTTATGTAATTTGAACGTAAATTTCATAAGAAAGCTGTTGAAAATACCATAATTATCCGTTATAGTGATAAATATAACCGACTTCGCAAAAGTGTACCTTTGCGGAATGGTTATATCCACCTTCGAAAAAACTAATTGTACGAAAGGAAACAGCAACATGCCATCAAACACCGAGACATTTCAGGGAGGACACAGTTGTTATTATCACTCTGGCTCTTTAGTGGTTGGGACTTGTGATATTTGTGGCAAGAATTTGTGCAGGGAATGCTTTGATGAGACACAAGGAATTTGTCCACAATGCGTGACTGATGTATTTAAAGAGAAAAGGCGAGAGCGAATAAAAAACCTTGTTATTGATGGCATATTTACAGTTCTTATATTTCTTTCTATTATGCTTAATTCACTATTATTGGATGTGTCTTACATTCCGGTATACGTATTTGTGTTCAGTGTACTCATTTCTGGATGGTTGACAATTAACCGCTTTAGAAGATGGAGGCAGACAGAGGTAATATCGATATCTATAATAGGGATTTTTATAAAACTGATGATTTCTCTACCTGTTGGCGTGTTTACGCCAGTAATTTTAGTTTATGATATTGTTCTTTTATTGATGGGAAGATAGGCTCGCAGTTAAACGAAAGCTAATTTTTGGAATTTACTATTGTAAAATTAAAGAATATATGGTAGAATTATGGTGTTAAATTCATTTCTAGATTAATGCCTGATTTTATACAACTTCATAGGACTAAACGGCGGTCACTCTAATACTACTTGAGGAAAATGAGGAAGGAACTTTATTCCCATGAAAGCAAGAAAAATTTTCTCTTTGGTTGTCGTGTTGGCGATAATGGTTTCTGTCTTATGTCCTATGGCGACAATGGCGGCTCCCCCCGATGTTTCGGCGCGAAGTGCGTATGATTTGGTTGTTGGGGAAACATATGCCGAATTGTTCGGATATGTTAATGCCAATAAGGGGATCGAGATTGAGGTACAGGGATTTGAGTATAAAAAAGCGTCTTCTGGTTCGTGGAAGGAGTGTGAACCGTATAAGCCGAAAGATCCAGATGACAGAGAAATAAAGTACACACTAAGAGGGTTAGAGCCGGGCACAACCTATGATTATCGTGCCTTTGCGGTGAATGTAAACGGCGAAATTAGCCATTCTGCTTCTGTGCGCTTTACCACAAAATCCGTTTCAGACAATATAACGGTTAGCTCATTTAAAAACCATACCATCACAGAGGGCGATATTCTAAGGATAGCATCGGGCAAGGTAACATCAGAAAGCAGCAACCTAACAATCGTTACGGTAAATGTCTATAGTGCATCAACAGGCGATATTGAAGCAACAGACAAATATCGGTTCAAAAACGTATAATCTTTCCGGCACAGAGCTAGACACCTCTAAGCTTAAAGCAGGAACATACGACTTGAATGTGTGGGCTAAAAATGCAACGGTGACCTCCCCCACAAGACCGCAATACACAGTCACCCTAACAGTTAAGGCAAAGGCAACACCAACACCAACACCGAAAGCTACGCCGACACCCACCCCAAAAGCCACTGCTACGCCGAAAGCAACGCCGACCCCCACAGTAACCCCAAAAGCTACCCCAATGCCTTCGGATAATATAACGGTAAGTTCGCTAATAAACTACACCATTACCGAGGGCGATATTCTAAGGATAGAATCGGGCAAGGTAACATCAGAAAGCAGCAACCTAACAATCGTTACCGTGAATGTCTATAGTGCCGCAACCGGCGATATTGAAGCACGAAAGACCAATATAGGCGCAAAAACGTATAGTCTTTCCGGAACAGAGCTAGACACCTCTAAGCTTAAAGCAGGAACATACGACTTGAATGTGTGGGCGAAAAATGCAACGGTGACCTCACCTACAAGACCGCAATACACGGTCACCCTAACGGTTAAGGCAAAGGCAACACCAACACCAACACCGAAAGCTACGCCGACACCTACAGTAACCCCAAAAGCAACACCAACGCCGATAGTAACACCAACACCCACGCCGCTTTCGGATGAAATCTCAATTTATGGTCTTCAAAATCATACAATCATACAAGGCGAAAAACTGACCATAGCATCCGGCATGGTCACATCGCAAATAAGCGATTTATCAATGGTTACCGTAAATATCGAAAATTGGGGTCTTGATAAGCGAACGGAAACTTCCGGCACAAGAATACATTTCCTTGAAGGCACGGTAGTTAACACTTCCAGCCTCCCCATCGGAACGTACACGGTTCAGGTGTGGGCAAGAAACGCAACATATGATGGAATAAAAATCGGCGTGTTTACGCTTTTTGTTAAACCAAATGAAAATGACAATATCACGGTTACCGGTCTATCGAACAGAACCATCACGGAGGGCGAAACACTTATATTGAATTCTGGTGTGGTAACATCGGGAAGCAGTGATTTAATTAAGGTCACGGTGAACACCTATAACCCGGAAACAGGCAGAGATATTGCAGCGCCTAAAAGCAATATAGGTGCAAAAACATATTCCCTCTTAGGCACAATCTTAGATACATCAACCCTCAAAGCAGGCACGTATAATGTAAACGTTTGGGCGAGCAATGCGACCTATACAGGCGTGTTTCTTGACTCGTTTGTTTTGACGGTAAAGGCTGCCGCTCTAAATCCGCAGATTTCGAATTTCAAAGCCAGCAAAACCGTTATAACCGAGGGCGGAGATTTTTATCTTACCTACGATACAAATGCGGATGTGAAAAGTGTAAGAATATATGTTAATGGTGGGTTTTGGGCACCACAAACAATGAAAGAGGGTATATCAAGCTATTCAACAAGAATAATTGATTGGCTTACAGCCGGAACGCATACCATTAAAATTTGCCCCATTGACAAAAATAGAGTGGAATACACAAGTCCGGACTATGTTAAGACGGTAGAGGTTACGGTTAAAGCTGCCCCCAAGCCATCCGCCCCAATAGGCAATTATTGTCCAACCACTGCAACAGGCGGACAGTATTATTCACTGTCGTGGCTAAAATCCGAGTTTGCAACTGGTTATGTCGTCAATTGGAGCTTTGAGGGAACAAGCGGGTCAAGCGGCTTGATTCATGACTTAGAGTATGGTTGGAATCTGGCCAATAAGCCCGGAACAATGTATGTAGATGTGTTTGCAATCAATTCCAGCGGTCAAAGCAGTGCATTGGCTGTTTCTGTTGCTGTGACGGCTGTTAAACTACAAAAGCCAACAATAAACGGTTATGAGGACAATAAGCAGATTCAACCTGGGGAATTTAAACTTTCCGGCACCTATGACGATGCAAACGTAATTGAAGTTAGCTTAAGAGATTTGAACTGCAATCCAAACGGTGCCCCGACCTTGATTGCGTCAAGCGAGAATTCGATAAATACGGTTTGGGTTACTCATGGTAAGCCAAATATTTGGGAATATACAATCCCTTCATCGTATATACATGCTGGGCATAATTATCAAATTTGGGTTGAGGCGCAGGAGATTAAAGACAGCCCCCAAAATAATGGGATTTTGATGCGGTTTAATGTGTTTAATATATCACAAGATGGAATAACTAATGACGGAAAGTTTTCACCAATATGGCCAACACCTGGTTCGTTTAGAGTCAATAGCCTTGAATATTATCCGCAGAGTGGTGGAGCGCACCGATTGTCAATTGATATAGATGGAATAGTATCAAATAAAATTGTAGTGGCAATTGAAAAGGGTGTTGTTATTAATATTGTTAACGGGTGTCAGCATAAAGGGATGAAAAATTGTGGTCATTCACAGGATGGCGCGAGTGGCAATAGTGTTTGGATATTACACGATAATGGATATACATCATTTTATGGGCACTTGGAGTATGGCTCTATTGTTGTAAATAACGGTCAAAGAGTAAACAAAGGTCAAAAATTAGCACTGATGGGAACAACGGGGAACTCTTCAGGAGTACACCTTCATTTTCACGTTAAAGATAAAAAAGGCGGTAACCAATATCCGATTTTTAAAGATTATCTAAAACAATACGGAAATCAATTCACGTACCCATTAATTAATGAATTTGATGGAAGTCAAGGGATCTTGCCTAAATCGAAAAAGCAAGAATATATTGATTGTTATGCAGGCATCCCTGATTATGTCTTTAGAAAATTCACTTAAAGGAGACTTTTAAATAATGAAAATACTATTAAGAAATTTGTTATTAGTTTTTTTATGCCTCATTTGTTTATCAGCATGTTCAAATAGAATCGATAACTCGACTAATAGAACAGAAAACAATGTAGAAGAAAATGATTTAAATAAGGATGAATTTATAGATGAGGGTGAATGGAGCGATTCTCCGATAATGGGCGTATATGCTTTGTCGGGTTACTATTATGTTCCAAAAGACACTCCAATATCAGAAAACGTTGCGAAAGATTTGGAAATGCAAACAATTATAATAAATGTGGATGAAGTTTCTTCGTCATCAGTAACAACAAAATCCCCTGTGTTTACCTTGGCAAGCATTGGCTTGTCCGAATTAATGGATATGGGTTTCACGGAAGAACAAGCAATACATCAAATTGGTATAGATTCAGCTAATGAAGCGGTTGTATATTTAGTTTCTGATACACTTGGAAATTCATTTAAATTATTTCGCATAATGGACGATGAGCTTAACCGTTTGCTCTATGTTAGCAATACAGGATATATATATTATTTGGAGAGGATTAATGAATGATGTAGATAATATTGTTGTAGTTTAAATAAGGTTTATCAAGTAATGTCATTTGGATAAACTTTTATTTGTTTGGTTTACTGTGGATGCTTCTTATCGAGCCTAAAATATAATCTTAGTGGTCGTTCGCTTGATTTTTGCTTTGGATAAAAAGCGTTTGACAAGCATAATGTGTAGTGATATAATCCTAATCTGTGGGGCTGGAACGGCAAAGATCAGAGGTTCCGCTCTTGGACAAGAAAAACAATTAACCCATGAAACCCGCCTAGAATGGGCAAAACAAGGTTTATCCACACCACAAAACATGCCTCCTTAGCTCAGTTGGCTAGAGCACCTGACTCTTAATCAGGGTGTCCAGGGTTCGAATCCCTGAGGGGGTACCAAAGAAAAACAGGTTCCATCGGAGCCTGTTTTTCTTTTAACCATTTACCCAAGAGCGTGGCCAACCATTTTGACCAAATTGTTATTTTCCTAATTTATTCTTTTTAAACAAGGCATGCCGTTGAAAAATATCGTTATTGTTTTTCTCTCACTGCACAACATTTATAACATATTATCGCCGAATATTAAGAAAATTGCTCGTGCACTTATAAAATACATTGATTTATGTGCTGTTTGTCGTAGATGCAGAAAATCTATCCCCCCTGCAGGCTTGCGAACATTGTTCGGTCGCTTATACAATACATGTGCGAACCGTTTTGTTTCTTTAGCATCGCATGAAAGGAATGGATCAAATGAAGCTTACGACAAAAAACATGACGCTTACCGCAGCACTGATTGCAATGGGACTTATTTTGCCTACGCTGATGCATATGCTGGCTGCCGGCACGGTACTTTTACCCATGCACATACCTGTTATAATTGCAGGGCTGTTGCTTGGCGCGCCTTATGGTGCGCTTTGCGGTCTGATATTGCCATATCTTTCTTCTTTACTGACAGGCATGCCTCCCCTATTTCCAACAGCAATCGCGATGTCGCTGGAGCTTTGTGCATATGGCACGTTGACGGGCTGGTTATACCGTAATGTAAAATGGTCAATATATCCGGCAATGATAGCATCCATGCTCGGAGGCAGAGCTATTTCGGGCATTGCGAACGCGATATTGATGGGCATTGCCGGGCGCGCATATAGCCTTGAAATTTTCTTAACGGCAGCTTTTGTAACCGGGTTTCCCGGCATTGTGATACAGCTCTCATGTATTCCGGCGCTTGTATTAGCCCTGCAAAAGACCAGATTTTTCGAAACGCCTGCGCGGAGGATCGGCACAATATGAATAAGCAGCATACTTCAACCATAAAACAGTTTTTTGATAAAGCGGCCGCTTCCTGGGATACATATAACGGCGGCGAAACGGACAAGCTTGTGAGCCTATTAAAAGCCGCCCATTTTCCTAGCCACGCCAAAGTATTGGATGTTGCTTGCGGCACGGGCGTTATGGTAGAGCCTGTTTTAACGTTTCAGCCGATAAAATTGCTCGCAATGGACATATCACCAGCAATGATCGAAATTTTGGAGAGTAAATATTCCGCACTTTCATGCCTTCAAGCCGCAGTGCAGGATTTTTATTTGTATGATCCGGATGAACAGGCAGATGTCTTGATCGTTTACAACGCTTATCCGCATTTTATTGACAAGCAGCGGTTTAGTGCGCAGATTATAAAATGCTTGCGCCCAGGCGGCCGGTTTATCATTGCACATGGCAGTGGCAGGCAAGTGATTAACTCAAGGCATGATTCGCTGGATAAGCCCTGTATATCCACGCCGCTTTTGTCCTGCAGTGAAGAAGCCTCTCGTCTTGGAAGCGAATTTGTATATGATGTGATGCTTGAGACGGAGGATTATTATATTCTCTCTGGCACCACAAAATGATGCTAAACCGCAACCAAACATTACGCATGCACACGAAAATCATATGCGCTCACCACAATAAATGCGCATATTGACAAGCTTAAAACAGACCATTATGAATAAGCATTTTTTAATTCTACACCCAAACATCAAGCACGGACAAATAAATTCAGTCCGTGCTTGAATCTTTTTTTGCTTGATTAGTTTCTACAGAATGCGCCTATCAACGGCGAATATAAGTTCCCGAGTTATTTAACAGTCTTGCACTTTTCTTTTATCTGTATTCGTTTACATACACGGGCACCGCCATAGTTTCCATGGATGCGCTTTGATAATCCGTTCCTTCAATCTGAACCTGCAAGGCAGAAACGCTGGCAAATTGTTTTGCAACAAGCTGTATGCTCTCCAGAGCGGCCAATTCAAGCTCGGGTGTGCTCTGCAGCTGCGCAAATTCACCTGAAAGGTTCACCGTTGCAACGCCATCCTCCAATGTCGCCGAAAGCACCTGCGTCCCTTCCGGGAAACAATTCCGAAGCGTAATGTCCACAGGGCCGCTCACTAATTCCTGCATGGCAAGCATAAATGTCGGCTCGATTGTTACCGTGCGTGTTACAGGCACATGCAGGCTTGCCGAGTTATTCGGGAAATACAGCGTCATCTGATATTGATCCTCACCCTCGTTGGCTACAGTCATCGGCTCTGGGTTTAATGCCTGCACAAGAAATACTCCATCAACTAAGGTGCCGTTGCTCAGCTTTTTCATTTGCTTGCCGTCAAACTCAAAGCGCACGCTTGAAATGCTATCAAACTCAGTCAGCGTATTGATTATTCCGGTTATCATATTCTGCTCGGCCTCAGCGCTTGAAAGCTCCGTCAGCCCTAGTATATTTACGGTTGCCACAGCATCGTCCGAAATGGAGAGCACAAAGCTTACCCCCTGAGGTACCACGTTTTTAAGCCCCATTTTTGCAGCGGATATCCTGTTTGTGTCGGTATCTATCAGTTGATTAAGCGCGGCGCGGCCAATGCCCTCCTCCCATGGGAGCAACTTCATAACAGGCACCATCTGCCCGTCATCCGTTTGAAAATATAAAACCGTACGCCTGAACCCCACAGTCGAATCGACCGGCTCCTCCAAAATTGGTTCTTCACCTTTGCCGCCAAACCATTTGTCAAACACGCCGCAGCCACACATAGCACCCACGAGCAAACAAATAAGCGTCACCAGCGCGATCATGCGCAGGGTTTTGCCCTGTTTTATTGTACTTGTATGCATAAAGATCCCCCCGTCATGCGTTTTATAAAATACTTATTCGCATGCGGAGGGAAGTATGTTGCTCTAAACCGGAAAGGGCGCTTTTTTTGCAAGTTGTTTTGGCCGTTACCCGCTTTGGGCGGGCAAACCTACACCTGCACCTGAATTGGCTTTGCGTTTAACGCGGCTTTGTGGCGCAGCAGCATGGCCATCAAATGCGCATCAACCTCTTCTTCCAGTAGCTCCGGGGCGGGCGCGTATTCTTCAAGCGCCTCAAACTCCACATCGCCCTTACACTCGTTGTAGAAGGCCTGAAGCGGTCTGTAGGAGCACGCGTTAAGCTTTAGCTCAAAGCGCAGCCGCTTACGCGTGCCTTCAATGTTTCTGCTGAAGCCAACAAAGGATTGTCCGCTTTGTTTGCAATACACACGGTATACGCCCATAACAGTTTTATTCATTGCCCACTCCTAATCAAACGTGCCGCCAACACCCATGTCACGGATGCGGCCGATGTAGCTTACTATCTGCGCGTCTTCCTTCCAAAGCTCAATTTGGCTTTTATAGTGCTCTTCCTGCATTGTTTCAAGTATCATAATATCGTAATTCTCTTTTACCTCTTCATAGGTAAGCTCTCTGCTCTCAATTATATCCACCAGCTTGATAATATGATAGCCATGCTCACTTTTCACTGGTTCCGTAAGGTCGCCAATGTTCTCCAGGGCAAGCGCCGCTTCCAAAAACTCTGGGACAAAATTTGTGTTTTTATCCATCAAGTATCCTTCGCTTTTGTTTGGTTCCGACTTTATGCCGTTATCCGTGCCGTATTCTTCCATGAGCTTGTCAAAATCCTCGCCTGCATCCAGCCGCGCTTTTAGTGAGATTGCCAGTTGCTCATCATCCACCAGAATATGCTTTACCCTTCTGTAGCCCTCCGGAACAAAAAGCGGCGGCAGGTTATAATCGTTTCCCGCGCTCACGTCGGTCCTATATGAACCTGGATTTTCCGCATATCTGTCGCGGTAAAACTGCACATCCGACTTAAACGATGATAATGTCACGGCTTCTGATACGGTAACATCCGCCACAACCTGCTCCCTAAGCTTTTCCTGCAGGCGCACACGCCTAAGTTCATCGTAATAGTTTTCTTTAAAGCCCTCTTCATCTAAATTATCGAGCGCCAAATCTTCTAAAAGCCTCTCTACCGCTGCTGTTGCAGGATCCTCAATGCCAGCCTCTTCAGCAAGGCTTGTGTAATACTCAACATATTCATCGTAACGATCCTGCGCGATCTGCCTGTATTCTGCTTCTTCTTCCGGCGTTAGCGTTAAACCGGCTATTTGAGTTTGCTGATATAACACTTCGTTTTGCACAAAAGTATCAAACATCCAGTTTTGAAAGGACTTTAACAACTCTTCATCCGAAAAATCCGCGCCATAGCCTGCATAGTTATTAAAATATATTCTAAAAACCGACTGAAACTTGCTTTTATAAAGCTCAACATCCCTTACTCGGGCGATCACAACATCCTCCGCCTGTGGCGGCGTTGGGCTGCTGCTTGGAGATGGCGTATCGCTTTTTATATCGCAACCGATCATGCTAAAAGCAATAAATACGGCAACCACAGCTGCCAGATACCGTTTTTTCATTAAGCTTCTCCCATTTTAATATATTGCTTTTTGATTGTACCCCCAAATGCGCAGCGAAGTCAATTATACGCAAAGAAAGCACAATAATTTCAAAGCGTTGCCTAATTTGAGCATAAATTTGCATACATAATATATCTTGTGCTTTAAGTCGAAAGCATTCTTGCATCTTTGTGTAATGTTGTATAATCTATTAAGAGAATAAATGCTCATTCTAACAGTCAGGAAGGAGGCTGGATTGCACACGCAATCCAAACGCAAGCATGAAAAAACCTCAAACTGCGCACATTCTTACTTTGATGGTGGACAATGAGTTTGGTGTACTTACAAGAATAACCGCCCAAATTCGGCGGGAGGGCTGGAACATTAAGAGCCTCGCCGTTGCGGAGTGTATGGAGCCAAGCGTTTCACGCATCACTCTTTCACTCGAATGCTTTGACACAACGCTGCCAAATGTTGTGCACCGCCTTTCACGCCTTGCGTGCGTAAGATCAGTCACACCCTGCGATGATAGTATTCACCTAAGCCGCGAGCTTGCGATCGTCCGCGCAAAACCTTCTGCCGCAAAAGCCGTAATAGCCATTGCTGCCGAGTTTGGCGCAAAGATTGTTGAAACGGAGCAAGAGGTTACGCTTGAGCTAAGCGGAGATCCTGTTACACTGGATGATTTTTGTAAGCGCCTAAACGAAATCCCCGATGTGGATGTCGCACGGACAGGCCCGATTGTACTATAAGCGGTTAGGAAGGAGATAAAAACATGAGCGAGAACAAAGCATATAAACTGTTAGTTATCAACCCCGGCTCCACATCCACAAAAATGGGCGTATTTGAAAATGAAAAAATGTTGTTTGAGGATGTTGTGCGCCACGAGAAAAGCGAGATCGATAAATTCGACACCATTGCCGCACAAAAGGACATGCGCGCTGATTTAATTAAGGAAATGATTGCAAAGCACAACCTCGATCTAAACGAGTTTGATGCAATCGTTGGCCGTGGCGGCCTTGTTGAGCCTATCGATAGTGGCGTATACCTCGTTAACGAGCGTATGCTTCACGATCTTATTCACTCCACCGCCGCTTCCCATGCTTCCAGTCTGGGCGGAATTATAGCGGCTGAGCTTGCACACCAAATGGGCAAACAAGCGTTTGTTGTTGACCCCATCGTGGTTGACGAAATGGATCCTTATGCTAAGCTGACCGGCATGCCGGGCATTGAGCGGCGCAGCGTTTTCCATGCGCTTAACCAAAAGGCTGTTGCGAGGCGTTGCGCACGCGACATGGGCAAGGAATATGAGGATTGCCGCTTTATCGTTGCCCACATGGGCGGCGGCATAACCGTTGGAGCGCACCGCTATGGCCGTGTTGTTGATGTTAACGATGGTTTGGCCGGTGAAGGCCCCTTTAGCCCCGAACGCACAGGCGCACTCCCGGCGGAGCCGCTTGTTCGCATGTGCTTCTCCGGCGCATATGAGCAAAAAGACATTTTGGATAAAATATCCCGCTCGGGCGGCATGAGCGCGTACCTTGGCACGCACGATCTCAGGGCCTGCGAGCGGCTAATAAAAGAAGGCGATGAATTTGCAGCGCTTGTGCTCGAATCGATGGCCTACCAAATTTCAAAAGAAATCGGCGCTATGGTTGCTGTGCTCGAAGGGCGCGTGGATGCGATCATACTCACCGGCGGCCTTGCCTACAGCACACGCTTTACGGGTTCGATCAAAAATCGCGTGAGCTTGATCGCAAACGTCCGGGTTTACCCGGGTGAGGATGAGCTGCTTGCGCTTGCAGAAGGTGTTCTTCGCGTGCTGCGCGGGCAGGAGCGACCAAAAGAGTATGTCGGTTAAGCAGGCATAACAAGGATGGAACAAGAGGGAATTTTTCCGGATAATCGATCGCTTTCCTCTATTGGAAAAGCGATCGTGGATAAGCTGCTGGATGCGTTTGTTCTATACATTTGTATGAGCTTAAGCATGCTGCTGCTGGAAAACATGCTGTTTGGCGGCGCACTGTGCCTTTGCGGGCAGGTATTGGTCGTGTTTTCACGCCTTTACAGCAGGCGCTTTAGTAACCTGCTGCCTCAGGATTTGAAGGTGCGTGGCGCAGGAATATTAGCATTATCACTGCTGCTAAACGCTGCACTTTTGTTCCTCTACCCCGCTGTTACAACGCAGCCGCATTTTTTGCGGCTGCTGTTTTGCATTGTTTTGATATTGGTGCAGCACATATTGTCGGATGGATTAGCCGAGCGCCTGCATTTGCGCACATTATGGAAGGCGCCTTTGCTTCTTGCAGTGCACTTGCTGGCAATCATTTCGCAATACGCAATACTTTTAGGTGCGCTTGAAATTGCCTCTATTTCAGATGTAATGATTATGATCATTGCCATTTCAGTGCTCACACTGGCAAGGCAACTGCTCTATGCCCCATCAAAATCGCCCCGTGTAACCACCAATCCGGATAGGTTACAGAATGTATCCGCTTATCGTGTTTACAACCGCATGGCTTCAAGCACTGCAGTGGCGCTCAACCTTGCGTTACTAACCTACATCTGCATTGTGCAGATTGAGTATACAGATATTCTTGATATGTTCTGGAATTTGATCGTGTGGCTGTTGCTGGTGAGCGGGTTTACGGGCATAGCTTTCCGGCTCCTCAGGCGCGGAGGGCGCTTTGCGCAATACGACAAACCCTCAGTATTTGTGCTGGGGGCAATCCTTATCACAATCGCCATAACAGGCACTTATCGGGATTGGTTTTCCGGCTGGAGCTTGCTGCCGGGATATTTGCTCTGGGGCGTAGGCCTTGCGTGCATTCTTTCAATTATATTAAGCATGGGTTACGATATGCAATCCGTGCTGGAGCTTGAAATGACCAAGGAGGAGCTCAGAGGCTATCATTACAATACCGCTGCCATAGTTGAATGGAATTTGACACTCTCCACTTTGATTTTGGTTTTGATGATAACTATTATGACCTTCCTGGGCGAGGGCCGGTGGACTCATGTGGAAGAAATCCCTTTCATCAATTTTCTGATTAACACAATGACAACCTGGCCCGCAATCTTTGTAACAATCGCGCTGCTTTTTGCACTTGCACAGCCGCTTAACAAGGATTATTCGCGTAAACTTGCACACTATCGTTCCCAGCAACGGCAAGGCAAGGTTAATCCGGCGCTTGGCACAAGGCTGCAGCTGCAGCTCGTGCAGCGCACACGGCATATTTTGCCCAGCATACTTCGTGCGATTGTGCGCCCATTTATGCCCTGCCGCGTAATCGGCAAGGAAAATGTGGATATTGAAAACGGCCCCGTGGTATTCGTTTGCAACCACTTGGAAATTTACGGCCCGCTCATAACCAACCTGCACCTGCCTTTTTATTTCCGCTCATGGATCATATCCCGCATGCTTGATAAGGACATTGTCGCTGAACACCTCACAAGCGGTGTGGATATAGTTTTGCATTGGGTGCCGGAACGCTTGCGAAAGCACATTCCAAGGCTTGTTGCGCCATTGGTTTTTACTGTTTTGCGCTCTCTTGACCCAATACCGGTTTATCGTGGATCGGTGCGCGAGGTAATAAAGACAATTCAGCTAACGGTTGACGCAATGGAATATGAGGATAATATACTGCTTTTCCCCGAAAATCCGGGTGACGGTGAAAACTATAAAGAAGCGGGCGTATCACAATTCTACTCGGGGTTTGTGACTATCGGCAGCGAATATTATAAGCGCACGGGCCTTTGCACAACCTTCTACCCCATGTATGCGGATAAAGCCAAACATACCCTCACCATTGGCGAGGGCATTCGTTATGATTCACAAAACAGCAAGGCTAAAGAAAAAGATAGAATTGTTCAGGCCCTTTTCGACTGGATGGATGCGCAGGGTGGGCAATAATTTCTCACAGCCCCAGCCTTTCTTGCGGGGCATGCAAAAAAGCATCCGTATCCTTAGCCGGTAAACGCAAAAACGATGCCATGCCGCCGGTTTTCCCCCGATCTCTTCGGTGGGAATATAGACGATTTGGCTCCTCAAACGTGCAAACATCCATCAATGAAATGTTTGAGGCCAAAATCCCCTCATTTATGTATTGTGCCACAACCACAAGCGGCAGATCAACCTGCGCCTTTGTGGGCCTGCCCGGCCACACACAGCGCACGTGCGGATATTCCTTTGCAAACAGCTCGCCAAGCTCTTCATCCGCCTCAAAGCAATCCGCACAAATGCACGGGCCAATCCCCGCCAGCATATCCTTTGGGTTGCTGTTGTACTCACGCTTCATGAGTTCCACCGTGTTATGCACGATGTTGTGGAAAACGCCCTTCCAGCCTGCGTGCATCAGCCCTGCGCAGTTGCGCACGGGATCGTAAAGATAAAGCGGCAGGCAATCCGCATGCCCTGTCACCAGTGTTACTGCGGGATCGTTAGTAACAAGCCCATCACAAAACGGCAGCGATTCTTTGATGTAGCCGCTGCCCATATGCGAACTATCCACCTTTATCACATTTACGCCATGCTCGAATGTGTCCATCACCATGCTTTCCCAAGGTATCCCGGCAGCTTTGGCAAGCAGGCGGTGGTTTGTAATTATGTTTTCACGGGTATCATCCTCGCGATTAAAGCTCATGTTAAGCGACGCGTTGCAGCCATCGCTCACGCCACCCGTTCTGGCGCTTAGGCCATGGCAACTTATGCCCGCCTCCAAAAAAGCCGGCATTTGAAAATAAGCAACATCGCCCGCTGCTTTTTTGTAAACATACCCGCGGCGCAATTGTGCAACCATATCCCAAGTAATCATCATTTTTCCCTGAGCAGCAGCTCAAGCTCCTGCATAAATGTGTTAATATCCTTAAACTGCCTGTAAACCGAAGCAAAGCGGACATATGCGACCTCATCCAGCTCCTTGAGGCGGGTAATCACCATTTCCCCGATTGTGGAGCTGGGAATCTCGGATTCTAGCGAGTTAAAAACCTCGCGCACGACACTATCCACAAGCTCGTCCTGCTCGCTTGCCGAAATCGGGCGCTTTTCGCAGGCGTTTCTCAGGCCTGCGCTGATTTTTTCGCTATCGAAGGATTCTCGCCTGCCATCTTTTTTGATGACCATAATGGGCAGCTCTTCGATTTTTTCATAGGTGGTAAAGCGCCTTCCACAACCATTACATTCCCTGCGGCGGCGTATGGAGGAACCATCGTCTGTTGGACGGCTGTCGATCACCTTGCTATCGGTGCTGGCGCAATAACGGCATTTCATTTGGTTGCCCTCTCTTTTTTCATGAGTATTTAATAAAGTATACCACAAGCCGTCACCAACGCAAAGCTCCCTCACGGTGGGCTTTTTCGTTTTATATTCTCATAGCATTATCTAATATGATCCTGTATTTTCGGGCGCACTTCTACCAAAATAACATCCTCGCCAATCTTGCGGATGCAGCTATAGGGAATAACCAGCTCCTCATCGCTCCTAATCAGCCCAAACAGCTTAGTTGGCCCCGGAACGATGATTGCAGTCAGCCTTCCATCACAATCATCCACATCCAGCTCAATGTCGCAAATGCGCCCCATGCGCGTGCCATCGGCAACGTTCACCACATCCTTGTGCCGCATCTGCGAAAATGTTGTATGATGCACTATACCACACTCCTTTGTGCAGTCTATGCAAAGCAAGTGCGGATATTGCCCTTGAAAGAACTTTGCGCACAGAAAAGCGCCCGGCAGAGCCGGACGCTTTTTGTTCACTTACATGCGCTAAACCAAGCATGGTGGTTGATAGCAGGAAAGGTTCACAAGCATGTGCTTGTGGTGGCTTTTAGTATTTACGCTTCCTAGCCGCTTCCGCTTTCTTCTTCCGTTTGACGCTGGGTTTCTCGTAATGTTCACGTCTACGTACTTCTGCAAGGACGCCAGATCGGGCGCACTTGCGCTTGAACCGTTTGAGCGCGCTCTCC
>JAJDHH010000010.1 GCA_030266105.1 Eubacteriales bacterium OttesenSCG-928-K08
TCCTTGTCCTTGGCTCCAAGCTGCCGTCCGGCCAGCACGGCGGCTCCTGCTGCAAAGATGTTTTCGATGGACACAAAAATCAGTAAAATGGGCAACGTTACGCCTACGGCGGCAAGCGCCGTTTCGCTGTGAAGCATACCGATATAGGCCGTGTCTACGATGTTGTAAACGGCCTTCGCTAGCAAAGCAATGGTGGCGGGAACCGCCAGCTTTACAATCGCCTTGGAAGGTTTTATGGTGGAGAGCAGTTCTTCTCTGTTTACTACGGACTCACTGGCCATGTGATTTCGCCCCCCGTTCCATCACACCATATAGCAAAATGTTCAGTGAGCGGCTGCATACTTCCTCGTGTGCTGCTATATCAAACGCGCTGCCCGGCTGCATTTGGTATCGGGCATTGACAAAATCCTGAAATAGCCGGAATGTTTCAATGGCCTGCTCCATCGTAATACTATCGCGTAATTTCTTCCCGCGTAGAAAATTGGTCAGCACGGAAACATTCAGCGCATCAAAGGCTTCTTTACTTTTGCAGATTTCTTCTTTTAAGTGCGGCGGCGGAGAAATAAGTGCGTCACAAAAAAGCCGTTGATACAGGGGCTGCTTTTTGAAAAAGAGAAGCCGGGCATCGAAATACGCTTGTACGCCTTTATTGTTGTTCCGTGCAGTGTGCTCTTGCAAGTGCGCGGTCAACATATCAAAGCATTCATTTACACAAGCCAGATAGATTTCATCTTTGTCCTTAAAATAGTGGTACAAAACACCTTTTGAAATATCTCCCTCACTGCATATCGTGTTGATGGAACTCAGTCCATACCCCTGTGCCGCAAATTCCCGTAACGCAGCATCCAGTATCTTTCTCCTGCTATGCAGGTTTTTTTCTTCACGCTTCAAGTCATTCACCTTCAGACACATAATATAGACTTACTGGTCTGTTTTACATAATAGCATAAACAGACCAGTAAGTCTATATGCGAATTGTGAATATCTGCAGATTGGTGAAGAGCATCTCACAAGTAATCGCTGGCATTCGTCAAAACCGGCTCCAAAATGGAGCCGGTTTTGCTTCTGGCATGTTTGAACTACGGGGCATTCATTTAAGGGATTGTATATCAATAATAGGCGGTTCACCCTATGCTACTAAACGTAACAATTTTGTGCGTCACCACAGGCGCTAGGCCTTTATTGGGCCAGAGCAAGCCACCTCGTTATCAATGGATGGTTGTAACTCTATGCAACGCCAGAAAATAAAATATGTTGACAAAATGAATTTGGATTCATATAATAAAAATGAATTCAAATTCATTTTTATGATTTGAAATTCATATCAAGCGTGAGGAGTGAATTATGCCTAAAGAAACCTTTTTGCGCCTACGGGACGAAAAACAGAATCGCATTCTGCGCTCGGCCATTCATGAATTTGTGGAAAATGGCTACGAACGCGCTAAAATCGGCGACATTGCCAAAAACGCCGATATCGCAGCCGGTAGCCTCTACCAATACTTCGATGACAAGGAAAACCTTTTTGTGTACAGCACCGAATGGGCGACGAAGGTACTGTTTGAAAAAATGTACACCCACTTTGACCTGGAACAGCTGGACATTTTTGAGTATTTGCAGCAATATCTGGCGGCTGTTCAAACCGTGAAAGAGGACCGGGAGCTGATTTTGTTTTTCCAAACCGTGATGAAGGAGACCTCTTTAGCTGGTGCAACCAGTAATGCCACCATGGGGGTGGGAGCGGACTATGGCAAAAAACTGCTACAAAACAGCAAACGAAGAGGCACGGTGCGCAGCGACATTGACGATGACCTGTTGATGGACTACTTTGTGGCCATCAGCGAAAAGTTCGGCCTACGCTGCATCACCCAATACTGGGACTTTGCCAGCGACTTAACACCTGAACAGGAGGCAACGCTTAACCTTGAGATGCAGCAGATGATCGACCTGCTGAAAAGTGGAATGGGGGGATAATATGTTTTTATCTGCAAAGGGTTTGAAAAAAAGCTACCAAAGCGGCACTCTTACCGAAGTACTGCGGGGTGTGGATATGGAGCTGGAAATGGGCCAAGTTGGCGTGATTTTGGGGCCGTCCGGCTCCGGCAAATCGACGCTGATGAACATTATCGGCGGGGTAGACAGAGCCGATTCAGGTTGTGTGCATGTAGCTGAAGCAGTGCTTACTGAACTGGATGACGCTCAGCTTGCAGAATACCGCAGAGCCGACGTGGGCTTCATTTTCCAATTTTACAATCTTGTGCCCAACCTGACAGTTGGCGAAAATGTCGAGGTGGTAGCCAATATCAGCAAGAATCCACTGCCCATAGAGGAGGTGCTGGCCGCCGTTGGCCTCAAAGAAAAGAAGCATCGCTTTCCTCGTGAACTCTCCGGCGGGGAACAGCAGCGGGTATCAATTGCACGGGCTATCGTGAAGAATCCCAGAATATTGCTCTGCGATGAACCCACGGGCGCACTGGATTATGAAACCGCGCGAGATGTGCTGTCGCTAATACAGCGGGTTAATGCGCAATATGGCACGACCATACTAATGATTACCCATAACAGCGCCATTGCCGGGATGGCCCATGTTGTATATAAGTTGCGCAGCGGAGAGATTGTTGAAACGGTGCACAACGCTAAGACTCTTCCGGCGGAAAGGATTGAGTGGTAATGGCTCTGCGAAAACGGATTTTCAGAATGTTGCGCGAGCATATATGGCGCTATATCGGCGTATTCTTTTTGATACTGCTAAGCTGCCTGACCTATGTGCTGGTAACCGGACTTACCACCAACCTAGACTATTTAGCTGGCGACTTTGCCGAAAAAATGTACAGGAGGACCTGTACTTCTCCATTTCCGGCGGCGAAGTTAATCTTGAACAGGCTGAGGTACAAGCCAACGCCGTGATCGAAGCCTATCCGAGTGTGGATGTTTCGCTAAGTGATACGGCGACGCTGCGCTTGCTTGGGCAAACGGAAAAGGTTAATATCCCCGCTATCATAGAAGGCCGTGAGCTGAAATCGCCCGGTGAGATTTTGCTGGACCCCGCTTTTGCCAAGAGCAACGGGTACCTGTTGGGTAGCACAATCGATATGGGAGGTCAATCCTTTAGCGTGGTGGGGTATACCGCACTGCCGCAATATATCTACCCGCTGCAGGGCGTCAACGATTTGCTGGCGGTGCCGGCATCCTTTGGCATTAGCGTGATCAGCCACGAGGATTTTCGCTATTTTGCGGGTGTTGAACAAAACTATTCCGTCCGGTTCAGGGATCGTGCTGCCAGCCCGAATGAACAAGCCATGCGGCTGCGGGATTACCTGCAGGACGAGGAGCTGCCAGTTTCCGATTGGATTGCCGCCAGCAACAACAAACGGATATCGCTTGTTGAAACCTCCGTCACCAGCTATCAAGCCATGAGCCTGCCGCTGTCCCTGTCGATGATTCTGCTAAGCTGCCTGATTGTTGGCATTATGACCTGGCGTATGATCAAGCGCGAGGGCGTGGTGATCGGAACCCTATACGCTTTTGGCTACAGGCGGCGCGAGCTGGTGCGCCACTATATGGCGATTCCCATGTTGCTTGCACTGGTGGGCGGCATTTCCGGGGCGCTGCTGGGTGTGCCCTGTGTCAAGCCGTCGGTGGATGTGATGGTGCAATCCTACCTCATTCCAGTCCCACAAATCATTTTTAACTTCACGGATATCATTGTCAGCATCATTATGCCGGTGGTTGCCCTGGGGATCAGCAGCTACTTTGTGGTAAACTCTGTGCTGAAGCACCCGGCGGCAGAGCTGATGAAAGGCAACCAGGATAGCGGCAAGGTGAGCCGTTTGGATAAGCTGTTCAAGCTGGAACGGTTACGCTTTAACACCAAATTTAAGCTGCGTGAGCAGTTTAGAGTGTGTCTCGCCTCCTATTCCTGGTTTTGGGTGTAACAAGCGCCTCTGTGCTGATCATGTTTGGCTTTTTCATAATCAGTTCTTATACGGAACTGTTCAAAAACACCACGCAAAGCGACTATAACTTCGAGTATGAATACGCCTACCGCAGCTTACAAACCGCGGGAAAACCCTCGGAAACCGAACGGTTCAACAACGGGCGCTTTTATCCGGCCAGTGATGAAGCTATTGAGTTTTATGTTATCGCAGTGGAGCCTGATTCTGAGTTTTTGACGATACGGGATGGCAAGAGCGAGTTATTGCCAAACGGCCAAACCAATATGACATCGGCGTTGGCAGATAGGCTGGGAGCCAAAGCTGGGGATACCCTGTCATTCGTCAACAAGCAGGATGGCAGGGAGCATTCGTTCCATATCGATGCCATCGCAGCTTCCCATGTGCAGGGCATCTATATGCCTTTGGCCGACTTTAATGCTCTGCTTGGTTATCCCGATGATAGCTATATCGGCCTTTGGAGCAATGCTAGCTTAGACATCCCGCAGCGGGAGTTGGCAGGAGCCAAGGTCATGAGTGAGCTGTCCGGTTCCATCGACAAAATGCTGGGCCCGCTGATCGGCGCGATGGGGGCAATCATTTTTGTGGCCTGCATTGTGGCTTTGATCATTCTCTATATTGTAACATCGCTGCTCATCGAGGAAAACAGGCGCACCATATCACTGTTTAAGGTGTTCGGGTACAAAGGGCGCGAGGTTAAATCATTGATTTTGAACAGCTCAACCTTTGTCGTCATCTTCAGTTTCATAATCAGCATCCCCATTGTGTTTGCCGCCATGGGAACCTTATATGACTATATCGGGAAGATGATTAATATTGTGCTGCCAAAAACCATCAACCCAATGTTCATTCTGGCCTGTTTTGCGCTAATACTCGTCACCTATCAGCTGAGCAAAGCAATCTGTGCAAGGAATGTCAATTCAGTTTCTATGGGCGAGGCTCTAAAAGCAGGGTCCGAATGACAGGGCATTTTGATATACGTTATTTAGCCATAACCTCTCATTATTCGATGTAGCAACAATAAGCAAATAGCACCCGATAGAATAGTCAGAGCAGGAACGGCATAAACTGTCCCTGCTCTCATTTGCCGTACTGTTCACTAGCCCCGCCCCTCACAACCTCGCCAGCCCTTTGAGGGTGAGGCGACTCTGTTCCCATAGGATCTCAAGCTGCAAACGGATATCTAAAATATCAGTCTCATGGATGCCTGTGCACTCATTCTCTAGCAAGGTAATACTCAACGTCATTAGTGTTCGTCTCATACGGCATATAGCTTGACATCAGCACGATGGGACGAGGATAGGAAACCTGCATGGTGGTCGTATTGATCTCCATATAATCATCAATGCCCTGCGGATCAAAATGATACCAGTTTCCTGCGTATTTCACTAATACCCACTGATGGCTTGGGTTGATTGCTTTTTTACTGGCATGCACGTATTTGCATTCAATCCCCACCGCATCCAGAAGTGCAATCATTGCCCGTGCGTAACCGGAGCACTGCGCCTCGCCATACACGAGCGCGCCCCCCGTTCTCTTCCGCTGTCACATTCCAGCCGTCACTACCCGCTTCGTGGAACGCTAACGCGGGTGTAGGCAGGAGCAGACAAATTGCCAGCAATAGGGTCCAAATGGACAAGAACAGTTTAGCACACACAAAATGGGGATGGAATGTATGCTGTAAAGGGTGGAAATGATATACCACCACTAAAACAGCGGTAACCGGCTCATTTGCAGATGTCAGGCGGTTCTGCGAGGCGGGGGTGATAAATATGTAATCCAAGGAGTTTCCGAAACGGTGACTCCTTTTTGAATCCAAGGAACTGGCAGCGGCGCAATCCCGGTTAAAGTTTTGCCGCCGCTACCACCCACAACGCCCGAAGGCGGTGCAAGGAAAGCATATCATAATCCCTGCTGTCCTTCAAGCGTTGTGAGGCACGTATTGAAAGGACGGTTTTTATATGAATGACAATGAAAAGAAGATAGTAAAAACGTTGATAGACTCCCGGTATACCGTTGCACTGGAACGGCTGAAAGAGAACCCGCAATATGCAAAAGTCTGCCAGCAACAGGAGGTGTCCGGCGAGGCCGCCGACACGCTGCTGCACAAGCTTGAGAAAGACGAACGCATCACCGTGCGCCGCCACTTCGAGGGTGAAACGCATAAAACCGGCTTCGAGTTGGATGCGGTATACTTGCAGGGCATAAGCGATTGCCTCCGGGCGCTGGTGTTCCTCGCCGTGTTTGAAAGGGGGTCGGGCTTGTGAAATCCATACTGCATGAACTCTACGGTGGCGAGATCAACCCATATGAGAACACCAGCGTGAGCAGTAACGATTACCGAAGGATCAATCGAAAAATCCAAGCGGAAAAGCGATATTTCGCCGAGCGCATGAGCGAGGATGACTGTAAGCGGTTTGAGGCGTTGGAAAACCTGTACAGCGATTCTTCCGAGATGGAAACACAAAAGGCATTTTGTGAGGGCTTTAAGCTGGGTGCACTCCTGCTGTGCGCGGTGTTCACGGAAGAACCCGAACCCATCCGTGAACCAATCGAATAACCCACCGGCATGAAGAAAGCCGCCGTTTCCCGTATGTGGCGGCGGCTTTCTCCATGCATTATATCCATACCTAACGAAACGTGAGGCACCTACTCTTCTTTCTTCGCCCGGCTTTTGTATACGTTATATTTATTTTTGCATTGCGGGCTGCAAAAAGCCGCGTTGGGATGATTGGCTGCGAATATCTTCGAACAATGCTTGCAGGCGCGCAGCGGCCTCTTTTCATCCGTTAGCATAAAGCTGAACATCATCTGAACCCCCAGCAACAGTGAATGGAAATCCCATACAATGGTCGGCTTGTCCAGCAGTGCGATGTGGTAGGTTGGCGCAATGCCGCCGAACGCCGCCATGCCCTGCCGGTACAGGTTGCGGGTGGCTTCATCCACTCTGTCATAATCCTCATAATAAAGGAAGCTGGCGGTGAAGGTAAACGCCCAATCCCTGAACTGCGTCACCAGCCAATCATACCGTTCAGCATATTCCCGCTGGAAGCTCATGCTCATCGCCTGTGGGCTGTCGCTAAAAGTCATGATAAGCGCCAGCATGTCGCGGTCATTTTCGACACTCCAAACGGATTCCTGCCCTGTTTTTCTGAAATCCAGTTTTTCAAACGGAAAGAAATATGTAAGATATTCCTCCGTGGATAAAGATTCCTCACGTATGAAATGATTTTTAGGTAGGTAAACCGCTTCGTGAATCACAAAGTCCGGTGTGGTGGGAAGTGCGGTCATAAAGCCGAGCAAGCCGTAAGCGGAAACAAAATCCATTATCGCAGCCTGTATCTTTTCATCTCCTGCGCGGTGCATGCAGAGCCTGCCTACATTGAGCGCGGCCAGCACCATGCTGTCGGCGTCCTTCAGCGGATCGTACACATCGGGCTTCGCCTTTGGCGCGGGCGTGAGGTATAAAACGCCGTCCTCACCCTCCCGGTATTCGTATTTGCTGTACCGTACCCAATGTGAACTTGTCTTTTGAAACAGGTTGCTCATGGCGCACCATCCAATCAGTAATCAGAATTTGTCCTTAATATATTACAATAGTATCAGTCGCCATTCTTTTCGTCAAGGGTGGTTTTCTTCGCGCTCTTGTTCGGCTGCTTCGCTTTCAACCTGCCCGCCCTGTAATCCTCCACGAATTGCTGCTGCGCAAAGGTAAGCGGCAGCTTCGCGTCATATCGCGGAGCCAACCGTTTGTATAGCTTTTCCCGTATTCCCATAATCAACGTGGCTTGAACCTTGAGGATGTTCCGGTCACTCTGCCCGCGCAGCTTTGCGATGCGCTGGGGGCTATACTGGCGGATGGCCCAATAATACAGCACTTCCTTTTGGTTTTCGTTCAGTTCAAACAGGAGCCGAGAAACGGCGCGGCTGGCGACCTGCTCATGCAGCTCATACGGACAATCAAAAAGCACATCGAGAAAACTGCCGTTCAATAGCTGCCGCCAGAACACGTGGCTGAATGGCTGCGGAATAATGGCATTGCCCAGCGTAGTGCCCCACTCCAAAAGAGGCTGGCTATGAGGGGTTTCGTGATACCGTTCTTTCCGCTCCCGGTTTTCGTCCAAGTGATTCCATTGTTCAATCACCTGTTCAAATTGCTCGACAGTTCGGGCGGCGTCCTCCATGCGGGCAAGAGCCTCCCGCTCGGTAGCGAGTGAAAGCCATTTCCTTGCCGGTGTCTCCATTTCGCATCCTGCTTTCCCGAAAAAGTTTTTTAGGAAATTCTGAAAAAGGGTTCCGATTTATACCCTCTATTTCTCCTATTAGTGAAGGGGAGTAATCTAAAACTAGCAAGACAAGATTACAAACATATCAAGTCAAAAGGAGGAAAGCGCCATCAACCACTATCACACCTGCGAGCTGACTGCCAGAGAGAGGCAGAACATCCGCAAGCTGGTCACATCCATGTGCGCCAATTACGACCCGGAGTACGAATGCCTGCCGCTGGATGGAACCTGCTATATGTTCACCATCGCCTTTAACACCAGCCGCCTGTGCAAGTATTTCAAACATGCCGTGCTGCCGCTCGACCCGGCGCTGGAAGCTGTGTTTACCGGCCAACCAGTAAAGCCTTGCCAACGGTGCGGAAAGAAATTTCCGGTCAACAGGAGGCAGGCGTATTGCTCAAAAGCCTGCGCCGACATTGCACGGCTGGAGGCCACAGCCAGAAGGGTGCAAAGGCACCGAAACCGTAACAGACAAGATGTAACGCTTTAGGTCTCACAAAGCCCCACGGATAAGGGGCTTACGAGGCTGTTTTTACGCAAGGCGGGCGTTTGGTTGGCCCCGCCTGTTTTTTGCGCCCTGTGCGCAGACAAGGAGGTCAAATGACACAAAGCAAATCCGATTACACCGGCACGAACACCTTTATGCAATTCCAGTATACCCCTGTTACCAACACCAATCAACCACAGAACACACAGCCTGTCATCATGCGCAGACGGCTAGGCTCCACCACCTACCGGGTGAATGTACATTTCAGCAGCACCAGCCGGGAAACCATGAACGATAAAATCCTGCGCATGGTAAAAAACGAAGCTTCGGGAAAATGAATCATACATCCGGAATTGCAGGGTGGGCGTTGATAGAGCGTCCGCCCTGTGATAAAATAAGGGCACTGCAAATGAGCCGGTTGCCCGAAGGGAGTATTCCATGAGGCAATCGGAAAACACATCCAAGACTACTGCCCTATACGAGCGGCTCTCCCGTGACGATGAGTTGCAGGGCGAATCCAATTCCATTATCAATCAAAAGGCAATGCTGGAGGACTACGCGGAAAAGAACAGCTTCGCAAACCCCGTTCACTTCACCGACGACGGATGGAGCGGTGGCAATTTTGAGCGCCCCGGCTGGAAGAAGTTGATCGCGGAAATCGAAGCGGGCCGCGTTGCTACCGTTATAGTCAAGGATATGTCGAGGGTAGGCCGTGACTATTTGCAGGTAGGGTTTTACACAGAAGTCATGTTCCGGGAGAAGGGCGTCCGCTTCATCGCCATATCCAACAGCATCGACAGCGTAAATAAGGACAGCGGTGAGTTTGCCCCCTTTCTCAACATCATGAGCGAATGGTATTTAAGGGATACCAGCAGGAAGGTCAAGGCCAGCCACAAAGCGCGCGGCACTGCCGGTAAGCGGCTGACCTTCGCACCTATCTATGGGTATTATCAAAACCCGGAGGATAAGAGCCAATGGCTCATTGACCCGGAGGCCGCCGAAGTGGTGCGCAGGATTTTCAAGCTGACCATCGAGGGCAAGGGGCCGTGTGACATTGCCCGCATCTTCGCGGAGGATAAGGTAGAGCGCCCCTCTTACCACATGACCGTGCGAGGCTACGCCAAGCGCGGGTATCACGATATGGAGCATCCTTACGCATGGAGTGGCAATACCATCGGGAATATCATAGGCAAACCTGAGTACATGGGCCACACGGTCAACTTCCGCACCTACAAAGACAGCTACAAGGACAAGCAGACCAAGCATGCCACACCGGAGGATTGGGTGATTTTCGAGGATACCCACCCTGCCATCATTGACCGGGAAACATGGGAAACGGCCCAACGTTGCCGCAAGACGGTGAGGCGCACCGACAGCTTGGGCGAGGCCAACCCGTTGACCGGCCTTGTGTTCTGTGCCGACTGCGGCGCGAAGATGTACAATCACCGTATCCCGCTCCCAACAGAGTACCATCACCCAAGCGGCAAAACATACATCCGGCCCCCGAAGGATGTATACTCCTGCTCCACCCATTCGCTGACACGCCGGAAGTATGATGAACAATGCAGCCTGCATCACATCCGCACCATCGTACTGCGGGAGTTGGCGTTGGATGCCATCCGCACGGTGAGCGGATATGTGAAGGAGAATGAAGCCGCGTTCATCCGGCAGGTACGGGAAGCATCCACCGTTCGGCAGGAGGAAACGGCAAAGGCGCACAGGCGGCGCATCTCCAAAGAGAAGAAGCGTGTGGCCGAATTGAATACCATCATTAAGAAGCTGTATGAGGATACCGCAACCGGCAAGCTGACCGACAAGCGCTTTGATATGCTGGCAGCGGAATACGAACGGGAACAGGCCGAGCTGGAGCAATCCATAGAAATGCTACAAGCGGAATTGGATAGCTTTCACGCTGATGGTGAGCGGGCCGACAGGTTCATCACCATTGTAAAAAGATACACCGATTTTACGGAACTGACCCCTGCCATGATAAGCGAGTTTATTGAAAGAATTGTGGTGCATGAGGGCGACAAATCCAGCGGAGAACGGGAGCAACGGGTGGACATATACCTCAATTTCATCGGCAAATATGAAGCCCCTGTGCAGGAGGTCAGCGCCGAGGAACTAGCAGAGGAAGAAGTACAGCGGGAGAAGCGGGAGCGCCACCGGGAGGCGCAACGAAAATATGTAGAAAAGCAAAAACAGACAACAGCATAACCAACCGTGCAGGGCGGCTTCGGTAAACCGGGGCCGCTTTTTTGCGCGGTAAAAATGAAAGGAGCAGTATATGTCAAAAACCACAAAGGAACGAATTCAAAGCGTACAGGAGCAGATACGGCAGCTTGAGAACCAGAAAAAGCGGCTGCTACAGGAACAGAAGGAGCAGGAGCGCAAGGCGCGCACAAAGCGGCTGATTGAGCGGGGTGCCATCTTGGAAAGCTTTGTTTCCGATGCGTCCGCCCTCACCAACGACCAAATCAAGGCATTTCTTGAAAAGACCATCACCAGCGAGTATGCGAAAAAAGCGCTGGCAGGCGTAACGGCGCAGGGAGGCGAAGCGGCGCAGAGCAAGGCTGCAATCATCACAGGGGATGCGGGCGTATAGCCCCTTCCCTTGGGCACCAAGGGCGCACTTATACACCCTACGGGTGTCAGCGCGGTCCGGTGCCGGACTGGCACCCTGCCGGGGGCCTTTCGCGCCTACCGGCGCAAAAGTATGAAAGGGCGGCGGGCCATGTTGGCCTTGCCGCCATTTTCATATCGCGCACGGCGCGGGAAAGGAGGAAGCCACTATCGCCATCTATCATTTAAGTATCAAAATCATCAGCCGGGGCAAAGGAAAATCCGCTGTTGCGGCGGCAGCTTACCGGGCAGGCGAAATAATCACAAACCAATATGACGGCATCTCACATGACTACACCCGCAAGAGCGGCGTGGTGCATACGGAGATTTTATTGCCGGACAATGCGCCGAAGGAATATGCAGACCGCTCAACTCTGTGGAACGCCGTAGAGCAAATAGAGAAGAACAAAAACTCCCAGCTTGCGCGGGAGATCGAACTTGCCCTGCCGGTGGAATTATCGCGGGAGCAGAATATTTCACTTACCCATGAATATGTGAACCGGCATTTTGTTTCGGCAGGTATGTGCGCCGACATCTGTATCCACGATAAAAACGATGGCAACCCACACGCCCATGTGATGCTGACCATGCGGCCTATTGGGCAGGGCGGTTCATGGGGAGCGAAATCGCGGAAGGAGTATATTCTTGATGAAAACGGCGAACGCATTCTGCTGAAAAGCGGTGCGTTTAAGACAAGAAAAATAGACGCCACAAACTGGAACGAACAAACCAAAGCAGAAGAATGGCGAGCAGGCTGGGCCGGGGCGGTCAATGCCGCACTGGAGCGGCAGGGCCATGCCGAGCGCGTTGACCACCGCAGCTATGAGCGGCAGGGCGTGGAGCAAATCCCAACCATCCACTTAGGCGTTGAGGCGTTTCAGATGGAGAAGAAAGGGATACCTACCGAGAGGGGTGACCGCAACCGCGAGGTTGGGAAAATCAATCAATTGTTGCGGCAATTGCAAGCGCGGATAAACAAGCTGAAAAATTGGCTGCAAGAGGAACTGAAAAACGCTGTTCCCGCTTTTGCCGCCCTGTTTGCGGAAACGGTGGAGAAGGTAAAAGCAAGGGCACGGCATTTTACCGGGAGCGCCCAGCAACTATCTGACGAGGCTTTTCGTTACCTCAAAGAGAACAACATTTCCGATATGGCCGGATTGAGTAGCAAGGTGAACGAGGTGCGGGAGCGTTTGTATACGGTTCGCGGCGAATTGAGAAATATCGAGCAGCGGATGAGCGGGCTGGATAAGTTGATCGCGCAGGCAGAAACCTATATGAAACACAAAAATATTGGGCTGGAATACCGGCAGTTAAAGCCCCGAAAACAGGAGAAATTCCGCCGCAGCCATGAAACGGAGCTGCTTCTTTTTGAGAGCGCCGAGCGATATTTGAAACAATATGCAGGCGGCGCGGTATTGCCGCTGCGGGAATGGAGAGCGGCGCGTGAAAAGCTGGCGCTGGTAAAGGACGGATTGTATCAGGACTATCGCGAGCTTCAGAAAGATTTGCAAGCTGTTGAAGCTGTGCAGCGCACCGTAAAGCATGTCATGCACCTACCGAAAAAAGAAAATATTAGGGAGCGGGATAGGGGGTTGGAGCGGTGATGGGATTGAGGTATATGAAAATAAAAAAAGGCTGCGCCAGTTTCGCGCTCGTATCCAAAAGCTAAAGTAAGGGTTGAATGCATTGCTGAACGAACGGAGGCAGGCTGCCGCTCCTTCCCTTGCGGACATTCTCGCCGGCATATTTGGAGCGCCAAAGGAAAAAACGCCGCTAAAAGATTGCTGACTTCAAAACTCTTGCGCGGGGCATCGATTTTGTACGGTAATATGGCATTGCCGATCTGAACGGTTTACAGGATAAGGTGGTGGATATGTGCAGTCAGCAGCATGATATCAATAGCTGCCCACAAAGCACCCAAATTTTTCTTTGACTGGCATGGACTTTATAGTAAAATGATAATTAAATTATTGTATCCGTGCTTATGCTTGGGCATCAACATCCAAAATCTTATCGAATGGGGGCGACAGTAATCTTTTAAGACAAGGCCTTCATTTTGTCATATACAACACCCCCAAAGCATGTAGGGCACACAATGAACATTTATTCGTTTCTGCATTTTAAATGTCTCGCTTTTCTTCTTGCCAATCCATTGTTTAGGCGACGAGAAAAAACGAATATTATGGTATTGATAACCATAAAACCGGTATGTATAATATTTAGTAAGGTGATACAAATGAGTATTTCCACCATAATTGGAATTTGCGGGTGTTCTGCTTCCGGAAAAACCTCCTTAGCAAGCGGCTTATTAAAGTTGCTAAACCATAGGGCAGGGGTCATTTCGCTGGATGCGTATTATAAACCTTTTACCGATTTAGCGCCACAAGAACGAAAAAAGATAAATTTTGACCATCCTTCTTCGTTTGACTTTGAATTATTTGAGAATCATATTAAGGCAATTCGCCAGGGTCATCATATTAAGTTCCCTGTTTACTCTTTTGAGGAGCAGCGCAGAAAAACAAAAACCATTGATTTTTTCCCTACAAGCATAACCATTATTGACGGCATCCTATTATACCATGTACCAGCGATTAGGGATTTGTTTGACATCAAACTATTCATTGATTCTTCTGAAAAAATGAGAAAAAGGCGACGGATCGAACGGGATATGCTAGAGCGAAATCTGCCGCTTGAATTTATACTAACACTGTACAACAGGGACGTACTACCAATGTCAGAAAAATATGTTCTTCCCCAAAAAGCATTTTCAGATATTATTCTAGATGGAGATGCATCCAAGGAAACGCTTTTAGGCGAAGCAGCAAGTAAACTTTCAAAATACATGGGTAATGATGGAAGGTATACAAATGGTTAAATCAAACGGACAGTCAGCGCAAAATGCGGTAGAGAGATTGATATCAGAACGAAAATGGGAGTCTTTTCACAAACCCAGATTTTTGGTTTCTGCATTAATGGTAGAATGCGGAGAACTGATGAATTTTTGTTTGTGGAAAACACCAGAAGAAATTGATGAATTATTTACTAATCAAAATCCTGATGTGGTAAAAGAGTTGGCCGATATCGCGATAAACTTATTATCACTTCTGAAATATGCAGATCTCGACTTAAATATAGTTGTTTCTGAAAAGGTTCAAGAGCTTTTAGAACGGTATGATCATTTACCGCAGGGGACGCACCGCGGAGATAAAGGTAAAGGATGAGACAATATGGAGTGGGATTATCTCGGAGAAAGATATTGGGACAAACGTAACGAACGTCAACGATGGGTTCATGATTATATATTGTATCCTGAACTGCTTGCCAGAATAAAGGAGCTAAAAAGTCGATATGTTCTCGATTATGGCTGTGGCGATGGCAGCTTTGCCAAGTTTATCGCTAATTACTTACCTGATACAGTAATAAATGCATATGATACATCTGTATCGATGCAAGAAATTGCACTGCAGAATATTGGAGAGAAATATATTGTACAATGGCCCACAACAAATATGTATGATGCTATTTGTATGAATATGGTATTGCAAGACATAGAAAGACCCTGCGACACGCTCAGGGAACTCTATAAATGCTTGCAGAAAAATGGGTTTCTACTGAGCACCGTACCGCATCCGGTTTTTTCCTTGATCGAATCAAGGCATGTCACAACAACGAGAATAAGGCGAGTATCAGACTTATCGCATAAGGATATCTATCGATATTTGTCGGAAGAAAAAGAAACTGTAATTTGGGCGCAACAAGAATCATTGCATTCATCTTTATATAATCGCACACTTTCTACTTACTCACAGTATTTCAAACAAACAGGTTATACAATAGCCTCAATAACAGAGCCTCTGCCCAAAGTCTCTGATATTTCCGTTAGCCAAGAGCCCGACCTAATGAATATACATTCTGCTTTGCCAAGCTTCATGGTATTTGTTTGCCAAAAAATATGATCGAGGATGCGGATGAAGAAGTGTGATGTATCAGGTATTGGTGGCCTATGTGAAGCGCACAGAATTGCTCTTCATTTGAGCATTTCCGAACCATTATGTGATGTTGCCCTTGTGATGGCTGGAAAACGGTTATCGGATTATTTGAAATTTGTTGCCAATGAGATGCATTGTGACTTTGCGTTGCGCCTTCTTCGAGTTCCAGAGTTTTCAGATTGCGATACGATTTCTTACCTTAGATTATGCTTGACAGTTTTGCAGGCAGAAGTTGCATTGGGATTACCTAACCAGCCAAGAGTTAATGAAATAATCCAATGGTATGAATGGGCATCAAAAAAAGTTAAAAAAGCGGCATCAGGAGATGCTATTGATTTACTCAATATTGAGTTCCAAGGTGTTAAAGCACAGGTTCATCATTTGCGACGGGACTATGGAAAAGTGAAAGCATTATATGCGAAGCACGATACCAATGACTCCTCCCTGCAGGAACTACGGAAGTATGTAAAAGCCCAGTATTCGGCCAGCTTATATCTTGAAAATGAAAAGGGTGGTCGTGTATTGTCAAGAACGATAGCGGAAGAATTGTATGAGGAAATTGCGCAAAATAAAGCATCAAACGTTGATGCATTCTTTATTTCAGGCAAGCTATTAGAGCATTATGAAAAGATAGGAAAGTCTGATGAAGGGCTGGAGAGGATAATGCCCGTCATGTCACCTGTGCCTAACGATTTTGTAAATTTGCCCATCCCAACTCTTCGCGATGCGATAAATATGGCTATTTTCTATCGTGATGCTGGTTATAGTTTGTGGCTCAGTGGAGAAAAAGAAAAGGCAAACGAATCTTTTGAAAAAGCCTTTCAACTGTGCAAATTTCATGGGTTAAGAGATCAGGAGGAAAAATTGAGGAATATGAAAAATGTTATTGATCAGCAGAAAAGGGTTGGAGGGGTTTACCATGATAGCCACCTCCCAGCAGCATGCGATTACTTAATTGTTACGATTATACCAGAAGAACTGGATGCCGCAGTATACCATATTGCTAATAATAACACTTCTGCCGACAAAACAACGCAGTGGCGAAAGGCTAGCATCGACCTAAGTTCTGGACGCCAAGCGACAATCGTTTTTATCGCTACAGGTGAACCAGGTAACCTTCCAACACATGACTATTTATTTAATGCCTTGGCACTACAGAAACCTGCAAAAATCATTTTAGTAGGAATCGCAGGATCAGTCCCAAGCCGGGACATCGGGTTAGGGGATGTGGTTTTATGTAAAGATGTATTTGATTTCAGTGTAGGCGCAATAAATGCTGACGGCAAAAAGGAGTACAATCTATTTTCGCCCAAAGGGATTGACGAGAACATTTTTCAATCGGGCACCATGATTTCTCAATGGCAAAAAGAACTTGTCGGATGGCCTAAAATCAAGAATTATCAAGATAAAAAGAAGCTTGTAAAACCTTGGAAAGATTTAGAAGCGGCGAGTTTTGGAGGAGATACGACATGGAGGGAAAAATTAGAAGAGAATTATTACTATCATAAAAGCAAAACGGATCAATCTCCACATGCCTTATTTGCCGCCATTGCTACCAGCAATGATGTGGTAAAACACCCAGAAACTGTCAAAAAATGGCTAGAACCAGTGCGACAAATCAAGGCAATCGAAATGGAGGCGTCTGGTGTATTAAGTGCTGCGGGAAAATTCAAGTGCCCTGTGGTTATAGTACGAGGAATCAGCGACATTGTTGGGCAAAAGAGAGATGATGATTGGAAAATATACGCAGCTAATTCAGCCGCAGCATTTGCGGGTGCCTTGATCAAGAACGGGATTATTTGATACTATAGGTGGAGAAATGACCGAGACATCAGACTATGAGGACAAACTCTTTTGCAGCCCCCCATCTTAATGAAGTTGTTGTATATGTCGACATAAACCTCCTCCCGGCTTGCCCGTGGGGAGGTTTATGTGTTCACCGTATTATATCTGAAGTGATATAAAGCCCGTGTACTTGTTTTTACAATGTATTTCTAGCAGAGCCATTTTTACTCGCTATCATTTCACCCCTTGACAAACATCGTTCTGTAAGTACCATGTTGTATTTGCGCCAATCTTATCGCAAAAGGCCGCTGTATTCATTTGCTTGGGATGAATACAGCGGCCTTTTTACCGTTCTACAAGAAAATCAGGAGGATACGACTATGCCCGAAAAAAGTAAGGATATACTTACGGCGGCCCAGCAGCACCCTATCGCAGTGTGGGCAATTCTCCAGCGATCGTCGGCAGCTGCCACACATTAGTCCAATCCCACCCCAAGTTGCTGGTAGTCTCCCACCAGGTTGCATCCAGCGGCAGTGTACAGGGTGCGCCATCAGGATTGATAACACCCTCGTGAAGCTGCTTATTTACGCCACCTTCTTGAATGGTAATGGCCGCGTTGGCATGGTTGTTTTTCCCGAGATTACCAGCCCCGGCGTAAATGCGGCCTGCATCACCTCTTTCTGCTGATATTGAGTTGTGAAGCGCAACGCAATTTTGCAAGATATTAGCGCCCGATGCGATTCCTGCAATCCCCCCAACCATAAGGGTATCGTTGTTCGCGTCTGCAGCAATGCTGCCCCCCGCATAGCAGTTTTGCACCATACCGGCATTGCGCCCTGCAATCCCTCCTACAAAACCAGCTCCTGTGTTGGTCTTTACAATTGAGCCGGAATAATAGCAGTTGGATATGCTGCTGGCGTTTTCATTGTTTCCGGCAATTCCGCCAATATGGATGATAGCGTTGGTGAAATCGACAGTAACAGTTACTGTCACAGCGCACCGCTCAATGGTTCCCTTATTGTTTCCGGTAATTCCGCCGATCGCGTGAATTACACTGGCTGTATCCGTTTTACTGATGCTGCCGTCAACCACAAGGTTTTTTATCGTGCCGCTACTGGCGAGTTCTCCAAATAACCCGCTATATTGTACCCCCGAGAAATCAACATTTTGCATATGCACCGCATGGCCGTTGCCATCAAAATCACCGGCAAAGCCGTTATCTATAGTGCCAATAGGCGCCCAAGTGCTTGCAATGTCAATATCATTCAGCAGCTTATAGCTTTTGGTCAGGTCATTCGCAACCGCTGCAAGTTCTGCTTTGGTGGCGATTTCATTTGGCGCACCAACGCCATCGCCATTAAAAATGGCATAGAGCGTAGTGTCTGAATTGATGTTGAAGGTATATGCCGCATCTGTAGAAACGGGCGTTGCCTTTCTGTCATTTGAAGTAACCCAACCCACAAAAACACGGTTGGCGGCAGGCGTTGCCGTTACGGTTACGCTTGCGTCCGGTATATTTCCTGTTGCCGCGCCGGTTGTGATGGCAGCGCTGCCGTAGGTTACGGCTGCCTGTGTGGAAAGGTTATTGACGCTTAGAGTGTATGTCCTCGAGTCTAGAAATACCGTTACGGTTTGCGGGTTGTTGGTGACTTGGAACGCGCCAAAATCCGCAATGCTGACATCCACGCTGCCCTGTGCCGTTACATCCGCAAGTGCAATTGTCCATACCATGCCGGAGCCGGAAAGCGTCCCCTTCACAACAGCGCCCGTGCCATCCGCGATGGTGATATCGCCTGCCGTCAAGTCCGTTACGGCTTGGCTAAACGTGAGCTCAATGCCCGTGCTGTTTGTGGTGTTGCTTACGCCGCCAACCTGCGCCGCCGTGAAGGTGATGTTGGTTTTCTGTGTGGTTGCGCTTCCCCCACTGGAATCATGGCTGCTATAATCCACTATATTCGTAATGTGAATAAGCTCATAGCGGAAATTTCCCTGCGCATCTACCACGCCAACGGCATACCAGCCGTTGGAATTGGCTGGAAATTGCTTTGCTGCCGTGATATCCCGGAACCCGCTTTTGCTTGTATAGGTTGCGCCGGTGGTATGCCTGCGCCAGCCCACAAAGCTTGCGCCCTCCACGCCGGAAACCGACACGCGCACGCTGCCCGTTGTGGATTTTGTGGTAGAGGGTGTCAGCAATATGCCGGATGTTGCGGCTGCCCCTTGCACCTGCAATACACTGGCAATGGGCGCCCACAACGTTTGCCCGTTTACTTCCGTGCGCCACCATTTGCCCTCCCGCGCGTAAAGCGGCAGCGTTTCGCCCACGGCGATAGATTCCGCCCGGTATTTGCGGGAGGTGGATTTGGCGGTGTAGAGATAGCCCTTCTTTGTGATTTTTCCGTTAAGCGGCGCAGTAAAGGTTACGTTCAGGTAGTTCCCTGCAATATAGGCGCTGCCCGTTATGGTTTCACCCTCCACCTGAAAGAAGCCCTGCGAAAACCCGCTGGGGATGGTAAAGCCCGTCACATTGAACACATCGCCCTTGCGCGCTTTGCCCAGCGCCGTGTTTTTCGTGCTGGGGCCGGGGCGTATGTTCACCCGGTTGGCGTTGAGCACACCCTCGCCGCTTACTTGCACAGTGCCTTCCGTTGCTGCATGCGCAACCTGCGCCTGCGGCACAATGCCCGCCAGTATGGATAAGCACAGCAGCAGCGTTAGCATGCGTGAAATTCTTTTATGCATCATACGATATTCCTCCCTCAAATTGTGTACTTTTCAGCGAAAGAATAGAATATATGCAGTATAGCACAGGCAAGTAAAAAGTGGAATAGTACATGATGAGAGAAAAAAGTTGATGCTTTTTGGCGACTATGCTATACTTTTTTAAGGAAATCAGGGGGTGGGGAGCATGGCACAGCCAATGACGAACTTTGCACTACTGCTGGGGTTGTTGGGCGCGAGAGCGCGCGATGTGGTGGCCGAGGTGGGCGCTGATAAAAGCCTTGTGAGCCGCTGGTGCAACGGCAAGCAGAAGCTCATGCCCGGCCATGGCTGGGTGGATAAGGTGGCGGATTACCTGCTTGCGCTGGACGATAGGCTTAAAATGCCGGTGATCCCCGGCGTGCTGGCGGCCTATTACCCCAACGAGGCGTTGCGCAGCCGTGCGCGGCAGCGGGCCGCCCTGCTGGATTGGCTCTGCACAGTGGGGCACCTGCCGCCCCAGCAGCAGGCGGACGCGGGCCTTGCGGGCCTCGTGCTGGAAAAGGCGGCGCCATTTTCGGCCCCGCCGCGGGAGGAGCCGCCCGTAGCGCCACCGCCGCTCAAAGGCGTGGTGGTGCAGGGCGTGGCGGGCGTGCAGGGCGGCGCGCTGCAATTTATAGAGCTGATCTGCGAGCAGCCGGAGCCACAGGATGTGTGGTATGTTTGCCCTGAGGGGCTGGAGATGTACACGCGGGACGAGAAGTTTGCCCAGCCCTTCATGCAGGCACTGATGGGCATGTTTGAAGCGGGGCACACGCTCAATGTGGTGCTGCGCACAGATTATAAAATGACGGATGTTTCAGCCTTTTCCGGCCCATGGCTTGTGGCGCATTTGCTGGGCTACGTGAAGAGCCATTACTTTGATGATTTCCACCACAGTTACAAGGACAAGATGCTGGCCGTGGTGGAGGGCAAAATGGCCATGCGGGTGGTGGATGATGGGAAGGAGGGCGGCATACGCACCGCCATACACTTCGATACACGTGCTGTAGCCGCTGTGTGGAAGGAGATAGAGAGCTATCGCAGCCGCTCGCGCCAGCGCTTTCACTATGAGCTCTTTGAGCACCCGGATGGCTTTTTGCGCGGCATAGAGCCCTTGCCGGATAGGGTACACTATCGCTTTTCGCGCGTGCCGCAATTCGTACTGCCAAACTGCGCGCAAAACCTTGCGGAATACTTTAGCCTGACGTGCGAGGAAAGCGCGCGGGTGTTGCAGGAATTTGGGCCGTTGATGGCCGGGCCGGACTATTTCGACGCCCCGGTGCACCACATCTTCTGCGCGGATGATATAGACGATACGCTGCTCAAGGAGCGGCATGTGGTGCAGGCGCTATCCGGCATATGCGGGCGGCGCGTTAATATGACCACACAAACCTTCGTAAACCAGCTTGTGCACATGCGTAGCCTGCTGCAAACCCAAAGGAACTACGAGGTATGCTTTTTGCCGGTTGAGCATTTCAACAAAATCAGAATACAGATCGGTTGCTGGGGCGACCGGGCCGCCGTGGGCTGGGTGGCCGGGGGCCGCTCCACCGCCTGCCGTGATTACACCAACGTAAATGCCCTTACCGGCTTTTGCGAGATGGTGTGGGGCAAAATTCCCGGCGTGATGAAGCGGCGCAGCACTGCCATACGCAAGCTAAATACCTGGCTGAAAAAGGCTGATAAGTATGGGTACAGTGTGGGAGGCTAGGTAACGAGGCTGCACGCTCTACTTCCTGCGCCCATAGATGATGATAAAGATGCAGATGGTCAATGCGGTCATGCAATAACCGCCTTCAACCTGCCTGCAGCTGGTATCGGCTTGTCCATCGTTACAGATAGCTATTGCAAAGTCGTGGATGACTCTGCAGTGAAATTCTTCTCTGTCGGGGATCCACCGATTAAATTTCAAATGGTTATCGCGTACCCTAAAGAGGAACATCTTTCAAAAATATCAAAGGCTTTCATTGAGGAGATCTTAAATTTTTCAGGAATGCAATAGCGCGGCTATTCCGCTGGTCTGCAGGCCTGGTGCCCGCAGCCGTGTCCCGTCAAGGGGCTTGTTTCGCCTAAAATTCATCCCGAGAAGGAGTTTATGGAAATGCTAAGCGGTACGCCTGCGAGCGCATAGCATGGAGATGGTGCAGGAGAATATCCGCATCGCGTCCAACGCGCGGGCAAATGCCCTGACCGGTGAAGAACTAACGCTTTACGAGCAGGTGCGGAAAGCCATTTTAGGTAAAGACGCTATCCCCTGTACCGGCTGCAACTACTGTATGCCCTGCCCCAAGGGTGTGGACATCCCCATGTGCTTCACCTGCTATAACGACAGGAAAATGGGCATTGAGGGAAGCATGGTGGCAAGGTTCTACTACATCCAGCGGGCGTACAACCATCAGGCATCTTTGTGTGCGCAGTGCGGCAAGTGCGAAAAGCACTGCCCACAGGAGATACCCATACGTGCGGAACTGAAGAAAATGGTGAAGGAGATGGAAGGGTTTTCGTATCGCCCCATGCGCTATATTGCAGGCAAGGTGATGAAGCTGTCGTAGCAACATGTATCATGATGGTGGCATTAAACGCGAAATACTCAGAAATGAGGCGTTTCCACCCCTAATTATAACTACGCCGGAATCTGCCTCGGATAAATCATAGTATGGTATGGTACATGCTCGCTTTTTTATCGTTTGAGTTGGCGTTATTTGTCGACTGCATATGTAATAAAGAAAATAAGCCAGTTTGTTTTTAGCTGTTTTCAGACATGCAATTCAATGCCATCGGTTGATTCATAATGATTAAGAAAAACAATGCTTATCAGCCGAGGTTCAATAAAACATGTAGTGCAGCAAGCGCTTTTAATGAAGCTACTGTGAGTTTCTCTTACATTGTCTTTTGTGGTAAAATTGAATCAATATGCCTTAGCATATTTGTGCAATGCACCGGCTGATGTTTTTTTCAGTTGCACATAGGCGATGCCGGAGGACGGAATTGCCGATTATAAGAGGTAACCAATCGATGCAAAAAATTGCGGTCATCGACGATGATGTTTATGTCGGAAATATGCTGGATGAGCTGCTCACGCGCGAGGGTTATATTGTGCTACGCGCTTACTCGGGCACCGAAGCGCTGCTACTGCTTTCTACCCAGCGTCCCGACCTTGTTCTTCTGGACTTAATGCTTCCCGGCCTTTCCGGAGAGGAGGTTCTGCCCAAGATTCAGGATATCCCTGTGATTGTGCTCAGCGCCAAGGCGGAAATGGGCGACAAGGTCAAGCTGCTGATTGGTGGTGCCTCGGATTATATCACTAAGCCTTTTGACACCCGCGAGCTGCTTGCCCGCATCACCGTGCAGCTGCGCAAGGCAAAAGCCCAAATAAACACTGTGTCTGATACGCACATGCTGTTCTTTGGAGATTTGGTGCTGGATAACGATGCGCGTTCTGTCACGCTAAACGGCGAGCCCGTTCATCTAACCAAAACGGAGCACGCCATACTCAAGCAGCTTATGCAAAACCCCACACGGGTAGTGACCAAATCACGCCTGCTTGAACTCATTAGTGAAGACACCCTCGATTGCACCGAAAGCTCCCTGAAGGTGCACATCGGCAACCTGCGCAAGAAGCTGCGGGCAATCAGCGATGTGGAGTACATCGATTCTGTTTGGGGAATCGGATTCAAGATGCACGAATAATCTTGCCTAATTCTTTACTGTTTTCTTAACCGCCTTCTTTACCACTGCGTGATACAGTAGAGCGAGCAAAGGAGGCAACGCTATGGAATATGTTTTACAAACAAATGCGCTGAGCAAAAGCTATAAGGGCATTAAGGCGCTCAGCAATCTTAGCATGCAAGTGCCAAAGGGCGCAATATACGGCATGATCGGCCGCAACGGCGCAGGCAAAACAACGCTCATTCGGCTCATCTGCGGACTACAAACGCCAACCTCGGGCGAATATGTGCTATATGGAAAAAGCAGCTTGGGTAGCGACATCATGGAGGCCCGCCGCCGCATGGGCGCTATTGTGGAGACGCCGTCCATCTATCTCGAAATGACGGCGCAGGACAATTTGCGGCAGCAATATAAAATTCTCGGCCTGCCGTCATTTGAGGGAATCCCGGAGCTGCTGCGGTTGGTGAATTTGGAGCATACCGGCAAGAAGAAGGCAAAGAACTTTTCTCTGGGCATGCGTCAGCGGCTGGGCATCGCTGTGGCACTTGCTGGCGATCCGGATTTTCTGGTGCTGGATGAGCCGGTGAATGGCCTTGATCCGCAGGGCATAATTGAAATTCGAGAGCTTATTTTAAGGCTTAACCGGGAGAGACAAATTACCGTCCTCATTTCCAGCCATATGCTCGATGAACTATCCAAGCTTGCCACTCACTACGGCTTTATCGACCGTGGGCAGCTTGTTAAGCAAATCAGCCAAGAGGAGCTAAACGCCGCCTGCCGCAAATGCACACGCCTGACGGTTTCCGATGTGAAAGCCCTCACACGCACGCTTGATAGCATGGCTCTACAGTATGCTATTCTGCCCGACAACCAGGCGGATGTGTTTGGCGCGGTCAACATTACGACACTGGTAACGGCGCTTTCGAGCGAGCGCTGTGAGGTACTTTGCGTAAGTGAGCGCGACGAGAGCCTGGAAAGCTACTTTGTCTCTTTGGTGGGAGGTGCCCGCAATGACTAAATTGATTTCCGCTGGATTTTCGCGCCTGCGTCTATCTAAAATATTCTGGCTTGGCATGGTCTTCATGCTGGTTATAGCGATGGTTGTGGTAGTAAATCAGTATTACTCATGCCTTAAATACGGTTTCGAAATTAAGCTTGACGGCTTCGTTTTAGGTTTTACGATTATAGTTCCGGTTCTTGCAGCCGTGTTTTGCAGTCTGTTTCTGGGCACGGAATACAGCGACGGCACCATGCGAAACAAGCTGATGATTGGGCACAGCAGGGCAGTCATCTATCTATCCTCGCTTATTATAAGCATCACTGCAACATTGTTGATGTGCCTTGCCTTTTTGCTGGGCGTTTGCGCTGTGGGAATCCCACTGCTGGGTGGCCTGACTACCCCACTGCCACACTTTTTTATCATGCTTTTGGGTAGTGTGGTGCTGGTTTGTGCAGTTTGTGCCATATTGACGGTGATCTGCATGCTGATTTCCAACAAGGCAATAATCGCCATTGTCAGCATTCTATGCATGGTTGGGTTATTACTCCTTGCTATATCGATCGATAGCAGGCTTCAGGAACCCGAATTTTACTCGAATGTGGTTTTCACGGAGAATGGCACAGTCCATCCACCGGATGAACTTATTCCAAACCCAGCTTATCTGACAGGCGCAAAACGTGCTGTTTATGAATATGCGTATGACATTCTGCCTACGGGCCAGGCATTACAATATTCTAGGATGAGCGCAGAGCACCTGTGGCAAATGCCGCTGTATTCACTGGCGATACTTTTCCTCAGCACATGGTTGGGCGTATTCTTTTTTAAGAGAAAAGATTTAAGATAAAGGGGGCGCTGCCATGCTGTGGCTTTATCTGCTATGCACCGCATTTGCAATTGCCGTTATTGTGCTGCTCGCGAAAATCGCGCTGCTGCTAAGATCTGCGGATGAGATCGCAATCGGTTTTCGCGACAAGCTGGAGCATGACACCAACACCCTCATCACAATTTCCAGCAGCGATAGGCACATGCGCCGCCTTGCAGCTGAAATCAACGCGCAACTGCGGCTTCTACGGCAGGAGCGTCACCGCTTTGCCCAGGGCAACCTGGAGCTTCGGGATGCGGTCACAAATATCTCCCACGACCTTAGAACGCCTCTGACTGCCATCTGCGGTTACCTGGATTTGCTAAAACATGAAGAAAAATCAGAGGATGCAGTCCGCTATATCGGCATGATTGAAAACCGCGCAGAGGCGCTAAAGCAGCTGACGGAAGAGTTGTTTGACTACTCGATCGTTACCTCCTTCCCGCAGACTTCCGCTTATGAGGATACCGCCCTTGGCAGCGCTTTGGAGCAGAGCATAGCTATACACTATGCCGCGCTCCTTGAGCGCGGCATCACACCGAAAATCGACTTGCCGATACAGACGATCCTACGGCGGCTGGATAAAATGGCGCTATCCCGCATATTCTCAAATATCATAAGCAACGCCGTCAAATATAGCGATGGCGACTTACATATTGTTTTACGGGAGAATGGCGAAATGGTCTTTTCCAACAGCGCGAAGGATTTGACGCCCGTCACTGTGGGAAAACTGTTCGACCGTTTCTTTACGCTGGAAACCGGCAGCGGTTCAACCGGGCTGGGCCTATCCATCGCGAAGCTGCTCACCGAGCAGATGGGCGGCACTATATCTGCAGAATATGCGGATGGTAAACTTGATGTTATTCTCAGATTTTAATTTGAGCAGAAGCACGCATTGTTGATATTGTAAGGTGAAGGCTGATATACAATATCCGAGATACGTTGGGTGAGCTGCTTATCGATGTCGAACGTGTACGCAATCCTATTGGAACAAAAGAATACTGGTGGCAGTATTATTAAGGGGCAGCCATATACCCTAGGCAAATCCGCAATTTTTTTTTGTACAAACATTACATAAATATCTTTACCAAAAAGATATCTGATCGATTCGCCCAGTGTTTCCGGGCGTTTCGCGGTTTTAGGGCGCGAGATTCCGGAATTTTCGCCACCATAGGTATCATATAACGAAAAAGATACGAACCTACCGGAATGTATTCTCCGCTACGCCGCAAGGGAAAATGAAGCTGGTTGCAAAGATGCTCAAAGTACCATATGTCACGCCCCTTATCTAAAGAGACAATACAAAACACAGTACAGCTTAAAGCGCCGCGATCCTATTGGGATTACGGCGCTTTTTCGCGCGGCAATATTCAATTGTTTTCAACATATTTTAGTACACCACATTTACGGCTGCTCCCCATTGGCGACCCGCAGCATGTTTTTGATGGAGTTTTTCAGCATACGGATGAAGGCTTCATCTGTTGTGCCGCCTACATGTGGGGTGATGGTGAGCCTGCTGCTGGCTTCCGGGCTCAGGTTAAGGAGTGGGTGGTAAGCCGGGGCCGGTTCGGGATAAAGCGTATCCAGTGCCGCGCCATAGATTTTCCCCTTTTCCAATGCGTCGGCCAATGCCATTTGGTCGATGATCTCCCCTCGAGCCGTGTTGATGAGCAAGGCGGACTCCTTCATAGCGTCAAACTGGGGAGTGGAGAACATGTGAAATGTGGATGACAGTACCGGTACATGGATGCTGACGATATCACATTCCCGGATCAGGTCATCTAATTCCAGGTAGCTTACATCCAGTGCCTCCTCCACCTCAGGTGTCGGGCGGAATGCGTCGTAGTAGCTGATCTTGCAGCCCCAAGCCTTCAGCCGAATGGCGACCTCCTTGCCGATGGCACCGATGCCAACCAGACCCACATGGAGGTCTGCCAGCTCATGCTGGCCTGCCGCCATGAATTTCTGCTGGCAAGCGCCGAACCCTTCGGTTTTCACTTGGGTATCGCAGACGGCGGTTCGCCGTAGCCCCGCCAACATCAAGCCGATGGTATGCTCAGCCACGGCGCCATTGTTGACCGCCCTGTTATTGCAGACGGGAATGCCCAGCGCTTTTGCCGCCTCCACATCCACCTTGTCGTAGCCTACGCCCTCCACGTGGATCATCTTTAGGTTGGGGCAGGCTTCTATCACTTGTGCTGAAGCTGGATGGGTGGAGTTGAGAAAGAGAAAATCTGCATTCTTACAGGCGGCGATCAAATCATCATCGCTGTAGGGGGATTTTATGTAAGTAACTGCCCACTCCTGGGGAAAGTGAATATTAAACTTTTCAAAGCGTTGCTTTATCACACTGCTCACTACTTTGAACATGGTGCTCCTCCTGTTCTGTATGCTTTATCAAGCAAAAAATTCACAACTTGATCCTTATGGCACTTGAATATGAACCCTATAATGGATCCTTTCCCACCATGGCTATGGCGACCAGCACCATCTCCAGGTGTGTGTCAAGCTGATCGAAATGCGGGCGGAGGGCAGTTTTTTACCCTCCGCCCACGATGTTGATTGTTATGCGTTTGTTTTTTGCGCTTGTAGTGCCTGGCCGGCATCGTAGGCCTTGAGGTTTAGCTCCTTAGCCTTGGGTGGAACGTACTCGGCCACCAGCTCTTTCCAATCCACACCGTCCAGTCCCAACACCTTGGTGAGGGCTCCCAGTAAAACAATGTTCTGAGCCCGGATATTTCCCAGCTCCTCAGCGGTTTGGGCTGCCTTGATAACGGTAATGTTTGGGCAAGCGGCCTTGAGAGCATCAATGGCGTTGTGAGGGTACTCCGCCACGCCGGTAAGCACCGGCATAGGGTAAATTTCCCGCTCATCCAAAATCATGGTGCCGCCTTTTTTCAGGAAGGGTAATGCCCGCAGGGATTCGGCTTTTTCAAAGGCGATGATAACATCTGCCTCCCCTTCGCCAATGTTGGGAGCATAGACCTTGTCGCTGTATTTGATTTGGGTTGTGACGCTGCCGCCACGCTGACTCATGCCGTGAATTTCGCTCATCTTCACATCAAAGCCTAGCTTAACCAATCCCGCAGTGAGAATTTTGGAGATCAGGATGGTGCCCTGTCCTCCCACGCCAACCAATAGGATACTTGTTGTCATTGGATTATACCCCCACTTTCTCGATTGCTCCGAATTTACACATCTGCATGCACAACCCGCAGGCGGTGCAGTTAGCTGGGTCGGCCACGGTGGCCTTGCCACCCACAAAGGCAAGTGAGGGGCAGGTGATCTTCATGCACATTTTGCAGCTCTTGCACTTTTCCGGGTCGATTTTGCAGTGCTTCCCGCTGTTTTGGCGGGCCACCTCCTTGATGAGGATGCAAGGCCGCTTGGTGATGATGACAAAGGGCCCTTCTGTGGCAATCCCATCATCCATTGCCTTTTGCATGGCATCCAAATCCAGTGGATCTACTACTCGGATGCGATCTTCCCCAAGGCCTAGGGATTTGACCATGGCCACCAGATTCACCTGAGGAGAGGGTAATCCCATTAGGTTGTGGGCGGTGCCGGGGTTTTCCTGATGCCCTGTCATGGCAGTGATGGAGTTATCCAGTATGCAGGCGATGACGTTGGCTTCGCTGGCCACCACATCGATGAGGGAATTGATTCCTGAGTGAAAAAAGGTGGAATCTCCTACCATGCCAAGCGCCTTGCGTGAATCCCCCTGCTGCTCTAAAGCCTTACTAAGGCCGATGATGGAGGAAAGACCTGCGCCCATGCAAATAGAAAAATCGAAGCCATTGAGCGGGGCGGCAACTCCCAGAGCATAGCAACCGATGTCGCCCACCGGCACGATCTTCTTACTGTTCTTGCTGATGGTGTAGAAGAAACCCCGGTGAGGGCATCCGGCGCAGAGCACCGGCGGGCGAACAGGCGCCGCCAGATCGGTCTTGTAGGTTTCGGGGATGGAGGCTTCGGTGAGAGCTCCTCGAACAATCTGGGCGTTGAGTTCCCCGCAGATGGGAAGCTTCTGCTTACCCACACAGGAGATGCCTAACTGCCGGACTGCGTTTTCCAGATAAGGTTCGTTCTCCTCGATGACGTAGAGGGTGTCGAATTTTTCAGCGAAATTCTTGATCAGCTTCCGTGGCAGGGGATAGGTGAGACCCAGCTTGAGATAGCTGGCGCTGTCCCCAAAAACCTCCCGGCTATGCTGGTAGGAGATGCCGGAGGTGATGACGCCAATCTTAGCCCCATTGCTGATTTCCTCATAGTTGTAGGGGCAGGCGCTGGAGTACTCCTCCATCTCTTCCAGCAGGCGCTCACGGATCACATGACGGCTGCGGGCGGTGCCGGGGAGCATGGCATACTTTTCCGGTTTGCGCTCGTATTGCTTGACGGCTACGCTATCTCGTTTTTCAAGCTCCACCAGGCTTTTGGAGTGGCAGACACGGGTGGTCACACGAAGCAGGACGGGCACATCATATTTCTCGCTGAGCTCAAAGGCAGCGATGGTGTAGTCCTTGCACTCCTGAGAATCCGCAGGTTCCAGCATGGCCAGCTTGGCATGGGGCGCGTAAAGTCGGTTGTCTTGTTCGTTTTGGGAAGAGTGACAGCCGGGATCATCTGCCGATACAATAACCATACCGCCGTTGACCCCAGCATACCCCATGGTAAAGATAGGGTCAGCTGCCACGTTCATCCCCACGTGCTTCATGGCGCAGAGGACTCTTGCGCCACCGATGGAAGCGCCTGCCGCGATTTCTGCCGCAACCTTCTCGTTACAAGCCCACTGGGAGTAGATATCCTCTTTGTACTGGGCGACGTTTTCCAGGATTTCAGTGCTGGGGGTTCCGGGATAAGCGGTTGCTACAGTGCAGCCGGCTTCCCATGCGCCGCGAGCAATGGCTTCATCTCCGCTCATAATCGCTGGGTTCATGGTATATCCATCCTTTCCAAATCAAGATTTCTTATATAACTGGTAAGACCATAATTGCTAATTATTATCCTTATGCTGCAAATAAAACGGTTATTAGACTTTTCTACATACAGGGTACTATTCGATTATGCACCGCGTCTAATCTGTAAATATAAAACACAAATTAACGCTCATATTATTTCAATTAAGAATATACTCGGCCAAATGGAGCCTGCTTTGCCATAAAGAATTGTGTGCCAGGCAACTGCTATTGTAATGCCGGCAGGTATTCCTCACACTATTGTTACATTCGCGGTAGGTTAGAGGTGATTCCCCACCCGCCTAAGGTGGGGAATCACACAGCTTGATAGAACACAAACAGCATTGCCTTGCTCAAAGGATCCGAGGATCTGGCCAATCTGCGTGTACTCTACTCCTTCATAGCCAGGGCGCCCATCGAGATACTCCATAATATTCCCGCACAGCACTTCTTCAGGTCGCTCCACATCGCCAAACACTAAAAAGACGTTTCCTGAGTAATTCTTCAGCCCTTCCACATATTCGTCGGTACCTTCGGCAATGAATCCCTCAATTGGCTTTGCAACAAAGCTGCCAATATCGCCGGAAGCCAGCATAAAGCCTTTTGCATTATACTTAACAGCGATGGAGGATGCCGTACCTGCACCCATGGAGTGCCCCGCAGTCAGGATATTATCCGTATCGACATACGGCAAGCTCAGCGCATGCTGATAAAAGGCTTCGGCTACAGAAACCATACTGGGTAGGCTTGTATTGCCTGTATAGACATGGTTTTCCGAATTGCCAGCACCCAAGTGATCAATGGAAATTACAACAAAACCACGGCGCGAAAATTCCATTGCCCACGATTCATGATTTCGGGCATTGCCCGCGTTACCGTGGCAGTTAAACAGAAGCGGCGCCGGTGTATCGTTGGTTGCGTTTTTGGGGATATAGAGCAAGCCACTAATCTGATCTCCATTATGTCCTGACAGGGTCAGCCTCTGAACTTTTATGTTGCCCCAGCCAGTAATAATCCCCCAGTTGATCAGAGAACAAAGTAGGGTGGCACATAGCATAATGCAAAAAAACATGCGTATGCCTTTCTTTCGCTTTGCCTTTCCTTCGGGGCTCGTAAAGTTTTCGCGTAACTTTGCATCCATAAGTTGGTCTTTTTCAGCCCCGGAGATTACCTTGTTGTTACTTGATGTATCCTTCATTCCATATTTCCTCCTAAAATACTTAGAGAATTAATGAAGCCTTACCTGGTTAACAGTTACATCTAACCACATTTTAATCGAAAATGCATGACTTTCATTTTATTTTATCACTACAACTCAATTAACTGGTAAGGCCAAACATGGCAAACGCTATCCCCCTCTCCATATATTAAATGAATTTTATTAATTTCCCCTCCGCTAAAACTGATTGATTTTTTTATTAGTATTCTTCAAAGATAAGCGTTTAGTTGTATTGTAATAAATATGCTTAAACTGGTAATACCAGATTACTATATAAATGTTCCTATGTCAATCCCCAAAAAGCCAGTATATTATTTTTATTAAAAGCTTGCGATGTAATGAATGTATAATGAATAAAAATGCATAAGCACAAACTGAAAATTTTCCCGTAGCCCTTCGCCAGCCTATTTATAACCCATGACTATTTGTGGATATAGTGCAATGCTTTAAAGACTCAACAAATCTTCTGGGCGAGCAGAAAGAATTATTGAGCCTCTAAATCTTTTAATTAATGCTGCGGGTTGATCAGTTGACCGTACCATTCCAAGTGGTTGAGGATGCAACTTTGAGCGGCCTCTTCATCCCCTGATTCGACCGCTTCTAAAACCTCCCTATGGGTGTTAAGAATGTTATGACACTCAGCGATCTGTTCCTGGGGCGATTTTGAAGTAATCGATTGATACAGCGCTTCGTGAAATATCTTTGAAAGCACGTTATCGACAATTCCCGAAAGCTTGTTTTTGCTGGCCTGGGCCAGTACGCTATGAAATTTTTGATCCATTGCCAGGAAATGATCGGTGTTTGCAGTGAGGTTTGACGACTGTTCCAAGATATTTTTAAGTCTCTCCAAGTCTTCTTCTGTGCGCCTCTGAGCTGCCCAGCCACAGTAGGTGACCTCAATCATGGTACGGAATTCAAACAACTCCTCGGAAGAAATCTGCTGTATGGCAATCATGTTTTCCAGAGGGTGCTCGATAGATTCTGTGCTGATTTCGCTTACGATTGCCCCTCCACTGCCGGGTATGATTTTAATCAGGCCGGAGTTTTCCAGCATCCGCAGTGATTCTCGAATGGTGGGCCTGCTCCGCTGAAACATATCGATTAGCTTGCGCTCAGAGGGGAGCTTGTCACTGGGCTTGATTTCGCCCGACAAAATTTTATCCCGTATTTGTTCGTAGATTGCCTCAGAGGCACGTCTGGTCACAATGGGTTCGAACGACATTGATTTGGGATCATTCATTCACATCAATCCTTTAACCTATTTAACTATGTTGTAATTAGGTTATCATACATGCCAGCATAAGACAACAAAGAAATACATCCCTGAAGAAGTGGGACATATTCTCTTGCATACGTGAGTGAGAGTTTAAAATTGATTTCAAAAAGAAGAATTTAAGATTAGAAAGGCACAGGCGAATAGTCCGCAAGTGCATTTTATTGCTACGGGGTGCGAACCGCGACAAACATGCAGGCTTTTGCTTGAAACACAATATTAGAGTAAAATAGACTTACAGGCATGTAGCAGAGATTAGAATTCACACACACTCTAATTAAAAAGCAGGAGGCTGTTATGAAGTATTCTCTATGTATCGAACCAATGTTTGAAAATGTGGATTTTTACGATAGAATCAGGCTTGCCAAAGACTGTGGCGCCGACGCTGTCGAATTCTGGGATCCTGCTGATTATGATACCAGAAAAATTGGTGCAATACTCGAAAAAGAAAATATGCCCATTGCAATATGTTGTTTGAATAAAGCATGGAGCATTCGGTCTAATGCACCTTATGCGGAATTCAAAAAGAACGTGGAGAAAACAATTGCTTTTGGAAAAGACATGGGTTGCAACAATTTCATTGCTCTTTCCGGCGAGCTGGAATGCAAGGCGGATACACAGAAAAGCATTCTGATTGAAAACTTCAAGCGCATTGCAGAACTGTGCGAAAGAGAAGGGGTTGTGCTTTCAATAGAAGCGCTTAACTCATTGTACGACCACAAAGGCTACTATCTAGATTCCTCCTATATCGGCTTTGAAATTTGCAAGGCAGTGAACAGTCCCAGTATTAAGCTGTTGTACGATTGCTATCATATGCAGTTGATGGAGGGCAATCTGACAAACAGCATTACGACAAACATAGGTTTTATAGGCCATTTTCATAGTGCAGGTGTACCTGGCAGGCATGAATTACATCTTGGCGAAATCAATTATACGCACATCATTCGGGCGGCGGAAGAGGCTGGCTACACTGGCTATTTTGGGCTGGAATACTGGCCTACGTATGATAATATGCAGTCATTGAAAGATGTGCTGCGATATGTTAGGGATGCCAAATAGCTGCTTTCCGTTTGCTATGTCGTAAGCGCATGTGGGGCAGGGTTTTTTGTGTGAAGTAGTATATAGGCTTAGTGGCGTAAAGAGTAAAGAGGAAACTATAGAAAACGGAGTGCAAATATGGCGATGACATCATTATACGTGGAGTTAAAAAAGTGCATACTATGTTTCGGAATGATACTGCTGTTGACCTTATGTGGCTGCACAAAAAAACTGACGATGCACACCGTCTTGAATGAACCCAATTTCGGGGGTATCGTTACAGAGGTGTATGAGAATTCTATTCTCGTAGCAGTCAACGAAGGTGAGGATGCGCGTAACAGCAGCGATTTGATTATGGTATCTCTCAACGTAGAAATAAAGGATAGCATGACGCAGTTTGATGTAGGCGATGAAGTACGAGTATATTATGACGGCACGATTGCGGAAAGTTATCCCGCACAGGTCATGAAGGTATATGCAATTACACTGATCGAATCAGCCGATACACCCCAAGAATAGCTGCATATCGCTTATATATGCGCACAGGAGAATGCCCGGGTCAAAAATATCAAGCTTAAAACCGTAAAATCATTCAGCAGCGAGAGTCGCGTTTGTTTGGGGGTGCTCCATTTTTCGAATGGTTTGCGTGCCCCAGTAAAAAGCGAGAATGAACGAAAGGATGTCGGCTGCAGGCTGGCTAAACAATAGTCCCTGAAGACCCCAAAAATAAGATAACAGATACACAAACGGTAAAAAGAACAGACCCTGTCTTGCCATGGCTAAAATGCTTGCTTTGGTGGACATGCCGATGGTTTGCAGCATCATATTACTAATGATCACAAACCCCAGAAAAGGAAATGTGCAGCAAGAAATCCGCAAATAACGGATGCCGATATCCATCACGGATGGATCCTCAACCCGAAACAGCGACATAATTGTTGGTGCTGTAGCAAAACCGACAGCACCAATCAAACAAAGTGCGATGGTCGTAAACTTGATGCAAAACCAAAACGCCTGCTTCACCCTATGATATAAACCCGCGCCATAATTGAACCCGCACACTGGCTGGAAACCTTGCCCAAACCCCAGCAGCCCGGCCGCGGCCAGCATTACAACCTTCTGCACGATTGCAATGGCGGCAATGGCCGCATCACCGTATGCGCCCGCCAATCGATTAAGCACAACGGCAGCTATGCTTGCAAGGCCTTGGCGGCAAAGGGAAGGAAGGCCCCCGCGCAGCATTTCCTTATAGAGAAAAAGGCTGGGCTTACATGATCGAAGGCTAATATGCGCATTGCCGCCTTTGCGTGTCCCTAAAAACAACAAAATAAAGCTCACCATCTGGCTAATGCCCGTGGCCAGCGCAGCGCCCTGCACGCCCATATTGAGCGTAAAAATAAAGAGAGGATCCAGCGCTATATTTAATACTGCACCGGATACAATTCCGATCATTCCATAAAAAGAGCTGCCCTGGTAGCGAAGCTGGTTGTTGAGCGTAAACGCGCCTGCCATCCAGGGCGCACCAATCAGAATAAAGCGTAAATAATCTTTCGCATATGGCAGGATTGTATCGGTAGCGCCTAATGCGCGCGCCAGTGGGGATAAGAAAATATTGCCCAAAACAGCAATAACGATGCCAACGCAAATGGAGGATACAAGTCCTAAAGAGGCCATGCTGTTTGCGTCTTCGCCCTTTTGAGCGCCAAGTTGGCGGGCCATATAATTCCCTGAGCCATGGCCAAAAAAGAAACCAATTGCTTGGATAATGGCCATCAGAGAGTAGGAAATGCCAATCGCGCCGGTGCTGCTCGTGCCAAGCTCACTCACAAAATAGGTGTCTGCCATGTTGTATAGTGACGAAACCAGCATAATCATGATTGAAGGGCCGGCCAATTTAAAAATCAGTTGCGACACAGGTTGGGTTGTCATGGCGGTGTGCTTATCGGTCATGTGTTCTCCTTTTGAGGTTCTATCGAAATGTTTTATGATGATTGTACTTCGCGGCAATCAATGATCGGATTTGAGCCCCGCGCCCGTGATCGGGAGCAGGCAAGCTCCAGTATGCCCATGTTTTTCTCGATACGCCAAGTATGCGGCATAAATTGCTGCGCTGGTATGCTCGCAGTATATTCCTTTTTGTGCCAGAAGCCCACGCGCGGGGATAATCCGATCTTCAGGCGCAAGGATGAATTCCATGCCGTATTGATATGCCTTTTCAAGTATTTTTTTGCCGCGCAAAGGCGCGCTGATCGCAATTCCCTCTGCAAGCGTCGCACGCGTGTGGACGCGCTGTGGCTCACTGTCGCCTGCTAAAAATGCCGCCTGCAATGGGGCGCAATGCTCGCTTTGTATGGCAACGATGTGGGGCATGGCATTGATGTTTCCTCCGGCGATCAATTCTTCCAGGCCCTTCACAATCCCCAGGAACAAAGTTCCATTGCCAACCGGCACAAAAATTGTTTGTGGCATATACCCAAGTTGTTCAAATACTTCATAAATATAGGTCTTAGTTCCCTCGTAAAAGAAAGGATTGTATACGTGGCTTGCATAAAACTTTCCCTGCTGCCGCGCCGCTTGGCGGCAGGCTTGAGCACAATCCTCCCGGCTGCCCGATACGATCCGTAGAGTAGCACCATGGCTTTCAATCATATTAGCCTTCGCGGGAGAAACGCCATCCGGCACAAAGATTTCACATTGAATGTTTGCCCGAGCGCAATAGGCGGCAATGCTGTTTCCTGCATTGCCGCTGCTATCCTGCACAACAGAGCTTATGCTGATGGATTTGGCGTGCGCGATCAGCACTGCTGCCCCTCTATCCTTGTAGGATAGTGTGGGCATAAAATAATCCATTTTCAGCAACACATCATCATCAAGCTGGAGAATGGGCGTCATGCCTTCACCAAGCGTTACTTGCTGTAAATGTTGCTCCAAAACGGGAAGAAAGCGCGCATAACGCAACAAACCCCATATATTCTTTTGTATCAGGCTTTCGTGAAACGCCGGAGGCGAATATTCCAAGTCCCAAAGGCCGCCACAAGGGCAATGCGGCCTTGTATCTGTGACCGAGGCGCTTTGCCTGCAGGCAGAACAACGATATTGCATACTTGCTCCTTTGCGATATTTCAGTCCTAATTATGTTTCCAAATCATCCAATGCTTTTGTTGCAATACGGATGAGCTCATCAAAAATTTTAGGTCGATAGGCATTATTTCTATAGCAGATGTAAGTATACCGATAGTAATCTTTAGGAAGACTATAGCGGACAATGCGTTGCGTATTTATCTCAGCCTTTGCGTTGGGCAGCAGCGAGAAGGCCATTCCGCTTTCTACCATGCGCAGGCATGTTTGCCAGTTGTCGGTTTCCAATATGACGTTTGGTGTAAACTTGCAGTCATCTAAAATTCGGTTCTGCATCAGCCGAAGCTGGTGGCCGCTTTTCATCAACACAAAGGATACACCCTCCAAGTCGCTCATATTGATGCAGGGGAATTTCTTGCCCTTAGAATTTGCATTCGTTGGTATAGGCTGTGTGCGTGGCCCAAGAATCACCATTTCCTCCGTCGTAATAGGGATGCAGGTCACATTCGGCTTTTTAAAATCGCGGCCAATCAATACGACATCCAATATGCCGGTCAGCAGCAATGTTTCAAGCTGTTCGACACACTCTTCAGAAAGCGTAAATTGTACATTAGGAAAGCGCGCCATCAGTTCAGGAAGAATGCACGGAATGATCAATGGGGATTGCTGCGGCCCGCAGCCAATATGGATGCGCCCCGAGTTGGATTCTTTGATATCATCAAGCTGGTGTTGCAATTCATTCATTGCGCCTAAAATTTTTTCGGCGGCTTCGATATATTTCTCTCCGGCATAGGTAAGAGTCATTATAGATGTATTCCGGTTGAAAAGTTTTGCATCCAAATCGCTTTCTACACTGGCCAATAAATTGCTCAATGATGGCTGGCTAATATACAGGTTTTTGGCTGCGGCAGTCATGCTGCCGGTTTTTGCGATTTCTAGAATATAGCGTAGCTGCCGGTCATTCATTCTATCAGCTTCTTTCTTAAGCGGGTCATAGGTTTTAACCTATTGTTAAAATAGAATCAATAGTATTTTACAAAACTCACATGTGCAGCATATACTAAAACCGTAAAGAAGTAAAGCCTCAAATCCAAATCTAAAGATCTAATTATTGTGCAACTGATTTTCGCCATTCCAACAAAACTAACGAAATTTCTGGAGGAAACATCATGAATTCATGCAAAATTCTTATGCCGACTGGTGGCCTGGGTGCAGGAATCCTGCAAGAGGCGTTCGACAGAGGTATGGCGCTCAAGCCGGACGTAATCGCGGTGGATGCAGGCTCGACAGATTCCGGCCCCGCCTACCTTGCTAACGGGATGAGCAAATACGCGCGCCAGGCATCCAAACATGACCTGAGAATCACTACCATAGGCGCTATGACGGCTGGAATACCACTGTTTATAGGGAGCTGCGGAACTTGCGGCACCGATAACATGGTCGATTATTATGCTGAAATTGTTGAAGAAATATTTCGCGAAGAAGGCTTTCAGGGAAAAATTGCAAAGATATACTGCCAGCAAAGTCCGGACGTTTTGAAGCAAAAGTGGGACGAGGGCAAAATTCATGCGCTGGATGGCGCGCCCGATATTACGCGCGAAACATTTGATGAATGCAGCAACATTGTTGCTGTGCTTGGTGCAGAGCCCTTCATCGAAGCCTACAACCAGGGCGCAAACATTGTGCTTGCAGGGCGAGCTACGGATACCGCAATTATGGCGGCGTTGCCGTTGCACAAGGGTTGTGACGTAGCCGCTGCCTGGCATGGCGCAAAAACGGTTGAGTGTGGTGCGCAGTGTGCGGACAAATCCGATGGATTGGGCGTATTCTTAACCGTTGATGAGACAGGTTTCTATGTAAAACCGTTAATGCCCGATGCGCACTGCACGCCCTATACCGTTTCTGCGCATATGCTTTATGAAAATTCCGATCCGCACCGGCTGCGCGAACCCTCCGGAACATTGATTGCCAGGGATGCCGTATATACACAATTTGACGAGCAGACCACCTATGTGACCGGATCCAAATTTGAGCATGCCACACAATATACCATGAAGCTGGAAGGCGCTGCAATTATGGGCTATCAGAATATTAGTCTGGTTGGCATCGCCAACCGAAAAGTTCTGGCGGATCCGGAAAAATGGATCGCAAACATCAGCGCCCATGTAGATCGCTATATTAAAAGAGCAGGCATAAATAAAGAGGATTATAGCTTCAATTTCAAAGCATACGGCTATAATGCTGTGGTTGAAGGGCCGGTGCCGGAAGGCACGCCGCCGCCGCGTGAAATTGGGATGCTGCTCACCGTCACCGCAAAAACGCAGGAGCTTGCAACACAGGTCGCAAAGATTTTTAATCCTTATCTATTGCATTTCCCGGCAGACTTTAATGAGCAACTGCCAAGCTTTGCATTTCCATTCTCGCCGGTAGATTGCCCGCGCGGAGCGACCTATGCCTTTAAGCTTTTCCATGTGGTGGATGTAGAGGATCCGTTGGAGCTTGTGCGTATTGCATATGTGGACATTGATGGAAGGGAGGAAAAATAAAAATGGCAAAGGTACAGGATATTGCGTTGTATGTACGCTCTAAAGGTGCAGGCCCCTTCTGGGTGACAATAGAAGTCTTTTTTGACAATGATGAAGCATACGAGACATTTAAAAATTCGCAGAAGGTCACAAAGGGCACAATCGCGAAACTGTATGGTGTGGAAGAAGCGCTGGTAAAAGAATTCTATATCGACAACATACGTGTGGGGAAATTTTCATTTCCGCGGCGGCATCCGGCAGGTTGGGAATATGAAAATGACATGCATTCCGGGCAGCAATATATTCGCCTGGCAGAAGCCGAGGTATAACACAGCTGTTCAAAAAAAGATGGAGGCTGCACCAAACTATTACACAACATATAAGGGGGTTCATCTATGCTAGTCGCAGCAAGTGTCGTTTTACTCGCCGCTCTTTTGATCCTGATATTAAAAAGCAAGTTCCTTCCCGGCAACATCATGGCAATGCTTCCCTTGGCGATTGCGCTGATTATCGGCACAGGTTTTACTGAGACGCTGACGATGGCGCACGAGGGTATTGTGGATGTGGCGGCCGTTGTTGTCATGTTTATCTTTGCGACAGTCTACTTTGGCGTAATGTCGGATGTTGGATTGTTCGAGCCGATTATCGGCAGGTTGATGCGCATTAAAGGGGTTGGCAAAAGCATTTTTAGCGTGGTTGCTGTGGCTGCTTTGATAGCGATGCTTGCCCATCTGGATGGCCAGGGTGTTACAACGCTGGTTGTAACCGTACCGCCTATGCTCATTGTGTTCGACAAGCTGAAAATTCGCCGTCCGCTTATGGCGCTAATCTTTTCCACTGTAGTTGGTTGCATGAACATGCTGCCATGGGGTGGGCCTGTCGCGCGTGCCGCGACTGTAATCAACATGGATGTTATGGAGCTTTATAAGCAAATGGTGCCTGTGCAGCTCATTGGCCTTGTGCTGAGCTTTGGCGTACTGTTTCTCGCTTCGCGGCAAGAGCAAAAGCGCGGCGAATTTACCCCTTCCAGCGAAGTTTCCTTTGGGCAGGTCGAAGTGAGTGAAGCAAGCGAACAAGTTCAAGCACTGCGCCGTCCTAAGCTTTTCTGGTTTAACTTGGCGCTCACGGTTGTGTTGTTGGTGCTGTTGTTTGCAGGCGTTCCTGCGCATATAGGCTTTATATTTGGCTGTGCGGTTGCTCTCCCGGTCAACTACCGCTCCATTAAAGAACAAAATGCACGCATAAAAGCGCACGCAGGCAACCTGCTTATTGCAGTATATACAATTGTCGGTGCAGGCGTGCTGCTTGGAATAATGGAAGGTACGGGTATGTTTGAGGCGCTTGCAACCGCGATCGTTTCGATCATCCCTCCGGCACTGTCCAACTACGTACACATTATCCTTGGATTGCTTTCTACCCCGCTTAGCTTCCTGCTCAATACCGATGCTATGATCTACGGCATTTTGCCCGTTGCTGTCAACATCGGTGCGCAATACGGGGTAAGCGCCGTGACCATCGCGGCAATGATAATTTCGGGCCGTGTAATTGGCGCGGGGTTGTGTATAACCACTCCCTCGGTGTATCTTGGCCTGGGCCTCATGCAAATCGACTACAAGGATGGGTTTAAGCTTGTGTTCAAATGGGCGCTTCTGCTAGGGAGCATATTGGTACTGCTTAGCGCACTCCTGGTACGATAAGGGGAATTTCAAGGAGCAAGTGCAATTGCTCCAAATGACGAACCGGCACGGGAAACAGCGTAAGCGAGAGAATGTTGCGCATGTTTCCCGTGCACAAGCCGCAAGAGGGATGGTTCAAAAAAGAAATGGGCAGACGCATTACTCTATCATGCGAAGAAGCTTGCAATCTGCCGAAACAGAAGCAATGATTTTTGAAACCTTCTCTAAACTACGCCCACTATAAGCAAGTTTATGGTATGATCACTTTGAATAAAATATAAAGCATAACAGTATTTTAAGAAGGGCAGAAGATAGTATGTTTTTAACCAAAGAACAATTGGAAGAACTTCGCGAATTTGATACGCCCACAGTGTGGAATGCACTGGAGGGCTTTAAGCTGCGTTCCAACACAGTTGGGTTTACATACCCCGGCTTACGTTTGCAAACGCCAAATGCTAAGCCGATGATTGGATATGCTGTAACAGCAAGAATTTCCGGCATGGAAGCGCCTAATGCAGAGCAGAAGAATATGCTTTTTGATTTTTTCGAAAACATATATAACGCAGATTTTCCAACCATTGCGGTGATGGAAGATGTTGATGAACGGCCCATCGGCTCCTTCTGGGGTGAGGTGCAGGCCACTACCTGCAAAGCGCTGGGCGCTGTAGGCACGCTTACGCAAGGCGGCGTGCGGGATTTAAACGAGGTTGGGCCACTGGGTTTCTACTTTTTCTCCACTGAGATTATGGTGGCACGCGCGGAATCTCATATTATTGAGCAGAACTGCCCGGTGCAAATATGCGGTATGCCTGTTAATCCCGGGGATTTGATTCATGCGGATTGCCATGGAGCGGTGACCATACCAAAAGAGGCGGCCCCGGCGCTTGCAGAAGCATGCCGCCGTGTCGCAAATGCCGAATTGTTTGTGCTTGATCCATGCCGTGAGGCACTCAAAACCGGCATAAAGCCAACCGTTGCGCAATTGCGGGAATGGCGTGGAGAAATGGCAAAACACAGATAGCTCTCAGGTTGAGCAGATTTTTAAATAATAATATCGCAGATGAGGAGATGACCCGTTAATTATGAAAATCGTCGTATTGGATGGATATACAGAAAACCCGGGCGACCTTTCCTGGAGCGGATTGGAAGCGCTTGGCACACTCACGGTTTATGATCGCACGCCTGAGGATCAGGTTGCGGCGCGCATTGCGGATGCGGAAGTTGTGTTCACTAACAAAACACCGGTTTTCCGCGAAACAATCGCTGCATGCCCTAATATTCAATTCATCGGCGTGCTTGCCACCGGTTATAATATTGTGGATGTGCAGGCCGCAAAGGAGCGCGGCATTCCTGTATCCAATATTCCGACATATGGCACTGCAGCAGTAGGGCAATTTGCCATTGCCTTGTTGCTGGAAATTTGCCATAATGTGGGGCACCATAGCAAAGCTGTTGCGCAAGGGCGATGGCAAAGCAGCCCTGACTGGTGCTTTTGGGATTATCCACTTATTGAGCTGGCAGGGAAGACCATGGGCATAATCGGCTTTGGCCGCATTGGGCAGACGACCGGTGCAATCGCAAAAGCAATGGGAATGAATCTGCTGGCGTATGATGCGTATCCCAATGAAAGCGGAAAGGCCATCGCACAATATACGGATATTGAAACAATTTATCGAGAATCGGATGTGATCGCTCTGCATTGCCCGCTCTTTCCCGATACGCAAGGTATGATAAACAAAGAAAGCATCGCAAAGATGAAGAATGGCGTAATTATACTCAACAACAGCCGCGGCCAGCTGGTGGTAGAACAGGATTTAGCCGATGCGCTCAACAGCGGGAAGGTATATGCTGCCGGTTTGGATGTGGTATCCTCCGAACCGATCCAGCCGGATAATCCGCTCCTGAAGGCCCAAAATTGCTTTATTACGCCGCACATAAGCTGGGCGCCAAAGGAAAGCCGCCAGCGGCTGATGGAAATTGCAGTGGAAAACCTGCGTCAATTTCAAAACGGCACACCGGTCAATATTGTAAACGGATAGGAGCATGAGATGAATCCAACATTCGAACTGGCGCATATTGGAATCAATCTCCAAAGCGGTGAGGAGGCAGCGCAGCTTGCCAACGCGTTGGCCGCAATGTTTTCACTGCCCATACGGCAAGGCAACAAAGGGCCTTTTTGCGGCGAGATATTTGAATGTATGAATACGCCGCATTTGGGAAAACACGGCCACATAGCGCTATATACAGATCGACTTCAAGATGCAAGAGAGCATCTAAAAGCTCTGGGTTATACGTTTCTTGAAGAAACTGTAAAGTATGATGAGAATGGGCAAATGAAAAATGGCTATCTAGAAGGAGAATTTGGCGGCTTTGCCATTCATATCATGCAGAAATGATTGAGCAGACAAGCACAAATCCGCCTGCTCCCAGGCTTGCTTATTCGTAATCGGAAGGAGAAAAGCATGCACTTGCGTAAAGATTGCGATTATATTGTCAGCGAGGCAATCAAGGCGTGCTGCCTGATGCCGCCGTTAAAAAAGCACTGCAAGAGAAGACATTTTCAGCAGGGCGCATAATCACTGTTGCAATCGGGAAAGCCGCGTTTTCGATGGCATCCGCTGCGAAGGATATGCTTGGGGAACGGATGGATGGCGGCATAGTCATATCAAAATATGGCCACGCAAATGGGGCGATTGAAGGACTGTCTGTGTTTGAAGCAGGGCATCCTATACCAGATGAGGCAAGCATCTTGGCTACTGAGGTAGCGCTCAAAATGACAGAAAACCTGCAGCCGGAGGATACAGTTTTGTTTCTTGTATCCGGCGGCGGATCCGCATTGTTTGAGTCGCCTTTTATTGAGCTGGAAATCCTGCAGGATGTCACGAAGCAGTTGCTCGCTTGTGGCGCGAATATTACGGAAATAAATATGATTCGCAAGCGACTGTCTAAAGTAAAGGGTGGAAGATTTGCGCTGCATTGTGCGCCTGCTAAGATATATTCCATTGTATTGTCGGATGTTTTGGGTGATCCGCTGGATATGATCGCGTCAGGCCCGGCGTATCCTGATTCGTCATCCTGCAAGGATGCCTGTGCGATCATCGAAAAGTACAGTTTAAAAATTCCTGCGCAGGCCATGTACTGTTTGAAGCATAATGAAACGCCGAAGCATTTGAACAATGTAGAAACGGTCGTTACCGGAAGCGTAAAGGAATTATGTGCTTGTGCGGCCAAAGCGGCAGCTGCGTTGGGCTACGAGCCCGTAGTGCTGACGGATTCTTTGGATATACAGGCACGTGAGGCGGGGGGCTTTCTTGCAGCCATCAGCAGATATGCGGCTTCATCCGGGCGCTCCCTAGCCTTTATTGCTGGTGGAGAAACGGTTGTGCGACTAATTGGCACCGGAAAAGGCGGGCGAAACCAAGAGCTTGCACTCTGTGCAGCATTGGGGATCGAAGGCCTTTCGAATGTGGCGGTTTTTTCGGTGGGCTCCGATGGAACGGACGGCCCGACTGACGCTGCAGGCGGCTATGCGGATGGAAAAACAGTCGCTAAACTGATGGAAAAAGGCATATCCACCTTTGAAGCATTACAAAACAATGATGCCTATCATGCGTTGGCAGCTTGTGGCGGCCTGATTATGACGGGCCCAACAGGGACCAATGTCAATGATGTTGCTGTCGCACTCGTTAAAGCGTTTCATCGGCAAGAATCCAAACTCTAAGCTTGTGGCTTTGCTGCCGTATAATGCCTAGTTTGCATTTGCGATTAGGAAACTCATCTCTTAGTCAAATCACTGGCAGGAGCATTCCAAACCATATGATGCTCCGTATGTTTAAACTCCGGGTTTGTTTTTGTATCGACAATTTCAAACCCGTTGTTTTGATAGAAACGAACAGCGCCAGTGTTTTTGACAAACACATCCAGAGATAAACAGGGGTATATCTGTTTGCAATGTTCGAGCAATTTTTTGCCTATGCCTTGCGACTGGAATTTCTCATCTACAAACAATCCCGCAATATATCCGCCATCGATTATTCCGATAAAGCCCATTAAAGTGCTTTTGCGATAAATGAATATGTCGG
>JAJDHH010000100.1 GCA_030266105.1 Eubacteriales bacterium OttesenSCG-928-K08
GAAGATAGAAAGAAGCTGTCGGTTGATATGGAGGCCTCTTTCTATCAAAGCAATGTGAAGCTGGAGAAGAAAGCCCAATATCCCGCCCTGCATCACCGTGTCATACAGTGCAAAAACAGCCCTAAATTCCTGACTTTTTGAACAAACCGTGTTTCCTGTGGTTTCCTGTTTTTTCCTAGAATATCACGATGCAAACCAAATCGTATTAGCAGAGTTATTAGCAAAAGGGGTCGGGGAATGACCTCCATTCCCATTTCCGAATTGAACGTCCAGGCCCTAATGGCTCACAAGCAAGGCCTTAGCTTTTAATGATTATGCGTTCCAAAAAGTATGCTCGTGTTGCACTTTCTGGAACGTATAACTGTATTCCTGCAGCGGTCACCGCCCTCAGGGCACGTTTCAATATGAACGAGCGGGCATTTGCCTTACTCATGAACGTCACCCCCATGACGGTGCGGCTATCACAACGAAACGGCATGTACATCAAGCGATAAAGCGAATGCTGGCAAAGTCACATGACAGAAAAGCATCGTGGTAGAATGCTGCCACGGTGCTTTGCCGATTCTGGGAGACATATAAATACAGAGAAGCGAGAACTTTACTTTTCAAATCATACTCACCGGGCAAATCCATACAGAATCGCTCAACGGCAGGTATTCCTTCGCCATGCATACCACCGCGCCGGCTCCAGCCTTTTTGCTAGGAACGCCGCCCAAACAACGAAAGGCGCTCACCATGGATTTTGTCGGGTCGCTGGTGGTTTTTATCTCTATCGGATGCAACGTATCCCCGCTTTCGATCAGCAGATCGATCTCGTTTTTATCCTTATCGCGATAGTAGTAGAGCGGCGGCTTTACAATGCCGTCGTTATAGTAGCTCTTGAGGATTTCGGCAAACACAAAGCTCTCAAAAATATGTCCCCACATGGCTCCGTTTGTCAACTGCTCCGGCGTATTCCACCCCAACAGCCAGCAAGCCAACCCCGTGTCGAGAAAATAGAGCTTTGGTGTCTTGACCAGCCGCTTATTGAAGTTGTTATAGTAAGGCTCCAGCAGAAAAATGAGCCCGCTAGATTCAAGCACAGACAGCCAAGCCCGTACGGTCTTTACATCCTTGCCGCATATTTCGGCTATCGTACTGAGATTGAGCATTTCACCTGTAAGGGAAGCGGTGGCTTTCACAAATTTGATAAACGCCGATTCATCCTGGATATTGAGCACATCTTTTATGTCCTTCTCAATATAGGTCTGAAAATAGGAGCTATAATAATCCGCCCAGTCGTGCAGGTCACTCTCCGTTTCGTGCAGCTCCGGGAAAAAACCCTTGTGTATGCAGGACACGATCCTTGTGTAATCAAATTCAGCCCCTGCCCCCGCCATCTCATCCATATGGCCTCTGGTGGGTAAAAAGGGTTCTCGATACCCAATCTGCGCCAGCTCCCGCATAGATAGGCCCAGCAGCTTGATGATCCCCGCACGCCCGGCTAAGCTGTCGCTGACATTTTTCATCAGCTTCAGGCTCTGTGAGCCGGTTAGATAAAACTGGCCTTTCGTTTTATCTTCATCCACAATATCTTTGATATAATCAAAGAGCTCAGCTGCCTTTTGTATTTCATCTACAACTACGGGTGGCTTATATGTCTCAAAAAACAGAGACGGATTCTCTTTCGCACTCTCGCGCACAAGCGGCCGGTTTAAGGTGACATAGTTTATATCCCGATAGACCTCTTTGAGCATAGTGGATTTTCCCACCTGTCGCGCCCCGGTCAAGACGAGTACCGGTTTACGCTTTGCAATCCGCTCTACAACCGGCTCAATATGCCTATGGTAGTACATCTTCCCAACTCCGTTTCGTCTAATTTGGAATATGGCTCCAATATAACCGTTCGTTGCAGATTTGTCAATCACCTATGGCACATCTCGTGTCACAGAAAATGGCATATAAATTGGCAGGTATCCCGCCGATGACAAGCTCGTCCATCGTCAATCGCACGCTGACCGGAAAATCCTTGCCGTAGGCCTCCTGTGTGCCTAGCACGATCTCCTTCAAAAACCGGAAACGCGCCGCAAAGGAGCCGCCGTACTGGTCGGTTCTCTTGTTTTTATACGGGCTCAGGAATTGCGAGATCAGGTAGCCGTGAGCGCCGTGCAGCTCCACGCTGTCGCAGCCGGACTTCTGCGTGCATACTGCCGCATCGATAAACAGCCGGATGATATGCTGGGTTTTCTCGGTGGTCATCTCATGTGTTGCACCCTGCGGGCTTTCCCGCCGCTTAATGCAAGTGTACGCCGCCTGCCCGGAGGTCATTGGCAAAATCGTAGCGCAGGAGGATGAACCAAACGAACAGTAAATCAGAACAGGAGGAAAACACATGGCGCACAAAGACGCAAAAGTA
>JAJDHH010000101.1 GCA_030266105.1 Eubacteriales bacterium OttesenSCG-928-K08
ACCGCATCGCCTCCCAAACAGGCGCTGCGCTCAAAAAAGAAAAAAAGGTAAAGCTCACAATCTCCCCCGATAACCTTGGCGAATATTGGGAGGGCGGCATCAACGGCCACTTTTTCCGCATACGCACGGGCGAGGAGCTTGAGCTGCCCACAAGCCTTGCAGAGCTCATTTCCCAAAGCGCACGCGTCAAAATGGAAGCCAAGAAGCTAACCGCCGCGTATAAGGGGAATGGCAAGAAGATAGGGTGAGCCTATGACGCTCAACGACATTATCGTTTCGGCGCTCGCCCAGCTCGACCGTGGGCACGATGGCCAAACGCTCGACATCTGGCGGGATAAATTCACGCACTACGCCAATGAGGCCGTGCTGGATATCGCAAGGTCGCTGCGCCTTAGGCGCAGCGACACACTTGAGGTTAAAGAGGGTTATATAGACACAAGCGAGCTGCCGCGTTGCTGCGCAAAAATTTTGCGTATGGATCGCGAAAATGTGCGCGTGCCATTTGCGGTTGGTCCGTCCACAACAAAAATCCGCGTTTATTGCCCGGATGGCCCGGTGCTTGTGCAATACCGCTATTTACCCAACGACATGACCTCCCCTTCGGATGTGCCGGGCCTGCCCGCGGCCTGCCACAAGTCGGTTGTGACATATGTTGTCGCGCGTGAGCGCGCCAGCGCCGATCCTTCGATGCAGCGCGGCGCGAACCTCTATTTTGAAATATACAACGCGGATAAACGCAGGCTGCGCGCAATGCTCGGCGAGCCGGACAGCTACGAATTTTTTAACAGGTGGTGATATTATGGCGCTGCAGGAGTACCGCATAAAGGAATTTCTCGGCATAGACCAAAGCACGGGCGAGGGCAGCATTGATCCGGGCTCAAGCCCCGACGCCTGCAATATGGATACAACCGATGGTGGGCTTGGCATCGCCAAGGGTTATGTGCGCCACCTTGAGGAGCTTGTGCCGGGCGAAAAACCCATACGCAGGCTTTTTATCTGGCAAAGCCTTGTCACAACACGTTATGTTGTGGTTGCGGGCAATGAGGTTTATGCCTACGTGAGCACGGCATCGGAGCCTGCTTGGCAGCTTGTGTACAGCTATCCTGAAGAGATTTCGTCGCTGCGCTTTGATATGGCGATCACCCAGATAGACAGCGTGGATCACCTGCTGATCGCCTGCGGCGAGCATCCGATAATCAAATGGGATGGCGTAAGCGAGGCCGTTGAGTTTGGCAGCGAAGATGCGCTTTCAAACATCAAGGTCAATTATCTCGCTTTGCATTACGGCAGGTTATTCAGCGCAGGCGATCCTGAGCACCCAAGCAGGCTTTATTGGAGCCAGGTGCCGGGCGACGGGCGAAGCATTGAGGATTGGTCGGAGGATAGCGCAAGCGTTAACTCCGGCGGCGGGCATGTGGAGGTCGGCGACACCGCGGGCGACCCGATCACAGGCTTATGCGTGCTTTCAAACCAGCTGCTGGTTTTCAAAAAACGCTCAATTTACCGCCTGCTGGGCGACCGACCGACAAACTTCCGCGTTTACAATGTTAACGCCGAGGTTGAAAAGATGCAAAACTCCGCCTGCATACTCTACGGCGACATCCCATTTTGGATGACCGGCGGCGGCCTTTATTATTTTGATGGCCAAACAGCGCTTAGGAGCCGCAAGGCGAGGAACATCCGCACATTCCTAAAGGGCGCCGACTTTAGCGGCTGCCGCGCCGCAAAATACCAGGATCGCCTTTATTTTACCGCCTATGAAAGCGCGCGCGATGTTGAAAACGCGGGCGCCTCGCGCTTTGAGGACAACGCGCTTGTGGTCTACGATGTGGAGCGGCAAACCTACATGCTTAGGCGCGGCTTTAACGTTGCCGACATCTGCTTTAACGAGGGTGCGCTTTTTATGGTCAACAGCAGCAGGCGGCTTTATCGGCTGGAGGAAGGCCCCGACTACGACGGGGAGCCAATCGAGGCTTATTGGCAAACGCCGCTCACCGATCTTTTCCATAAGCAGGGCATAAAATGCCTGCAGGAGATGTATCTTCGAGGCGAGTGCGAAGTGGGCGCATACTCGGCGATGCTGCTTGATGCGCAAATTGGCGGAAACACGCATTTTTACCGCTATTTTCTGCCTGACACCGAGGACGACGTGCTTGAAATCCCCCTTAAAAGCGAGGGCCGCACATTCAGCTTTTGCTTTTATAACGAGGAAGGCTCCCGCTTCAAAATATACAACGGCGTGCAGGTGGCGTTTGAGCATCGGTTAAGAACGGTGTGACTGTTTCAACAAAGTGCTTCGGCTGCGCCGAACATCACTTTGTTGAGTTTTCC
>JAJDHH010000106.1 GCA_030266105.1 Eubacteriales bacterium OttesenSCG-928-K08
GCCCGCAAAAAATCCTCATCCGCGCCATAAATAAGATAGTCATTGTCGCTTTCCACAAATCGCAGCTCAATACCCATCAGCAAAAACATATTAAGCTCATCCGCGCGCGCCTTGGCGCGGCGGTAGCCATCCAGCAGGCGATCCACGCAGGTGTTCCAATCATCCCGGCAATACAAAAGCTGTATGTAGGTTTCGTGCAGGTGGTCGGTAACCGCAAGGCTGCTAAAGCCCAGCGCATGGTGCGTTTCAACAAGCTCACACGCCGGTATTCTGCCGCACTTGCTCGTCTCGGCGGTGTGCGTGTGCGGTTCGAATTTAAATGTGGTTTGCATATTTGGTTTTCTCCTTGTGATGAAATTTTAAAAAAGTTAAAAACTTATTTTATATCCAGGCACGATTTTCTGCGAATGAGCGTGGGCATCAAAATCCTGTGCGAATAGCCCGACTGCGGGTTGTTGATTTTATCTATCAGCATATCCACCGCGGCAGTTGCCATTGCTTTTTTCGGCTGCTCGATTGTGGAAAGATTGATCTTTGGCAGCTCGGTAAAATTGATATTGTCGAAGCCCAGCAGGGAAATATCCTTAGGTATGTCAACGCCCATTTCATCCGCCGCCTGCAGCACGCCAAGCGCCATAGTGTCTGTCGCTGCGACAATTGCGGTGTAGTTACGCTCCTTTGCAAAAAGCTCAAGCGCCAGCTTATAACCATGGGCGATTGTGCTTGATGAATAGGGGTTTGAGGAAATCATGGGCGTTAGGCCAAAATTGGTGCAGGCCTGCTTGTAACCCTGCACGCGCAAGGCATGCGTTGTGCTGCTTTGGCGGTTGCCAAAGTAGCATATTTTGCGGTGGCCAAGCTCATAAAGATATTCCATGCCTATGTATGTGCCCCTGAAATTATCCACCGCAACATAACTTTCGGGCAGATCCTTAAGGTTTTCGCTTATAAATACGGTTGGCGTTTTATCTAGCAGCGGCTTGAGGTTTTCGTATGTTTCGCGCTTGCAGGGCATTATGATTACGCCATCAACCTGCCTGCCTATCATAAGCGAAAAAACTTCCTTTTCAAGCGCCAGATCATGCGACGAATTGCAGAGCATTATGTTATAGCCCCGCTTGCGGGCGGTTGCCTCAACATGATAGGCAATTTCGGACATAAACGGGTTATTTATGTGCGCAACTATCAACCCAAGCACCTTGGTGTTTTGGGCCACCATGCTTCTTGCGATGTAATTGGGCGTATAGCCCATTTCCTCGCAGATTTTTAGAACGCGTGCGCGGGTTTCCTCGCTGATTTCAGGGCTTCCGGACAGCGAGCGGGAAACAGTCGCGTAGGATACGTTCGCTTCGCGAGCGACATCCTTAATCGTAACTTTACGCATATTTGCGCACCTCGATTCAATAAAATGCAGAAAAACTTATAGCGAATACCGCAAACGTTTTCGGCAACTAAAATTATACTATATACGGCCCGCCCCGTCAATGCTAAGAAATGCCGCATTCGGAAGTTATATGCGCCTTACTTGTTTTGACGTAAAATGTTAGTGATTGTGAATATATGTGTGTGTTGACAAGGCATGTTCGTTTCAAATATAATAAAGTCGCTGGTAAACGCAAACGTTTCCGGCAAACTCGCAAAACAATCGTCCCTTTCTCAAAAAAGGAGCGCAAATGCGAACGATCACTGCCTACATTAAGCCCTATGCGAGGCGAATAACATTAGGACTCATCATCAAGTTTATCGGCACGATGATGGATCTTGTGCTGCCATGGCTTCTTGCATACATGGTGGATACGCTGCTCCCTGCGGGAAATGCGCGCTCCATATATCTTTGCGGGGGGATGATGGCGCTTTGCAGCCTCATCGCAATCACGTTTAATATTAAGGCCAACAGGATGGCCGCAGGCAATTCCGCCGACATGACAAAGCAACTCAGGCACGATCTTTTTGCGCACATCGCACACCTTCCGGCAACGCAAAGGGATGGTTACTCCGTTTCCTCAATGGTTTCAAGATTAACGAGCGACACATATAATGTGCATCACCTTGTGGACAAAATGCAGCGCCTGGGTGTGCGCGCGCCACTTTTGATATTGGGCGGCACAATTTTCGCCTTTACGATGGACCCCATGCTTGCAATGGTGCTTGTTGTGCTTTGCCCGCTGCTGGCGGTTGTTGTGTTTTTTGTTACTAAACGCGGCGTGCCGCTATACACC
>JAJDHH010000102.1 GCA_030266105.1 Eubacteriales bacterium OttesenSCG-928-K08
TTGAGGAAAAAGCTGCCGCACTTGCACGGCTGCGCAAAGATGCGCCGGAGATGCAAAAATGGGCTGGGTAAGCGAAGAGCAGATCGCAGCAGCGCGCGAGGTAGACCTGCTCACCTACCTACAGGAACGGGAACCTTGGGAGTTGAAGCGCACCGGCCCCGGTGAGTATCGCACCGTCACGCATGGCAGTCTCGTTATATCCAACGACAAATGGTTTTGGAATCGCGGTGGCTTCGGTGGTGTGTCATGCTTGGATTATCTCATCAAAGTGCGTGGCATGGAATTTGTAGCTGCTGTTGAGATGGTGTGTGGCATCCGGGCCCCCACCTTGCCTGTTTCTCTGCCAGTAAAAAAGCATGAACCGCAGCAGCGGGATAGAAACGGCCTGCAATTACGGCAGAGTTGGCTACCGCATGGTAACAGCAATGCTACGCAATCGTGGGGTACTTATCAACCACAAGCGTGTGGAACGCATTTGGCGTGAAGAAGGTCTAAAGCTACCGAAAAAGCAAACAAGAAAGCGCCGTCTATGGCTCAACGACGGCGGCTGTATCCGCCGTCGCGCTGAGTATAAGAACCATGTCTGGAGCTATGATTTCGTCAAAGACAAGACGATGGATGGCAGGAAGATACGGATTTTGAATATCATTGACGAGCACACACACGAATGTCTGGCGGCGATACCGCGCCGGAGTTGGCGGAACAACGATGTCATCGAGGTGCTGTCGGGATTGATGCTGCTTCGCTGCACGCCGGGGTACCTTCGCAGCGACAATGGAAGTGAATTCACAGCGAAGAAGATTCGTGCCTGGCTTGAAAATGCGGGCGTGATTACAGCCTACATCGAGCCAGGCAGCCCTTGGGAAAATGGTTATTGCGAAAGTTTTAACGCCCGAATGCGTGATGAGTTTCTCAACGGCGAACTGTTCGGGAGCATGCATGAAGCAAAGGTTCTGCTTGAGCGTTGGGTTCGCTACTACAACGAGGTGCGACCGCACTCGAGCCTTGACGGACGACCGCCTGCTCCGCAAACTGTCTTACCGAACGTCGCCTGATTGGAATGTGGAAATCAGTGCAAAACTAACATTCTTCCTGGTACAACAACCGGGGGCAGGTCATAGCAAAAATCCCCAAATGCCGGGGCTATTGCAGGCAGCCTCAAGTGCCTGTATAATGGTTTAACGATGAAATTGAACAGTGGGGCGCATTCCATAAGCTCGTGCAATGTTGGCGCTTTTATGAAAGGCTTCTTTCAGGCGGCATTGGCGAAGGCAGGTAACGTTAAAAAGGTAGAGCCCCGCTGTTTTGCATCTAATAAACAAGATAATAAGGGGGGAATGTATGGGGCAGTCGAATCGATATACTATTTTTAAGAGAGCGATAACGTTCTTGTTGATCTTTGCTATTACGGCCGGTGTATTTTTGCCCATGCGCAAAGCATTTGCGGCAGATGTCGTAACTTTTCAGGATGATACTGTCAGGTGGGCTGTGTTGAAATTTCTGAACCAGGATTCATGGGACTATTCCATTACCCAGGCCGATATTGAATCCATTACCCTCCTCGGCATAGACGATCAGACCATCACGACATTCGCAGATTTCAAGCACTTTACAAATTTAGAGAACATCATGCTTCTAAATTGTACTCTCCCTGACCTGTCACTGCCAGAAAACAGGGTGGATTTTTTGAGCTTTCCCGCTCTATATAATTTCCAAATGAATGGGTGCAATTTGCACAGCATCCCGGATAACTATTTTAAAGACTATGTGGCGAAACTGGAAAACAACAGCGGGTGGCTGACAATCCCTTACAATTACCTTGGTGGTGAATGGCAAAAATCCTGGTTTGATACATCCATGAGTGACCAGGATTTTCAGGATTTTATTGCTACCTGTAACGGATATCCCTCCATCACACTGACCCCCGCAAGCGACCTGATTACGCCGGATGAGTTTGATAACTACACCATCATTGCCCAAAACGGTTAAACATGGCCGGTATATTTGAGCGCCCTGATGGATTATTCGGATATGTTGAGGTATACCGAGGCAGATCGGATGCAGATCATCAATACCCTTCACGCGGTTTATCCACACACAATCGAGGAAATGTTCAATACAAACGCCTACGCTCTGCTGGATGAACTGGTGACGGGCTTCTCGCCTGTTGTTAGAGATAATCCGGAAACCAGCAATGTAACGGATATGGAGTCCCTCAAGGCTGCGTTGCTCGACCTTATGGTCGATGGGATCAACCTCCCCGCAATTAATTCAGTACTGCAAGAATTTGTTGGCGGCATGA
>JAJDHH010000103.1 GCA_030266105.1 Eubacteriales bacterium OttesenSCG-928-K08
ATCATTGTTCCGTTTTCAAAACTCTGTCGTGAATCTCGTAGTGACATTTTTTGCATAGCACCATTGTCTTACGACGTTTGGATATCATCACACGCTCCCACTGTTTTTTGCCTTCTAAATCCTTGATTTTGTGGACGTGATGAATTTCATAATACTCTGCTGTGGTTGTCCCACATAATTCACATTCTTTTGCTGCTAGACGGCTTTCAAATGAGGTAATTGAGCCACGGTGCATACCAGTGTCCTTGGGGAATTTATCACTGGGCATTTTTGTCTTTTTGCAATCCATATATTTTGCAAAATAGCACCGTTTCATGCCGTTTTTGGTTTCGTAGGGGATGCCCCACTCGCCTTTGCCGTCCTTATACTTATTTCTGATTTTCTTGGTACTGCACTTATGCTTTGCCGCAAGGGTTTTCAGGCAGCTACATTCCATCAGATAGGCAAAATACTGCAACTTGTAAAAGTTGCTTGCCATAGAATAATAGTTGCATATCCCACGCAGTTCAGCATTGTAGGAAGAAATGATTTCCAATTCTGTGCAGTGCAGCAGATGCTTGCGGTGAAGTGGCTTTATCACTCCGTTTACCTGTCTTATTGCGCATTTTTCAAACAAGAATTTCATAATCTTGTCGTCTAACGGAACAGCCAATTCTGTCATATTATTCAGCGTTCGCTTTGTGTGGCCAGATGGCCCAGCAGGTTTAACCGTTCCATTATTGCGCCTTACTCTAACGTCATAGCCTAAAAACCGTGCGTAATTGTTGCTGTGGGTAATGAGCGTTTTTTCCTCACTGAGTTCCATTTTCAGAGTGCCTGCAATAAACTCCGACAGCTGACGCTTAATCTCAACGCAATCCTCTTTACTGCCATTGACACCGATGATAAAATCATCTGCATAACGGATATACTTGATTTTCTTATCCGTCTGAGATTTTGATGGCGTTTTCAGCAACTCTGCCTTGACAATTTTTCGCTCTGCCAATAGCTGCCGCTTCTTATCGCCAGTTGCCCGACCTGCCTGTGCGCTCAGTAGTTTTACTTTGCGTTGCAGCAAGTCATACTCATCAGTATATTTTTGCGTTCTGGGTCTGTCGAAATTCTTTGCCAGTTTCGCAACAAACTTATCAAGCTCATGCAAATAAATGTTTGCAAACAGCGGCGATATAATACCGCCCTGCGGTGTTCCGCTGTATGTTGCATGGTACTGCCAATTTTCCATATATCCAGCTTTAAGCAGTTTCCATATCAGCTTGATGATTCGTGCATCTTTGATTTTTGCATTGATTACACCAACCAGAATATGATGGTCGATATTGTCAAAGCACCCTTTAATGTCACCCTCAACGAACCAGCGTGTGCCGTGAAATTGATGCTTCAAATCTTTCAGCGCCGTATGGCAGCTTTTGTTAGGTCTGAAGCCATGAGAGCAATCTAAAAAGACCGGCTCATATACGGATTCCAGTATCATCCGCAATACTTCTTGCACTAGCTTGTCCGTAAAAGTGGGAATGCCCAATGGACGCTTTTTACCTTTCGATTTCTCAATATACGTCCTACGGGCAGGTTTAGGCATATAGCTTTCATCAGCAAGTTTTTTGATAATTCTATTTATCTTTTCCTCGCTAAATCCATCCGCTGTATCATTATCGATGCCTTTTGTTGCTGCTCCACTGTTTGCATAAAGGTTTTTGTAGGCTATGAAGTACAAGTCTGGTCGGAGCATATACCGATAAAGCCTTGTAAATACTTCATTTTCGTTCTTTACAGAGTTTTGTTTAACATTCTCCAAAATCTCTATTGTTGGTTTCATGTGAGGTTTTCCTCCCTAATCAATTTTGAATTTTGGCACACAATGACTGTCTCCCTTCGCCATGTAAGCGTCATTAACGCTCTCGGACTACTATGGAGACTCCGTACCCATGCAGGATTTTCAGGCTCTAAAGCCATAGCCGTATTCATGCCCCCTTTCATGGCACTCCTGTTTAGGGTATCCCCGGTTTGCATGGTGTCTGGGTAATTGCGGATTGTCGGATGTGCTTTCGTTTCTTTACCACTGGTTCTCCAGCAGGTTTCATGAGTGTTGTGATAACCCATCGCACTTCGAAAAATTACGATGTTACTCATGTCCGAGGTTACAGGCACTTTCCTCAGTCCAAACATAATGGAAACTCGAAACTCACAATAACAAATCCAGTTCCATCCTCATATCCGCTTAACATTGCAGTTCAGTCGCACCTGATTGCCTTTAGGTGACTTACCGCTTTCCTGTCATGCTATGGTCCCGTGTCAG
>JAJDHH010000104.1 GCA_030266105.1 Eubacteriales bacterium OttesenSCG-928-K08
AGCGCATAAGGGCAAACCTTAACGACCATACCGTCAATCAAATAATCCAGCTCGTCACGTTTTTTCTCGCCCTCTTCGATATGCGCAAAAAGCTCTTCAACATCGTTTGCCTTAACAAAAAGCTCGTTAACCGGCAAACCGTTTTCGAGCAGGAAATCCCGCATTTCATCCTGCGAGGCAAACTCGCGCCCTTCGATATAACCCACCTGATAGCAAAAGCACGAAAGCCTGCGTGCTGCGGTTATCGCAGGGTCAAGGTTGCGCAAAGCGCCCGCTGCAGCATTCCTTGCGTTTTTAAGCGGCTCTGCAAGCGTGGCGTTAAGCTCGTTAAGCACGCTTAGTTTCATGTAGCCTTCCCCCTGCACCTCCATGCGGCCCTTAAAGGGGATACGCTCGGGAATATCATCAATTGTGCGCACCTGATTGAGTATTCCCTCGCCTACCACACCGTTTCCTCTTGTGGCGGCCTCAACGAGCCTGCCCTTATCATATGTCAGGTTAAGCGTTAACCCATCGAACTTATACTCTAGCGCGTAGGAAAGCGGAGGCAAATCCTGCCCCGTTCGGTTAATAAACTCCTGCCTGAGCTTATTAAGCCGCGCCTGCCAATCGATAAGGCTTTCGTTTGTGCGCACCTTATCCAGGCTCCAAAGCCTGTTCAGGTGCGTGTGCGGCTCAAAACCACGCTTTGCCTCTACACCCACATACTGCGTGGGTGAGCCTGGCAGCACAACGCCCGACTCCGCCTCAAGCAGCAAAAGCTCGTCATATAGCGCATCGTATTGCGCATCGCTTATAACGGGCGCATCCTGCCCATAGTAAGCCTCGGCATGCGCGGCAAGCTCCTGCGTTAAAAGCTTTTGCCTTTGTGAAGTTTCCATAATCGCGCCTCGCTTAAATTTTCTAACTTTGCGTATCGTTTACAGCCTTAATCCACAGGCTCAATCGGCGCAAAACCCGCCGCAAATTTTTTCACAACCGAACCAAAGTCGATTGTAACAACCTGCGCGGTGCCGCTGCCTTCCACCTGCAGGATTGTGCCCGAACCAAACTTTGCGTGGCGCACCTGCTGATGCAGCCTGAACTCCTTGCCGCCGCTTTCATTGCTTGGGCGGGGAACATCCGGCGCTGCTGCCGACCTTTGCCCGCCAAACCCGCCATGCACAGGCGGCGTGTAGGCTTGCTTATAGCTCGTTTTCTTTTCGGTTTGCGAAGCTGTTTCTCCGCCCGCTTCATTAACAAGCTCGGCAGGGATTTCTTCTAAAAAACGCGAAGGCGGGTTTGCCTGCAGCTCACCATAAAGGCTGCGCTGGCGGGCATGCACAAGGTGCAGCTGTTGCTTAGCGCGGGTTATGCCCACATAACAAAGCCTGCGTTCCTCTTCCATTTTAACGGTGTCGAGCTTCGAGCGGCGGCTTGGAAATATGTTTTCCTCCATTCCCGCAATAAATACCACCGGAAACTCCAGCCCCTTTGCGCTGTGCAATGTCATCAGCGCAACCTGGCCATCCTTCTCCTCAAGATTGTCTATATCTGAAATCAGCGATACATTTTCAAGGTAAGCCCCAAGCACATCGGCATCCTCCGGCAGCCCACGCTCAAACTCCTGCATCGCGCCCAAAAGCTCGCTGATATTCTCACAGCGCGCTTCGTAATTCTCTTTTTTATCATCCCTGAGATAAGCATCGTAATTAACGCGCTTAATAAGCTCCTCGACCAATTCATTAAGCGGCATAGATTCGCGCTGCATCAGCAATTCGGACATATCCTCCGTGAATGCCTTCATCTTCTGCTGCACGCGGGGGGACAGGCCCTCCCCATCCATCGCCGCAAGGAACAATGGCGCGCCTTTATCCAAAGCGGCAGTAGCAAGCTCGCCAAGCGCTGCAGTGCCAATGCCACGGCGCGGCACATTGATAACACGCTGGAAGGCAACATCATCCGCAGGGTTGTATAACAGCCTCAGGTAAGCGAGGATATCCTTCACCTCGGCACGCTCATAAAAGCGCACCCCGCCATACACGCGGTATGGTATGCCATAGCTTGTGAGCACGGTTTCAATAACGCGGCTTTGTGCGTTTGTGCGGTAAAGCACGGCAAACTCATCATAGCGCCGATCCTGACGCGCACCAAAAAGAATATGCTTGGCGATATACTCCGCTTCCGCGCGTTCGTTCATGGCGTGATAAAGGCCAATCTGATCCCCGCCCTTTTGCTCTGTCCACAATTTTTTGCGCTTGCGGCCAACATTGTTGTTTATCACACCGTTGG
>JAJDHH010000105.1 GCA_030266105.1 Eubacteriales bacterium OttesenSCG-928-K08
GGTATTTCTACGAAAAGTTTTATGGCTCACACGTGGCTGGAAACGAAAGGGGGAATTGAGAATGGCTGCATTTAAGAATGAAGATAACAGCACATGGTATGTGATATTTCGTTATACGGATTGGAAGGGCGAGCGAAAACAGAAATGCAAACGAGGTTTTGCCACACGGGCAAAGGCGCTCGATTGGGAGCGTGCGTTTTTACAAGAGAAGCAATCCGATGTAAATATGAGCTTCGAGGCTTTTGTTGCCTTGTATACAAGGGATATACGGCCCCGTCTAAAAGAAAGCACGTGGCTTACAAAGGACAATATTATACAAAAGAAAATCCTACCACATTTTGCAAAGCGCAAATTGTCGGAGATTTCTGCCAAGGATGTCATTGCATGGCAAAATGAAATCCGCTGTGGAAAGGATAAATACGGGAAACCCCATTCCACAACATATCTACGAACCATACACAACCAACTCAGTGCTATTTTCAACCATGCCGTGCGGTACTATGACCTTCGGCTGAACCCTGCTGCAAAGGCAGGGAATATGGGCATTGAAGAACGAAAAGAGATGCTATTTTGGACAAAAGACGAATACCTGAAGTTTTCCGATGCCATGATGGACAAGCCTATTTCCTATTATGCATTTGAGATGCTTTACTGGTGCGGCATCCGCGAAGGGGAACTGCTGGCGTTGACGCCGAAGGATTTTGACTTTACGAAAGGCGCGGTATCCATCAATAAATCCTATCAACGCCTGAATGGTAGGGATGTGGTTACAACGCCCAAAGGAGAAAAAGAATAATGTCTTTGAAAATTTATGATGGGCAGGGCCGTTGGCGCAACAAAACAGTAGCGTTTCGTATGTCTCCGGAGGAGGCGGAGCATTTGAATATTCTGGCCCGGCTTTCCGGGCTATCCAAGCAGGAGTACCTTATTCACCGGGTTTTAGTGAAGGAGATTACCGTTTTCCCCAACTCACGCATATTTAAGGCATTACGGGATCGGATGGATGAAATTCTGGCGGAGCTTCGGCGGCTCAATGAAATTCGCCCGGAGAATGAAGAACTTCTTGACCTTATTTTTCACATCACAACAATGCTTCAAGGCATGAGCAGCAAGGAACAATAAACGCTATTACAAATGCTCTCCGTCCTTCGTGGTGTTCCTGTCGATACAGTCAAAGGCGTATTCGATATGACTGCTGCTCAGTTTCAGAAAGCGGCTTTTGACAACCTCTTTCGGGTAATCATCGCCTGAAATGGTGATGTACTCACGCTTGGAACAGACCGTATCAAGCATCAGCTCTACAAGCTCGTCCATGCGCTCCCTGCCGTATCGGGTGGAGAGGATGTCATACTCGATATTGTCCTCAATCAATTCACGATATGAATTTATTTCGCTCATCCCATCCATATCCAATCCATAAGGGGAGGAATGGGAAGCCGGTTCGCCTTGCTGCCGATAGGATTGGATAGGATTGTTCTTACTAAGATTATTTTTATTAAACTCAAGATTATTAAGTTCATTCTTATTAGCGTTTGCTTTCGGGAAGTCTGCACCTCCGCTATGAGGAAGTCTTGACTTCCCATAATCGGAAGTCTGGCGTTCCTGCTTTGGGAAGTCTGGATTCCCCTGTGCATAATCCTGTGGATAACCGCTATCAGGCGGCGGCTGAGTGGGATAGTCGGTATCGCTGATAAAGCGTTTGACATAGATGATGGCAGGCCGCCCAAGCCCTTGCTTCACACGCTCAATCAGCCCGATATTGTCAAGCTCCGCCATGAGCTTCACGCCCTTGTTGTGGCCGCAGTTCATGTATTCCTGCAAATCCTCAAGGGTGAAGTAGATAAACACTCGGTTCTCCTTATCCAGCCAGCCGTTTTTGAGCGACAAGCCCATGCGGTCGAGCATCAAGCCGTAGAGGATTTTGGCGCTGTCCGACATGGCTTTGTAGCGGTTATTGGTGAACAAGGCTTTGGGGAAGCGGTAGAAAGTATATTGCTCCGCTTCGCAGCCGTAATAATAATCATGTGGTGTAGATTTCTGGTTCATAACATCCTCTCCTGAAATTTGGCACAAAAAAAGACGCAACATTTCTGATGCGTCTAAAACTTGTGCAAAAGCACATTTTTTATTTAGTTGTAAGCAATGCAAAAACGTGTTATCATAAATTTTGGCAAATGGTTTAAGTGAGGTGCAAGAAAACTGCTTCATTCCTAATTGCATTTTTATTGCATTTTTTCTGAAACCAAT
>JAJDHH010000107.1 GCA_030266105.1 Eubacteriales bacterium OttesenSCG-928-K08
CTACAAGCCCAAACTCATTTGGCACGTCAACAGGCAAAGAAAAATAAGACTGATCTGCGGGCGCTGCCCGTCTCCAATAAAAAGGCGGCGGACAATACGCCCAAAGGCAGCGGCTCCATCAAGGCACGGTTGTTTGGCCGGGCGGATACGCCGGAAACCGCACAGCAATCCATCCCCTACAAAGAGATGTACCGGGATGGCATATGCCGGGTGACGGACAGATTATTCACCAAAACAGTGGTTTTTGCGGATATCAACTACCAGTTGGCACAGAGCGAGGATAAGAATGCCATCTTTGAATCCTACTGCGATTTTCTCAATTATTTTGACAGCAGCATCCGCGTACAGCTTACCTTCATTAACAAACGTGCCAACATCCGGGATTTTGAGCGATCCATTGAAATCCCTGGACGCAAGGACGAGTTTGACAGCATCCGCAAAGAGTACGCCGCCATGCTCAAAAGCCAGTTGGCCAAAGGCCGCAACGGGCTTGTGCGGGAGAAATATATCACGTTTGGCATCGAAGCCGATTCTATCAAGGAAGCCAAACCCCGGCTGGAGCGCGTGGAAACGGATATTCTCAACAACTTCAAGACATTGGGCGTGGCATCCCGCCCTCTTTCCGGCGCGGAACGCCTTGAAATCCTGCATGGGCAGTTTCACCCGGATGGGCAGGAGCGGATGCGCTTTGATTGGAAGGACATCGTTAAGACGGGCCTTTCCACAAAGGATTTCATCGCGCCCTCATCCTTTGATTTCCGGGATAGCAAGAGCTTCCGCATTGGGGAGCATTATGGCGCGGTCAGCTTCATACAGATACTGGCGCCGGAGCTCACTGACCGCATGCTGGCGGAGTTTCTCGATTTGGACACCACCGTCACGGTGAACCTGCACATCCGCTCCATCGACCAAGCCGAGGCCATCAAGACGGTTAAGCGCAAGCTCTCCGACTTGGATAAAATGAAAATTGAGGAACAGAAGCGCGCCGTGAGATCGGGATATGATATGGATGTGTTGCCGGCTGATCTCGTCACCTATGGCAAGGAAGCGGCAGCGCTTCTGAACGACCTGCAATCCCGCAACGAACGCATGTTCCTTATCACCATGCTGGTGCTGAACACAGCAAAGAAGCGCCGTAAGCTGGATACCGATGTGTTCGCAGCGGCGGGCGTTGCGCAGAAGTTCAACTGCGCCATGAAACGGTTGGATTTCCAACAGGAGCAGGGCCTCATGAGCAGCCTGCCGCTGGGCTTAAACCAGATTGAAATCCAGCGCGGGCTGACCACATCCTCCACCGCCATCTTTGTGCCCTTTACGACATGCGAACTGTTCCAAGGCGGCGAAGCCCTCTATTACGGGCTTAACCCGTTGTCGAACAACATCATCATGGCAGATCGAAAGCGGCTAAAAAACCCGAACGGTTTATTTTTAGGGACGCCCGGCTCCGGCAAATCCTTCAGCGCCAAGCGCGAAATTGTGAACGTGTTCCTCATGACCGAGGATGATATCGTTGTATCAGATCCCGAGGGCGAATACCACCCCCTGATCACCCGGCTGGGGGGCCAGGTGGTGCGTTTATCACCCACATCCAGCCATTATCTGAACCCGCTGGACATCAACCCGGATTACTCGGACGAAGAAGACCCGCTCACGCTCAAAAGTGATTTTATCCTCTCACTGTGCGAACTCATTGTTGGCGGCAAGGAAGGGTTGCAGCCGGTGGAGCGCACGGTTATTGACAGATGCACGCGGCTGGTCTATCAGGATTATCTTGCCAACCCTGCGCCGGAGCGCATGCCCATATTGGGGGATTTGCACAGCCTGCTCAAAGCGCAGCCAGAGGCCGAAGCACAGCGGTTGGCCACCGCGCTCGAAATTTACGTGACCGGCTCCCTCAATGTATTCAATCATCGTACCAATGTTAAGGCGAACTCGCGGCTCATCTGCTTTGATATCAAGGAGCTTGGCAAAGGCTTGAAGAAAATCGCCATGCTGATTTTGCAGGATGCCGTGTGGAACCGCGTCACTATCAATCGCGCCGCAAAGAAAAGCACATGGTTCTATATCGACGAGATGCACTTGCTTTTGAAGGAGGAGCAGACGGCGGCGTATACGGTGGAAATTTGGAAGCGCTTCAGAAAATGGGGCGGCATCCCCAGCGGACTG
>JAJDHH010000109.1 GCA_030266105.1 Eubacteriales bacterium OttesenSCG-928-K08
AATTTTCTTCGTACTCGCGATGGCCAGCGAATCCTGTTTCTTGAGCTGGGTGTTGGCGGCAACACACCGGTGATTATAAAGTATCCGTTTTGGAAGATGACGCTTGGCAACTCCAATGCCACCTATGCCTGCATCAATCTATTTGATGCCGCCGCGCCAAGGGAAATTGCTGAGCGGTCGATTTGCATCGAAGGAGATATCTCAGAGGTTGTTGCAGCCCTTCTGATGAGCAAATAGCTTCGTGCATGATATACCACGAAGGATGAGGAGATTGCCTCGTCCTTCAACCATTTGAGATAGCTGCTCAAACCAAGGAAACCGCTGGAGCGTCTGCCCCGACTTTTACGTCACAGAATAACTGATATATGAAAGATCATTGCGCGGTTTTGTATACTCTTCGTTTGGGACTATGCTTACAAGAGTTACTCGATTGATTTATCTCGAATATTAGCAAGGCTACTTTTTGAGCTCCTTTTCTGCATATACATCAGGCTGTCTGCTTCTTTGACGATATCCGCGAGGGACTGCTCAGGGTATTCCTTCACTGCGCACCCTATAGCGATTGATGGCTGTGGTGACAGGTATTTGCAGGTGTCGAACAATCGCTGAATTTCTCTCGCGCGTTCCTCTGCCAGCTGCTTTGTAAAGGTGGGAACCAGCATAACAAACTCATCCCCACCAACCCGAAACAGACGCCCGCCCGGCGGACATGCCCGATGCAGTAGGGAAGCCGCAGTTATAATCAGTGAATCCCCCTGTTGGTGACCCAAGGTGTCGTTGACCGCTTTTAGATTATTCAGATCACCATATAGCACGGCCAGAGGGTAGTTTGCAGGGATATCTAGTGCCTCGCATGCCTGTTCAAAACCATAGCGATTTTGCAGGCCAGTGAGCGCATCGATTTCCGCCGTTTCGGCAAGCCTGTTGACCAAGGCTTTGTTTTTTGTGACATTGCCAATGATGAAGATGCTACCCTTCTTTTCGCCGTCTTCTCCAAGAATATGGCTTTCGCTAAAATGGAACACCGATCTTGCACCATCATCCATGCAAAGATCGAAGCCGCCTGTATCAGGAGTCTCCTCTACAATGGCTCCTCGGGTGGTCAGCGCACTCAGCATCTTTGAAAAGCTCGTCATGTGTTCTATTTGCATCGTTGATAGCCATATCTTGGCGGCGCGATTTCGATCCGCTATAGTGCCATCAGGATATAAGACAAGAACGATTTCTGTGATATGGTTGAACACCTCATCACGCGCCAAAGAGAGAAAGCCTGCCCTTTCGCTCATGGCTGTGCCGATGTAGAGGAAAATGAGTGCTACACACATGCCGATTAATGTGATGTCAAATGGGGCAGTAATGATATTGGAAACGGAAACCATGCTGAGCACCAATGTCAGCGTCATACCGAATAAAAGGAAATTTGACGCAGCCCGCATGGAGCGCGGCGCTTTGTAATGCTGGCGAATAATCAAGATTAGCACGCCAAGCACGGTCAGATATACCTGGGCTGAATGTACCCAAAACCATATGCCCCTCACGTTGTGCTCTATATGCAGCAACGGGTCTGTCGTTATGATCAGCTCCTGACGGAGCAAATTATGAAGGGGGCTTGTCAGGGCGAACAGCGTTGTGACTGCTGGAATCAAATATATGAGTATGTAGGCTATTTTGGTCAAATAGCGGTCAAGCCGATAAAAATACAGCGTAAAAGGAAGCGTCGAAGTAGCCGCGAGGGTGACAAACGGAATCTTTAAATCATAAAGATACCGCGCAAGTGCAGCATTTTGTGTGAGACAGTAAAGTATCTCGCAAGCCTCCCAGCACAGCATCATCACGGCGATGAACAGATATGCTTTGGCAACCGGACGTTTCCGATTGCTTCCGGTATATGTAATCAGGAAAAATACCAAGGTAACAACCATGAATGCGAAATATACAATTGCAATCGACGTATTGGTCACGTAGTTCCTCCATTCTCCCTAAACAGTCCACCTCGCACCTGTTGTTCGACTCTATTTGGCAGTGAGAAGCGTGCCTTGAATC
>JAJDHH010000108.1 GCA_030266105.1 Eubacteriales bacterium OttesenSCG-928-K08
GAGCAAGGTGGCTCCTATTCTCCGGGGTATGCACAAGCGCCCCAACAGGGTGGCGGCAATGCGCTGCCTGACCTTGCGGGCTTTGAAAACATCAGCGAGGATGACCTTCCGTTCTAATGCGGCCAAATGGCAGGCACTGGATGGAACAGTTCAATTTTTAGGAGGAATACCATGGAAGAACGTAAAATGCGCCCCCGTGGTGGCGGGCGCCGCAGGCGCAAGGTCTGTCAGTTCTGCGTGGATAAGGTAGAGCATATCGATTATAAGGACATAGCGCGCCTTAACAAGTGCATCACCGAGCGTGGCAAGATTATGCCGCGCCGCATGTCGGGTGTTTGCGCGAAGCATCAGCGTGCGCTGGCAATCGCCATCAAGCGTGCGCGTGTCGTTGCTCTGCTGCCATATGTAGCTGACTAATTGCGGCCATTAGCCCCTGTTGCTTGACGATAGGGCCGGCGGATTAAGCTTTAAAGGCTCCCATTTTTATGGGGGCTTTTTTTGTTTTGCACTCGATTCTAAAATGTAAATTATTGCCAAATATTCTCACAGTGACAGTATGTGGTCCTCATTATATAATAGAACAAAAGTTCCAGGAGGCGAACGTATTGAAGCTAACAACAAGAGGGTTTACATTACCCGAGGAAGTGACCACAAGACAAGATATTATCGACATGCAGAAGAAATTGGGGGTGGCGGCAGACGGCATTTGGGGCCCTAAAACCGATGCTGCTTATAAAAACATACAACCGAACAATGGCGCTTATGAGCAAACAACAACGGGAACAGTTATGTACTCCCCATACCCCAGCAGCACAAATTCACAGTCGGCAGGCTACACAAATTATGGTACAATGAACCAAGGCAATTCAAGTGAAAGCTCCGCAAATTTGCTTAGCTACATGTACAAAATGATTAACTCCTCCCGACTTTCCACAAGAGAGATGGAAAAGGCACGCTACACCATTGGCGGGATGGACGACAAAAAGCTTAGGGACACCTATTATGACATGAAGCGCAATGGCATTGAGAACATATTCTCGCAGGACGCTTTTGAGGCCAGAGCGCGGATAATGTTTTTAGGCGAGGAGGCAACAACTACTCAAAAGATGCCGGGACAGGTGCTTGGCTACGCGGCAAATGGCTTCAAAATCCCTGATGGCATAACGGATGTGTTTGATGTGCAAAAAGAGCTAGGCGTTAAGGTTGACGGGATATGGGGGAAGAACACGGATGCGGCGTACCGCGCAAGCATGGAGCAGGATTGGCAGACTACGTTTATGAATACGTTAACTGCCGCGATGGATAGGGTATCCCCGTTGAATGGCGGTGAGACGGATCCTACTGTCTTTGGCGATCAAGTGCTGATGATGGGCGAGGAGCCTACTTTACCTTGGAGCGAAGAGTACATCGGTTTTATTTTAAATCACTATAAAGGGCTGGATCGACAAGACTTATTTACAATAGCACAGTCACGTGAAAACAAAGACATCTATGTATCAAGTGCCTGCCGATATCTTATTCATCAGGGAAAAGTTTACTCGCTCTTGACAAACGCGACTGGCGCAGCACTAAGCGCAAAAGATGCCAATATATTTACTATAGCTCTTACAAGACGTGATTTTGACTGGGGTAAGGCTCTGTTAGGGTTCAATGCGGAAGACCCTCTTTCCAATCCAATTTATGCTGGGGATTACCCTATTTCAAATGGAAGCGTTGGGGCGGAAGGGTCGGTGCTCTCTATTATTGGCGGTTTAGTAAATTCCGTTGCCAAAGGTCTTAGGACGGGAACCGTCACCATCCAGTTTTGTGAAGGGGCTAATGGTCAAAACACTGCAAGCATTACGATGACGGACAATCAACCAAGCTGGTACCGCGATATCGTTTGGAAGCAAGTCCCAGTTTGGGATAAAAAGACTAAAAAAATAGGACTTCTCCGCTTTTCGGATGTCGGCCTATTCGGTAAACAAAATCCGCTGTCCGATAAAAAAAATAGATATGACGAGTTTGCATCCATTGCAGAGCACATAACCGGCATTCCGTCTGATAG
>JAJDHH010000011.1 GCA_030266105.1 Eubacteriales bacterium OttesenSCG-928-K08
TCGCCGGGTGAGGTTTGTGTTGCGTTTTGTGTGAGCGGCGTGCCAATGTTGCCCAGCACATGCGTAGGCCTTCCGCTCGCTTTGCAAATTTCACCCAACAGCGCCGTGCAGGTGGTTTTCCCGTTCGTGCCGGTGATGCAAAGAAGGTCGCCCTTTACATAACGCGCACCAAGCTCGATTTCGCCAATAACTTCCACGCCTCTTACCCGGGCCGCTTCAACAAACGGCTGAAACATCGACACGCCGGGGCTTAGGACCATCAAATCCGCGCCTTCAAGCAGCGAGACGGGGTCGATGCCCAGCGCATCTTCATATTCTACGCCCTCAAGCGCCTCAACAAGGCCGGCTACGGATGATTTCGAATCGTTTATTATCACCCGCCAGCCGTTTTCATAAAGCAACCGAGCGCTAGCAATGCCTGAACGCGCCATGCCAACAATGACTGCCGTTTTCATGCGAACACTCCTTTCACCCTGACTTCTTATATTTTTTAACGCGACCAGCGCGCTTTTGATAAAAAAAGCCGTTCGGACCGCAGATGCTTGAGACAACGGAGCCGTAAACTGCTCTCTCAAACACCTGTCAGCTCCCTGCCACGCAAGCGCCAACATGAACCGTGGCGGCCGGGATCAATCCGGAACGGCTGATGAAACTTACACGTATGCCAAAAGGCAAACCATACACAGCACCGCTGTAATTATCATATACATGGCGACGATTTTAGTTTCCGGTATGCCCTTAAGCTCAAAGTGGTGGTGAAGCGGCGCCATTTTAAACACGCGCTTTTTCCTGAGCTTATAGGAGCCAACCTGCAAAATCACGCTGATTGCGGATGCAACAAAGCAGCCCCCCATAATGGGCAGCAGCAGCACAGCGCGCGAGCTTAGCGCCATCATACCCACAGCGCCGCCAAGCGCCATGGAGCCCGTATCGCCCATAAACACACGCGCCGGGTATGAATTAAAGCGCAGGAAACCAAGGCACGCACCCATCACCGCCGCGCAGAACACCGCCATGCCCGAAAGATTTTCGCTATAATAAATCTGCCCCTGCTCCTTTGCAGCCGATGCCATAATGAAGAATATTATCGACATCGCAACAGAATAAATCAGCGATACGCCTGAGGCCAGGCCATCCAGCCCATCCGTCAGGTTCACGGAGTTTACGATAGCGATCATAACAAACATAACAAAGGGTATATACCAAATGCCAAGGTTCCACTCAACGCCCGTAAACGGCAGATAAATTACAGGGCCAATATATGTGTTGTTAAACGCATACAAGGCTACAATAAGCGAAATGCCAACCTGCCCGATTATTTTTTGATACGCCTTAAGCCCCAATGAGCGCTTGCGACGCACCTTTATAAAATCATCCAAAAATCCAACGATGCCATAAGCAAATGTGGTCAAAAGCGCGGGCAAAACAAACTCCATGCCGGACATTGAAAACGCCAGCGTGCCTGCCAAAATGCCCGCAAGAATCATCAAACCGCCCATCGTGGGGGTGCCTTGCTTAATTAGATGTGATTGTGGGCCATCCTCACGTTCCGTTTGCCCAAACTTCAAGCGTTTGAGCAAAGGGATAAGCCAGGGCCCCATTATAAGCGGAACCCCAAACCCAAGCAGAACGGCCAGTATAATCTGTTGCATATTTTCCTCCGGCGCCAAACGGCATTAAACCGCATGCTCCCGTTTTTACATTGGTAATATGGTGAGCCTCAAAAACGTTGCATCTTGAAGCTCTTACTTCATATCCTCAATCAGCTCAAGCACCGCTTCCTTATCATCAAAGTGGAACTTTACGCCGTTAATTTCCTGATAGTTTTCATGCCCCTTGCCCGCGACAACGATTATATCGTCAGGCTTTGCATACAATAGCGCATAGCGTATGGCCTCCTTGCGCTGCTCAACAATCACATAAGGTGTGCCCGATTTTTTAACGCCTTCTTCAATCGCCTCAAGTATTGTGAATGGATCCTCTGTGCGTGGGTTATCACTTGTGACAACAAGCATATCCGAATGCCTTCCGGCAACCTCCCCCATTATGGGGCGCTTTGCGCGATCCCGGTCGCCACCGCAGCCAAACACGGTTATTATTTTGCCTTGCGCAAACCCCCGCACCGTAGTCAAAACATTTTCAAGCGCATCGGGTGTGTGCGCATAATCCACAAATACGGAAAAACCAAGCTCGCCTGTTGGCAAGGGTTCCAGCCTGCCGGAAACGCTTTGCATATCCTCAAGCCCTTGCTTAATGGCTTCCATCGGAATGCGTAGCGCCAGCGCAACACCAACAGCGCCCATCGCGTTAAACACGCTGAACAAGCCTGGAATAGGGATGCTGATGCGTGTCACACCGCCGGGAAACTCAAGGTCGAACAGCACGCCGCGTGTTGTAATATCTATATCCGCAGCGGAAATATCCGCCGCCTCGCGTATGCCATATGTGGTGACCGGGATTGTTAGCCCCTCCATCATCTGTTGGGCATATGGATCATCTATGTTGATTACCGCCTGCTTGCTTTGAGTAAATAATTTTTTCTTTGCGGCGATATAGTTTTCAAAAGTCTTGTGATAGTCCAGGTGATCCTGCGTCAGGTTTGTAAACTCACAAACATCAAATTCGAGCCCATGCACCCTGTGCTGATCCAGCGAGTGGGAGGAAACCTCCATCACTACAAGCTCCACATCCTCCTTGCGCATCTCACGCAAAAGCCGGAAAAGATCGACCGATTCAGGCGTTGTGCGCTCCGTTTCCAATGTTCTTTGGCCAATCATGTTATGAATGGTTCCGATTAAGCCAACCTTTTGGCCCGCACGCTCGGCTATCGCCTTAACCATATATGTTGTTGTTGTTTTGCCGTTTGTGCCTGTCACACCCACAAGCTTAATGTCACGCTCAGGATGCCCATAAAACTCAGCCGCCATCTGCGCCATTGCAATGCGTGTGTTTTCAACGATTATTTGCGGAATGTCGATTGGCAGCTCATGCTGCACAACAAGCGCCGCAGCGCCCTTTTCGACAGCCTGCAAAGCAAACTCATGCCCATCTGAAAAAGTGCCTACTATGCAAAAGAACAGGCAGCCAGGGCTGACCTTGCGCGAATCGTATTCCAGCGCTTGCACGTGGACATTTTCCCCAATGCACCTATGCGCAATTTGCCCACAAAGCTCTAAAAGCAGCATGATTGATCTCCTTTTTGTTATTCCACCAGTGAAAAGTCCACTGTAACCTTCTCCCCAAAGGGAACCTGCGTGCCGGCCTCCGGCTTTTGCCTGACTGCAATCCCGCTTTGCTCCTCCGGCTCCATCCTAAGCTCCAGCCCTGCTGCGGTTAATAAATTGTACACCGCAAATGGCGTTTTGCCCATCACATTTGGCACTGTGACCATCGTTTCTTCCACGCTTGCAATAACATCCACGCTTGTTGCTGTTGTGTATAGCAGCACGTCGCTATCCTTAATTACGCTATCCCCGGCAAAAGGTACCTGGTTCACAACCGAGGCTTCCTCCTCACCTTCAACAAAGTTTGCGTTTATGCCGACCTTTTTTAATTCCGCGGCGGCTTGCTTTGCGCTCATGCCCACCACGTTTGGCACAAGCACGGTTTCCTGCTGGCCTTCGGGCAAAACGCCATAGTGCAAGAGCGTTTCCTGCAGCACATCCTTAACAAAAGGCGCCGCCACCGTGCTTCCAAATATCACGCCAACCTGCGGCTCATCAACAAGAATGAGGCAAAGATATTCCGGATCATCCGCCGGAGCAAAACCTACAAACGAAGCAATTAAGCTTCCTGACGATACTTTGCCATCCACATACTTTTGCGCTGTGCCGGTTTTGCCGCCTACCCTGTATCCGGCTATCTGCGCGTTTTTGCCGCTGCCTTCGGCCACGACGCTTTCGAGTATTGTGCGCACTGTGGCGGATGTTTCCTTCGAAACTACACGGCGCACAACCGTGGGCTGGTTTTCTTTTTTAATTTCGCCATCCTCGCCTATCACCTGCTTAACGATGTATGGCTGCATTAGCTCGCCGCCATTTATCGCCGCGCTAACAGCTGTTGCAAGTTGAATTGGTGTGACCGCAATGCTTTGCCCAAAGCCTATGCGCGCGATGTTATTATCCCGCACATACTTTTGGTGGATGACTATGCCGCTGCTTTCCCCCGTCAGCCCGCTTTCGGTGCTTGAACCAAAACCAAACTTGTATATATAATCGTAAAACGTTTCCTTCCCCATTGAGAGCGCCATCGTCATAAACGCGGGGTTGCAGGAGTTACGCACGGCTTCTTCAAGAGTTTGGTGGCCATGGCCCTTTGCGCGCCAGCATTTGATGCGCTCGCCGTTAACATCCTTTGAGCCGCCGCAGTCGAATGTGTGGCTTAGGCTCATGGCTCCGCTATCAATCGCGGCGGATAATGTGACAACCTTAAACGTTGAGCCGGGCTCATAAGCATCGCACACGACACGCTGCTTAACAAGCTGCTGCAGCGTTTCCAAATCGCTGCGCGGCGGCGCGTTGGGATCATAATCCGGCTTAGTGGAAACAGCCAGTATCTCGCCCGTTTTGGGGTTCATCACTAACCCCTGCGCACTTTTTGCGTTGTTTACCTCCAGCGCTTCCTCAAGCTTTTTTTCAAGTATGGATTGCACAACGCTATCGGTCGTGAGCACTATGTCGCAGCCATCCACAGGCTCAATGTATTCCTGCGAGCCATAGGCAAGCGGCATATTATCACGATCCGTTTCTGTAATTAGCCTACCCGCCTCGCCCGCGAGATATTTATCATAACTGCGCTCAAGCCCTTCCTGCCCAACGCCATCCACAGTAGTAAAACCAAGTGTTTGCGAAAGCAGCGTACCCATAGGGTAATAGCGCATGGTATCTATGCCAAATGTCACACCATTTCCTAAATTATAGGAAATCAGTTCATCCATTTGCTCGCGGCTGATCTGGCGCTTTAGTATGATCTGCTGCTTATTTTCGCTCACGCGCTTAAGCACATACTCATAATCCATATCCAAAACATTCGCAAGCTCTGTTGCTATGCGCATCCGTTCGCCTGCCGCGATGCGCTGCGGGTTGATTTCAACCTTGTAGGCCGTGCCGCTTTGGGCAAGCGTTTGCCCATCACGATCCAGTATGCGGCCACGCTCCGCTGAAAGGCTTGAGTCGAGCGTCCATTGCAGCAATGCTTTTTCCTGCAGCTCAGGCCCCCAAATCACCTGCACATAAAACAAGCGGCCAAGTAACAACAAAAACAAAAAGCCGATTATTCCCAGCAGATAAGTCAGTCTTTTTTTGCTTGCAATATCGGGTGCGCCCATGCGTTCCTCCTGCAAAAATTATGCCTCGCCACGCACCCCGCTTTTTTTATGCAAGGCTACTCCGCCTGCGGGAGCTCGGGCTGTTCTTCCACCCCCAAAGGGGCCACTCTGGTGGGCAACACATCGCCCGCCCTAACATATTGCTCGGCAGCCGGGTATGACATCCCCAGCCGCTGCGCCGCCGCCTGCACATCGTAAATGTTGGCGGAATATTCCAACTCTATGTTCAGCGCACGAATGCGCGTTTGCGCCTGATCAATCTGCTCGTTAAGCTCGTTCACCTGCATATAGCTTTCTGCGATTGTATAATAACCCATAACAACCACAAGTGCCGATGCGCCAAGTAGCGCCACAGTCACCATCAGCGCTACTCGAGCGGCGCTTGATAGCCTGCGCTGCACACGCGCTTGCCTTTTAGGGCGCGGCGCTACTCGCGGGGCGGGCCTTTGCTGCGGCTGCGGCACATAGTTGGGCACAGCCGTACCATATTGATACGTTGCATCCGCACGACCCGGCGCATACACCCGATCGCGCATCCCCAAACGTTGCACCTGCTGCCTGTTTGTCACTTCCATAGTATTCTCCTTAACCCGCCGTCATTCCCAGTTTTTCAATGGCTCGTAGTTTTGCGCTTCTTGCGCGGGGGTTGTCCGCCTGCTCCTGCTCCGAAGCAATCAATGGTTTTTTTGTCAGGATTTTTGCCGTTGGCACTTTTCCGCACACGCAAACCGGCGATTTTGGCGGGCATACGCAGGGGCTTTCCCATTCCTTGAACAGCTGCTTAACTATCCGATCCTCCAACGAGTGGAAGGTGATTATACAAAACCGGCCGCCCGGCCTTAAAATCGATTGAATTTCGCGAATGGCGTTCTCAAGCCCCGCCAGCTCACCATTAACCTCAATGCGTATCGCCTGAAAGGTTCTCCTTGCAGGGTGCTGCCCGGCAAAGCGTTTATCCGGCGGGGTTGCCTTGCACACAATTTCGCTTAGCCTTGTTGTGGTTTTAATAGGCTGCAGCTCGCGTTCTCTTACAATCGCCCCAGCGATACGCCCGGCGTATCTTTCCTCCCCATATTCGCGAATGATTTTTGCAAGCTCCTGTGTTTCGTAACCATTCACCACGTCATATGCGCTAAAGCTTGCGGATGTATCCATTCGCATATCAAGCGGCGCTTCCTGATGATAGGAAAATCCACGCTCCGCTTCATCAAGCTGGTGGGAAGAAACGCCCAAGTCCAGCAATGCGCCATCGATTGCGCTTACGCCCTCTTTTTGGAGCAGCTCTTTCATGTTAAAGAAATTTCCGCGTATCGCCACAAAGCTATCTGCATAAGCGCGGAGTGTTTCCTGTGCGTTTTGGATGGCATCGCCATCCCTGTCTATGCCATAAAGCTTTGAGCCTTTTGGCAGCCTTTCGAGCACAAGCTGCGCGTGCCCCGTGCCACCTAATGTGCCATCGGCAAATGTGCCGCCACGCTCCGGCAAAAGCAGATCCAGCACTTCCTGCGCCATTATCGGCGTGTGGTATGTGCTCATATCCCCTGCTCCGCAAGTGTGGCCCAGAACTCGTTATAATTATCCTGTATGGATCCGCTGATCCTATCCAGAGTTTCGCTATCCCAAATTTCAACACGCGTTTGCATGCCCACAAGCGAGGTTTCGTTTTTGATGCCCGCATAATCTCTCAACTTTTGCGGAATCAGAATACGCCCCTGCTTGTCCATCTCGCAATCGGATGCATTCATAAAAAGCAGGCGGCGAATGTTTTGGCCGGCAGTGTTGGTTTCAGAAAGGCTTGTGAATTTTGCGCTGAATTGCATCCACTGATCAACCGACATCGCAAACAGGCAACGTGCATCGCCATTGTTTATTAAGCCCAGTGTAATGACGATCACTTCACCTAAATCATCCCTCCATTTTGCGGGGATGATTATTCTTCCTTTGGCGTCGATTCCATGATTAGTTGTTCCAAGCAGCAAAAACGACGCCCCCCCTTCTTTAAACAGATAGAGATATTACCCCAACTCTCTATGACATTATAAACCACTTCACTCCACTTGTCACCACTTTTGTGGAATTTGTGTTCATTTTTCATAAAAAGTCATGGTATGCGTCGTTTTTTTGTCTATTTTTTCTATTAAAAATCCTTTAATATCTTATAATGCACTCATTTGTTCGAAAATTCTCTTATTAGTTTCGGTTGGAAGCCCAGGTGATCCGCCGACACCAGATGATACTCCACACCATTTCGTATTCCCTCAAATGCGCCCCGGCAGGATCGCCCATGCAAATGCCCATACAATACGATATCTATTTTTGCCTTTTCGAACTGTTCAGAAAAACCCGATGCCGCCCATTTATCATTAAACGGAGGGTAGTGCAGCATTGCTAAACGCAGCCCACCCTCAGGCAAGCCCTTTATGGAAAGCGCAAGCCTTGCAAACTCACGATCATAAAGCTTTTGATCATCCTCACCAAATGCGGATGCGCCCGGGCAAATCCACCCGCGCGTACCACACACATGCACATTGTTAAGCGAAAAATGATCGTTTTGAATTACGTGCACGCTGCCCGGCAGCATCGCGCGTACTTTTGAAAGCGAATTCCACCAATAATCGTGGTTACCGCGAATCATTACCTTTGTGCCGGGCAATTCCTCAAGATAAGCAAAATCCTGCTCGGTATCCTTCAAATGCATCGCCCAGCTAAAATCCCCGGGCAAAAGCACAATATCCTCCGGCGAAACATTCTCGCGCCAGTTAGCGGCAATTTGATCTGAATGCCGCTCCCAATTCTGGCCGAAGCGATCCATGGGCTTATCACCCGCGCCCGGCAGGTGAAGATCGCCAATGGAAAACACGCGCATCCGTTACACCCCGCTACTCATCCTCGTCAAATTCGAAATCGTCCCTATCGTCAAAGAGTTCGTCCTCATCCTCGGCCTCTTCTTCACCATCGCCAAACTCCTCGTGAATATCTTCAAGATCCTCAGAGGGAATGTCGCTTGGCTCGTCAACCTCAACCTCATCAAATTGATCCATATCGATGATTGTCTGTGATGGGTGGCCATCCATTAACTTTTCAAGCTTTTCGCGCCTTTTTTTATCAGTGAAGCAATACGCGCAAAGCTCTTTTCCCTTCATGGCGGGGTTTTCTCCACAATCGGCACAGAGGTTTTGCTCCGGCTCTTCCCTCACCTGCTTTAGGTTCATGCTGCGGCGGCATATGTTACAAAACTGCTCGCCTTCTTTAATGTAGTTGAGTTCACAACGGGGGCATTTGCTCAGGGCCATGCCTTTTTCCTCCATTCACAGGCATAATTCGTCTTAACGCACTTATTTTGCGGCCGCAACCTTGCTGCATGCAGCAAGTATACTATGCGAAACATTCTTCAATTTCATGCGCTTAAAATATCAATACGCTAATATTACGCATAGCGTGCGGTTTCTGTCAAGCGTTGTAGCTAATATTAAAGCATGCCGCAAACTTATTGGGCGCTCACATGAGCATCCCGACGAACATCCTGAAGGATTTGGTCTATTCTCTTTAATAGCTCATCCTTGCCGCCGCCGGTCGAAACCGAATAGGCAATCGCGGCGGGCGGAGCGCCCAGCGCTTTTGCAGCGGCATTTGCCGCCTGCTGCCGTTTGGACCTTGCAAGTTTATCGGCCTTTGTCGCCACCAGAGTAAACGGCACGCCATAATAAAGCATCCAATTAAACATCTGCCGGTCATCCGCTGTAGGTTCATGGCGAATATCCAGCAACAAAAACAAATGTGTCACCCGCCCGGAAGAAAGATAGTTTTCCATCAACTCCCCCCAGGATTGCCGCTCAACCTTGGATGCTTTTGCAAAGCCATAGCCGGGCAGATCAACAATATAAAACGAACGGTTGATCTTAAAAAAGTTAATCAGCCTTGTTTTGCCAGGACTTTGAGAAGTTTTTGCGAGCTTGTTGCGATTGCACAGGGAGTTTATCAGCGAGGATTTGCCCACGTTGGATTTGCCGACGATGGCAATCTCCGCTTCAAGCTCCGGCGGGTAATTGGCGGAGCTTGCGCCCACGCTAACCACAAACTCCGCTTGCTTGACGCAAAAAAGCTCCTGCTCCTTATTATCCATATTCATATTATCAAGCTCGGACATATATGCTGCCGCCTCCACCAATTTTTATGCGTTTTTAAGCCTGCGTCCGCGTATGATAGGGCTGCGGCGCAGATGTAGGCAAATATGCCTTTTCCTCAACCTGACGAACTGGCATTCTAACCATCGTTTCTTCAAAAACATCATCCAGATGCGCTACGAACCTGAAGGAAAGCTCACTTCTTGCAGGCTCAGGAATTTCCTCCACATCCTTGCGGTTGCCTTCTGGGAGTATAACCCGGGTAATTCCCGCACGCAACGCCGCAAGCGACTTTTCACGCACGCCCCCAATGGGCAGAACACGGCCGCGCAAGGTAATTTCCCCCGTCATGGCAACATCGTTTTTAACGGGCGTGCCTGAAAACGCGCTAAGTATTGCCACAGCAAGCGCCGCGCCAGCGCTTGGGCCATCCTTTGGCACAGCGCCCTGAGGTACGTGCAGGTGGATATCCTTTTGCTCAAACAGCTCAGGCTCAATCCCCCACTCATTCGCATGCGCCCTCACATATGTCAGCGCCGCGCGTGCGGACTCCTGCATAACCTCGCCAAGCTTGCCCGTTAACTGCACATTCCCCGAACCCTTGAGCACGGCAGCCTCGATGCTTAAGGTCTCCCCGCCAACCGGAGTCCATGCAAGGCCGGTCGCGACGCCCACCTCAGGCTCCAGGCGAATGGGTTCTTCATGATAGCGCCGCTTGCCAAGGAACTCCTCAAGCAATTGCCCGTTTATCGTTACGCGGTTTTTTCCGCCAACAACCTGCACAGCGGCTTTCCTGCAAACAGCGCCCAACACGCGCTCAAGCTCACGCACGCCCGCCTCACGCGTATAACCTTGGATTATGGACATAATCTGCCCATCCGTTATACGGAGGTTGCCTTTTGTCAGGCCATGTGCGCTAAGCTGTTTTTTTAGCAGGTGACGCTTTGCAATTTGCAGCTTTTCTTCGGCAAGGTAGCTTTCCACATGAATAACCTCCATGCGGTCAAGCAACGGGCGTGGTATTGTATCAAGATCGTTTGCTGTTGTAAGCAGCATTGCCTTTGACATATCGTATGGAATCTCCAAAAAATGATCCTTAAAGGCAAAGTTCTGCGCACCATCGAGCAATTCAAGCATGGCCGCAGCAGGATCGCCCCGAAAATCGGACGCAAGCTTGTCGATTTCATCAAAAAGCAGCACGGGGTTAACAGAGCCCGCCTGCCGCATCGCTGCAATCACCCGGCCGGGCATTGCACCGATATATGTGCGGCGGTGGCCGCGAATTTCGGCTTCATCGCGCACTCCGCCCAAGCTCATGCGCACAAAATTACGACCCATCGCTTCGGCAATCGAAGCCACGATGGATGTTTTGCCCACACCCGGCGGGCCAACAAAGCACAAAATTTCCCCATTGGGTTTGCCCGTTAGCCGCTGCACGGCAAGGTATTCAAGCACACGATCCTTTACGCGCTCCATGCCATAGTGGTTTTTATCCAGTATTTTTTGCGCGTGGTTAATATCCAGGCGGTCTTTTGTTTCTTCCGTCCACGGAAGATCCAGCAGGCATTCAATATAAGCTCTTGCCATGGGCGTTTCGTGCGAACCCATGGGCAAACCTTCAAAGCGTACAATTTCTTTTTTGAGCCGCTGCGCAACAGACTCCGGCAGGGTCTTTTTTTTCATGCGCTCGTAAAAAACCTGCGCCTCCTGCTCGCCATCATCTCCAAGTTCTTTTTTGATCACGCGGATTTTCTCACGAAGATAATGCTCCTTCTGGCTCTTTTCAATCTCCTGATGCAGCTTGCTGTTGATCTTGGCATCAACCTCAAGCACCTGAATTTCGCGGCGGAGCATGCTCAAAAGCAGCTCGATGCGCTGCTCAACATTGCTCTGCTCCAAAATCTGCTGGCGCTCACGCACATCGGTTACAAAAAGCGCTGCAACCATGTCCGCAAACTCGCCCGCATCCTCCATGGTGCCGGTAGCGGAGCGCTGGCTGCTTGTGAGCTTGCCTGTTAGTTTTGCGCATTGCGCAAACGCTTCCTGCAGCCTGCGGCGCAAGGCTTCAACCGCCACTTCGTCGCCCTTCGTTTCGCCAATGTCGCAAATTGCCGCTTCGTAATACGGCTCCTGTGAGATATATTGTTTTGCATAAGCACGCGAAACGCCCGTGAGCAGCATGTGCATGCTGCCCTCATTTTGCAGGCGGAAAACCTGCTTAACGCGACAAATCGTACCAACACGCTCAAGCTCATCGGGTTTGGGGTTGTTTTTTGTTCCATCAAGCTGCGCGCACACAAACGCGAGGCCATCCGCATTGGCAGCAGCCTGAATAGCCGCGAGCGTTTTCTTTCGCCCGGCGTCACAATGGGAGACTTCTCCCGGCAGAACGACCATGCCCCTAAGGGGAATGACCGGTAGTGTTTTTAACATATTCCTTCACCTCGTGGTATCATTATAGCTGCAACTAACACCAAGCACAAGGCAATGGCTTTGCTGTGATAATAAGATATGCAGTTGTAAACAGAAAATTTACATTTAGAAAACTAAACGATAACTTCACAAGCTTTATTCCTGCGGCGCATGGAAATGCGCATAAACCGCCTTTGCAGCGGTGCGGCCAACCAATGCCGCAAGCTCATCCTCAGTGGCGGCCGAAATAGCATCCAGCGTCAAAAACGTATCAAACAACGCCCGCTTGCGTTTTGGGCCAATTCCCGCAATTTCATCCAGCTGCGAATAGAGCGAGTTTTTTCCGCGCAAGCCCCTATGATAGGTGATCGCAAAGCGGTGCGCCTCATCCCTTAGGCGTTCGAGTAAATGCTGCTGCGGGCTGTTTTTTGAAAGCTCAAACGCCTCATCGCGCCCGGGCATATAAATGCAGCCGGAGCGCTCCGCCAGCCCAATTGCCGGAATATACTCCAACCCAAAGCTTTCGAGCACCTCAAGGGCCACATTAAGCTGACCCCGCCCACCATCGATAACCAGCAGATCCGGCAGCTCGCTAAAGCGTTCATCCTTATCCATAGCGCGCGCAAAACGGCGGGTTAGCGCCTCGCGCATTGCTGCATAATCATCGCCATGCGTTTCGGTTTTAATCCGAAATCTTCTGTAGGCTTCTTTTGCGGGCGCTCCATTTATAAACACCACCATTGAAGAAACCGTATCCCGCCCTTGTATATGCGAATTATCGAAGCATTCCATGCGAATGGGGAAATTCTCAAGCTCCAGCTCGCCTGCAAGCGCCGCAAGCGCGCCTTCACCACGCTCCCATGCGCGGTGCTTTAGCTTTTCCTCGCGCAGCAATGTCTGTTGACCGTTTGTGTTTGCAAGCAACGTAAGCTTACGTTTTTCGCCCCTTTGGGGAACAGAAATGTACACCCGCCTGCCCCTGATCGAGCTTAACCACAGCTCGATTGCGTCCATATCTGCCGCGGACTCGTATAAAAGAATATTTGGCGGTATTTTTGCTGCCTGCGCGTAATACTGCTTCAAAAACGCAGCCATTGCCTCCGCGCGGGTTTGCGGATTATCCTCCTGCGTTTCCAGGCCCTGCAAAAAATCAAAACGCTCTGTGCCCACAACCTTGCCATTGCGCACAAAAACAGCAAACACAAGCGTATCCCCATTGTGCATGCAGCACGCGAACACATCCTGATCTTCGCCTTTATTGTCGATTGCGGTTTGTTTTGTGCTTAGCTTTTCAACGGCCTGTATGCTGTCCCTCAAATGCGCCGCACGCTCAAATTCCATCTTTTGCGAAGCATCGAGCATTTGCTTTGTCAGTTCTTCCACAACTGCCGTAACATTCCCGTTTAAAAACGAAATGACCTGCTCCATCAGCGCGTGGTATTCCTCGCGGCTCATTTTACCCGAGCATGGCGCACAGCACTTGCCCACATGATACATCAGGCATGGGCGTTCTTTTCTTGCGATAGCTTTGTTGATATCCTTTTTGCAATGGCGCACGGGGAAATGATCCCGCACGGTATTAAGCGCATCTCCCAGGATTATTGCAGAAAGGTATGGTCCCAAATACCTCGCGCCATCCTTCTTAAGCCTTCTAACAACCTCCACGCGCGGGTAATCCAGGCGCATATCTATGCGCACATAAGGAAAATGCTTATCATCCTTAAGCAGAATGTTATAGCGCGGCTGGTATTGTTTGATGAGGTTACTCTCAAGCGTGAGCGCCTCTGTTTCGCTTGCGGCCAATATGATCTCAAAATCCGCCACATGCGAAACCATCGCCCGCACCTTAGGTTCTTGATTTTTTGAGCTTTGGAAGTACTGCCGGACGCGATTTTTGAGCGATAGCGCTTTACCAACGTAAATCACCACGCCCTTTGCATCCAGCATTTTATAAACGCCCGGCGTGCCGGGCAGCAATTCCAGCTTTGCTTTAATCGTATCGTTCATTGTGTTTTATCCGTTAAGCACTTTTATTCCCGCGCCATTGAGCATTTTGTAAAGCAGCGGCACGGGCATTCCAATCACATTAAAATAGTTGCCTTCAACCTTTTCAACAAAAAGGCTGCCAAGCCCCTGCACGCCATATGCGCCCGCTTTATCGCCCGGCTCGCCCGTTGAAACATACCAGTCGATCTCCTCTTGCGACATAGGCGCAAACACAACCTTGGTCCGCTCAGCCTGCACATCCCGCCCTGTTGAGCTTAGCACTGCAAGGCCTGTGTATACCTCATGCGTGCGCCCTTGAAGTAAATTCAATATGCGCTTTGCATCCATATCATCAGCAGGTTTGCCTATGACTTTTTCGTCAATAAACACGATTGTGTCCGCGCCAATCACACAATCCTCCGGGTGCATTAAATAAACCGCCTGCGCCTTTTGTAATGCAAGCGCACATACGAGTTTTTCCGGTGAAAGATTTTCCGGCGCATTTTCTTCCACATTGCTCACTATCACTTCAAAATCAAGCCCCATAAGCTTTAACACTTCACGCCTTCGGGGTGATTGGGATGCTAAAATCAGCCTCACGCTTCCTCCAGCAGCAGCGCAACAGGGCAATGATCGCTGCCGTAAACCTCAGGCATAATTTGACTATCTTGAACGCGCCCCATAAGCCGCTCGGAAACAATAAAGTAGTCGATGCGCCACCCCGTATTGTTTGCCCTCGCGTTGCCCATGTAGCTCCACCAGCTGTATGCCCCAGTCAAATCCGGATAAATGCGGCGGAACGTATCCACAAAACCACACTCGAGCAGCTTTGTCATTTTTTCGCGTTCTCGATCCGTAAAGCCCGCGTTTTTTCTGTTTGTTTTGGGGTTTTTCAGGTCAATCTCATTATGCGCCACGTTAAGGTCGCCGCACAAAACTACGGGTTTTTCCGCATCCAGCGCCACAAGGTAGGCGCTAAAGGCTTCCTCCCAAACCATACGATACTCAATCCTTGCAAGCTCGCGCTGTGAATTGGGTGTGTAACAATTCACAAGGAAAAAGTCGTCAAATTCAAGCGTGATGACTCTCCCCTCCTGGTCGTGCTCCTCAATCCCTATACCATAGGTTACTTTTAATGGCTTCCGCTTGGTAAACACTGCGGTGCCTGAATATCCTTTTTTAACGGCGCTGTTCCAATATTCCAAATAGTCCGGCATATCCACCTGAGCCTGCCCCTGCTGCATTTTTGTTTCCTGCAGGCAGAGTATATCCGGCTCAGTTTTTTGCACAAACTCCAAAAAACCCTTGCCCAGCGCAGCACGCAGGCCATTAACGTTCCACGATATGATTTTCACTAAAGCCGCCTTTCCGCTTAACGCATTTTGCCTTCGTTTTGATTATAGCATAGTTGCTTCATGCTTTCTTCAATGTGTTTTCACATTATTGCGATTGCTTGTGCGTATATATATCAGATATACTTAGCGGCAGAGAATGTCCACGACTAAAGAACGTGCTAAAGTAGAAGGTCGATTAACAATGGAAGACAAAAACTCAGCGATAAAAAACATCGCCCGTTTTGTGGTTGACAAGCGGCGGGCTTTTTACCTGCTGTTTATTATAATGGCGCTGTTTTGTATAAACTCGATTTCGAAGGTGCAGGTCAATAACGATATCGTTTCCTATCTGCCTAACGATACTGAAACAAAACGTGGCCTGGATATTATGGAAAACGAGTTTATCACCTATGGCAGCGCGCAGATTATGGTGACAAACATCACATACGCCAGCGCTGACGAAATTAAGGAATACATCGAGCAAACACAAGGTGTTGCCGGTGTTTCATTCGATAACACAGAGGCGCACTATAAGGATAGCGCGGCAATTTACACAATTCAATTTAAAGGCGGCACATACGATAAAATTTCCGAAACTGCGATGGCCAACATTAAAGCTTACCTTTCCGGTTACGACTATTATGTATCCTCTAGCGTCGGGCAGGATTACACAAAAATCCTCAACGAAGAAATGTCTCAGATACTTTTAGTCGCTTCGCTTGTCATCTTGGCCGTGCTGCTGCTAACATCCCGAAGCTACGCCGAAATTCCCATATTCTTAGTCGTGTTTGTGGTCGCCGCGCTTTTGAACATGGGCACAAACTATTGGTTTGATGAAATTTCATTCGTCACAAACTCCATAGCTGTTGTTTTGCAGCTTGCGCTTGCTGTTGACTATTCAATCATCCTTTGCCACAGGTTTATGGATGAGCTTGAAATCCATGCCCCGCGCGAGGCCGCAATCAACGCGCTTTCAAAGGCTATTGTTGAAATTTCAGCATCGAGCCTCACAACAATCGCAGGTTTAATGGCGCTCACGCTTATGCACTTCAGGCTTGGTTTTGACATGGGCATAGTGCTGACAAAGGGCATCGTGTGCAGCATGATAACCGTGTTTTTGCTCATGCCCGGGCTGCTGATGCTTTTTAGCAAGGCAATCATCAAAACCCGCCACCGCAGCTTTGTGCCCCGCATAACGGCATGGGGCAAGCTAATCGTTAAGCTGCGCTATGTTTTGCCTGCGCTTTTTGTTGTGGTTGTGGGTTTTGCAATCGTATTTTCCGGCAAAAGCGACTTCGTTTTTTCGGATGAAAACATAGACACTGCCAACCCTTCAATCAGCCGCATAGCGTCAGATAAAATCGAAGGTACATTTGGCAAAAGCAACACCATAGCAGTGCTTGTGCCCACCGAGCGTTATGAGGATCAGCGCCGGTTAATCGAAGAAGTGGAGGCGCTTGATTGCGTTAAATCCGCAATGGGGCTTGCCAACATTAAAATCGATGATCAGCACATGCTCGCAGATAGGCTAACGCCCCGCCAGTTTGCTGAGCTTGCCGACATTGAAATCGAAATGTCGCGCCTGCTGTTTCAGGCATATGGCATAAGCGTGGAGGAATACACCCCCATATTCCAAAACGTGGATGAATACACCGTGCCGCTTATCGAAATTTTCCCGTTTTTGTGCGCACAAAAGGATGCGGGTGTGATTAGCCTTAACGAGGAACAATCCAAAACGATCGATGAGCTGCGCGAAACATTGGAGATGGCCGTTAACCAGCTTGAAAGCGAAAACTGGTCGAGGCTGGTGTTTACTGCAAATCTTCCTATTGAGGGCCAGCAAACCGATGATTTTCAGGATGAAATACGCCAAATTGCACTAACTTACTTTGATGATGTTATTCTCGTTGGCAATTCAACAAGCGCAAGGGATTTAAAAAACTCCTTCCAATCCGACAATCGGCGCATTACTCTTTTGACGATACTGTTTGTGTTGCTCATTTTGCTGTTTACTTTCCAGTCCGGCGGCCTGCCTGTGCTGCTGGTGATGACCATTCAGGGCAGCATTTGGATCAACTTCTCATTCCCCTACATAACGGGCAATAATCTGTTTTTTATAGCCTACCTCATAATCAGCGCAATACAGATGGGCGCAACGATAGACTACGCCATTGTTATTACAAACCGCTACCTTGAGTTAAAGCAAACCATGGATAAAAAGCTGGCGGTGATCGAAACGCTTAACCAAAGCTTCGCAACCGTTTTTACATCGGGCGCAATGCTCACAAGCGCAGGCTTTATTATCGCAGGCCTTACAACTGAGCCCATAATCAGCTCGATTGGCCAGGCATTAGGCCGTGGCACGCTCATTTCAATAATACTGGTTATGACAGTTCTGCCTCAGTTCCTGCTGCTGGGGGACATCATAATCGAAAAGACATCCTTCAAAATCAAAAGCAACCGCCCGCAACAAAAAGCAAGCGGCACCATGTGGCTCGATGGGCATGTAAAGGGCCATGTTTCCGGTTATGTGGATGCTAACATAAAGGGGCTTGTGCGTGGTGAAATTGATGTGCAGCTCGCTCAACAAAACGAAGCGCCTGTTGAGCCGCCAAATAAAAGCAACGAACAGGAGGGGATAAACCATGAAGCGGAATGATCGGTTTTTTACCCTCCTGCTTGTGATGCTGCTGTGCTTAACGCAGGCTTTCCCCGCGCTTGCGGCCACAACAGAAGCTGTTGAGGATGTTTTGGCTCCCGCAGAGGAAACAAAACCCGCGCTTTATATTTCATCTGCGGATGAGTTTTTGGTATTTGCCGAAAACTGCACGCTGGATGCTTACAGCGAAGGATTATCTGTTTATCTAACGAGCGATATTGACCTTGGCGCCTTTGAATTTGCCGGTGTGCCATTATTTTGCGGCAACTTTAACGGGCAGGGTCATAGCATTAAAGGCGTAACACTATCGCAGTTTGGCTCACAGATTGGCCTTTTCCGGCAACTGACGCAGACCGCGGTTGTTGAGAACCTCACGTTATACGCAAATGTTTCGCCCGAAGGTTCAGGCATCTCCGTAGGCTTAATCGCCGGAACAAACGCGGGCAAAATCGTCAACTGCACAGCATATGGCACACTTAACGCCACGCAAAACCTTGGCGGCATCGCAGGGTTAAACAGCCAAACCGGCATAATCCGCAACTGCGAAAATCAAGCATCCATTACTGGCGAAACATCAGTTGGCGGCATTGTTGGCAAAAACGAAGGCGCTTTATTCGGCAACAAAAACTATGGCGGCATTAACTCCACAAACATGGGCGCGGGCAGCTTGGGCACGCCAAACAACACCGGCGGCATTGCGGGCTGGTCCTGCGGCAGCATAAACAACTGCATCAACTACGGTGTTGTTGGTTACTCTCACGTAGGCTACAACACCGGCGGGATAATCGGACTGCACAGCGGTGTGGCGCGCGGCAATAAAAACCACGGGGAAGTTTACGGCCGAAAGGATATCGGCGGCATCGTGGGGCAGTTTGACCCGATGATAAACCTTGAGTACGCGCCCAGCGCGCTCGAAGAGCTTGGCAGTGAGCTTTCAGTTTTGTTTGACGACCTGGACGCGCTGACAAACGCAACCGGCAACGCCATATCCGGCGCGGTAAATGATTTGATGGATGTAAAACAAGCGTTAAACGGCCTGATAGACACAACCGCCGATGGCCTAAACGATGAGCTTAGCCACATACACACATCGCTTGATTCAGCGCTTGATCAGCTTGGCTATACTTCGCGCACGATCAACGAACTGGTTAGGGACATTCGCGCCTATTCCAAGGCCATGCGCGACGCAATGGAGCAAATACGCAACGCGATCGATCTGCTGCGCAAACAGGCCGCGCCGGGAAGTGAGGCAGCAGCAAGCCTTGATGCGCTGGAACAATCCATAAATGCCGTTGATAGCTCGCTTTTGCAAATGGAAGCCGATGCTAAGGCGCTTGATGAGTTTTCCTCCGACATAAGCGCAATAAATAAAAGCTCTGATCCGGCGGATATAGATAGTCTTGATACCGCCAAAATGGAGCGCTATGCGCAAAACACCGCAAAACCCGCACAAACAATCGCCAAGGAGCTTGCACATGCGCAATCCGCTTTAGCAAGCTTGCAGGCTTCCAGCTTCGCTGCTGGCGCGGCGGATGTTATTGAGGCAATCCAACAAATTGCGGATGCAATAAGCCGCATGGTTATAAGAACAGCAGCGCTTATCCGTTCGCTTCCAACAAGAGTGTCAACAGTCAACAACTCGCTTAGCTCCACCGGCAATGTGCTGCGGCAATACATGGATGAAGCAAGCGTGCGCAACAAAAAGGTCACCGCGGAGATTGATGCGCAATTGACGCTGCTTGATGATTTTTTGACAAACCTTGGCAACACTGTGCTTGATGCTAACAGCAGCATGGGCCATGCAATGCGCAAGCTGACACGCCAGATGGATAATGTATCCTCCGCACTCACGGGCCTTGGGAAAGTGCCGGAGCTTACGATTGACGATATATCTATAGAGCAGGCATATTCGCAGACTGACGGGCTGATCGCCGACTGTTTTAATTATGCGCTTATCAATGGGGATGTAAATGTTGGTGGTGTAGCAGGCAACATGGGTTATGAGCTTAGCCTTGATCCTGAGCAGGATTGGGATTTAGGCGGAACTTCGCTCACGAGCGCCACGGCATTCATCCGCGCGACCCTCATCAACTCAAAAAATTATGGTGCGGTTTCTGCAAAAAACGAAAGTGGCGGCGGCATTGTTGGCCGTGAGGATATTGGCGCGGTGATCGGCTGCACAAACATTGCGGATGTTGAGGTGCAAGGCGGAAGTTACTGCGGCGGCATCGTGGGTTTATCCCGCTCAACCATACGCGAAAGTTATGCGCAGGCGACCCTAACTGGCAGCAGCTATGTTGGCGGCATTGCTGGCAAGGCGCAGCACATTTTCGGCTGCTATTCAATGGTGCTGCTTCAGTGTGAAAACGCTGAAGCCATAGGCTCCATTGCGGGCTTAGCGCTTGGCGATGTTGCTGAAAATTATTTCCCTGAAGAAAGCGCACCCGGAATTGACGGCGTAAACTATGCGGGCAAGGCGCAGCCGCTAAGCTATGCGGAATTTATAAACACGCCGGATCTGCCCGAATCATTTAGATCCCTGCAAGTACTCTTTATGGTTGAAGGGCAAACTGTTGAAAGTTTTTCCATTCCATTTGGTGGAGAGCTTGATGATGCCCTAATACCCGAATGCCCTGAAAAAGACGGACAGTATGGCGCATGGGCCAAGTTTGATAGAGAAAACATCAAGCGCAGCCAAATTATCGAGGCGGTGTATGCTCCGCTGCTTAAAACGGCATCATCCGGTGGCGCACAGCCCGAGCTTTTGGCCGAGGGTTTGTTTACTTCGGATGTGAAAATTGAATTGAGCGGCTGGAACGGCGAGGAAAACGACCCGCTTTTGCACAACTACTCCGTTATTAAGGGTTACACATTTAAAATATCCGATGGGCATGGCGCTTATAGTTCCCCGGTAACGCTACGCGTGCGAGCGGAGAATATCGAAAAAGACGTGATGGTTTTACGCCAAACCACAAGCACTGTTGATGTTGTGGAGGCAAAATTTGATGGAAGTTATCTTGTCTTTGAGATGCCCGAAAACGGCTCATTTTTGATAATGACAAAGAAGCCCGCCTGGTGGCTGGATACTATCGCGATTGTCGTTTTCCTGCTGCTGGTTTTGGTGTTTTTCGTTGTGCGCAAAAGGCGCAAAAAACAAAGCGCCAGCAAATCTGATAATGCTAATATTTCTTTATAAAATACTAATAATATGCCGAAACTATATTCCAAACTCCGTCTTTACCTGCAAGAAGGCAGAAATCACCGCATCCAAATCCTCTTTGTTATGCGCCGCCGACACCTGCGCGCGGATGCGCGCTTTATCCTTTGGCACAACAGGATAGGAAAAAGGAATAACATATACGCCAAGCTCCAGCATTCGCGCGGCAACCTTACCTGCAAGCACAGCATCATAAAGCATGATCGCCACGATCGGATGCTCGCTTTCTATAACATCATAACCCAGCTTAGATATGCTTTTGCGGAAATAAACCGTGTTTTCCCACAGTTTTTTGCGCAAATCGCCGGATGATTTTAACAGCTCCAGCACACCCAGGGATGCTTGCGCAATAGCTGGCGCAAGCGTGTTTGAAAAAAGATACGGCCTGCTTCTTTGCCGCAAAACATCCACAATTTCCTGGCGTGCAGCCGTGTAGCCACCCGAGGCGCCACCAAGCGCCTTGCCCAACGTGCCCGTGATTATATCAACCCGGCCCATAACGCCACGGTATTCATGGGTTCCCCGCCCGGCATCGCCCATAAAACCCACGGCGTGGCTATCATCCACCATCACAAGCGCGCCGTATTCATCCGCAAGATCGCAAATGCCCTTCAAATTGGCAACGATGCCATCCATTGAAAACACACCATCAGTTGCGATTAGGCGGATTTTTGCATCCGCTGCCTCTTCCAGGCACTTGCGCAGGCCATCCATATCGTTGTTTTTATAGCGGTAGCGTTTTGCCTTGCACAAACGCACTCCATCAATTATGGATGCGTGGTTCAATTCATCGGAAATCACAGCGTCATCTTCGCCCAGCAGGGTTTCAAAAAGCCCTCCGTTTGCATCAAAGCAGGAGGAATACAAAATGGTGTCCTGCATGCCTAAAAAGCTTGAAAGCGCCGCCTCAAGCTCCTTATGAACCTCAAGCGTGCCGCAAATAAAACGCACCGATGAAAGCCCAAAGCCCCATTTGCCATAACTTTCTTTTGCGTCATCGATCAATGTGGGGTGATTGCACAGCCCCAGATAATTGTTGGCGCACATGTTGATAAGCCCGCTGGCGCTGTTTGTATCTATCCTGCCGCTTTGTGGGCCTGCAAGCGCCCGTTCTTCCTTGTAAACCCCTTGCTGCCGCATATCCGAAAGAAGCTGCGCATAGTGAGCCAAAGCCTGCGTTTTATCCATAAAGCCTCCTGATTTGTAAGATTTTTACCCCGCGAAGTTTTAAAAAGCGTCGTGTTTTCCTATTGCCCGCTTTTTTCATTTTCCTTTTCAACGATTGCGCCGTCTTATTTTTCGGCTTCGATGATCGTGCATTTTTCTTCCTCAGCTTCGATGGCTGCGTCTTCTTTTTCCTCACGCAGTAAACCCTTGCGCTGCAAGGGGATAACATTCACAATTGAGGCCACCACAACGCCAATGAGCGTATACACTATGCGAAGCGCAGCGTAAACCAGCGTTTCGTCGATTGGCAGCTCTTCCTGTGTTGCCACAAGCAGCAACGCCGCAAGCGACACCACCGACACCTGCGGGATGCGAAAGACATTGCAAAAATAAAGATCCGCAAACATAAAAACAGGAATAACAAGAACAAACCAACCGCTATAATATGAAGGGATGAGCGCACCTGAAACTGCGCACAGCAGACCCATAATGCCGCCCACAAGCGTACCCAGCACCCTCATCCAGCCGGTGCGTTTAGTATCCTCCTGCGATGGGCGAAGGCAGATGATTGCCGAAACCGTGGAAACCTGCAAAACGCCGCTGCTGTTGGTAAGCCATGCGATCACAAGGCAAACCGTTACAGCCAGCAGCGTTTTAAACACGCGCATGCCAACTTTATAATGCGCGTTTATAAGATCATTGTGGGCATGCAGGAAGCGCAGCCATTTATAGCGGATCAAACGAAATATTTTCAATTTTTCGACCTAAGACGATACCGCACAAAGCGCGGTGTTGCCCAATAAATATGCTGCACTTCGCCTGAGCCAAGGTTTAGCCTAAAGCGCGGCCGCAGCAATAAGCATAATTACCCCTACAACAATAAATGGTATCCCAATAAAGGATGCAACAAGCGTGCATGTAAGCACTATCCCCACGATTAAAAACACAACGCCCAATATTCCTGCAACCAACCCCCCGATTAATGACAGGATTGACCAAATAAAACGAAATGGCCATGTTAAAAACCTGAACATATAAGCACCCTCCTTCACTATTGCTTGAACAATTTCTTCTTATGCGCATGCATTGCATATGGTTATACTATTGCATGCACATGCTTAAAACAAGCAACAGCAGGTAACGGCAAAACAAACATATTGTGAACTTCATTGGCCTAATGTTTTTCAAGCAGCGCCACGCACTCAATGTGCACGGTCTGCGGGAACATATCAACAGGCTGCACCTTAACAAGCGTATAACCCAGCTCTGTGAGCAAGGCGCAATCCCTCGCCAGTGTCGCAGGATTGCACGAAATATATGCGATTTTTTTAACGCCGCGCTTGGTCGCCGCTTTCAAAAGCTCAGGCTCCGCGCCCTTGCGGGGCGGATCTATCACCATCGCGTCAAACGCGCCAAGCTCCTCAAGCACCTGCCCACAATCGCCACAAACAAAGCTCGCGTTATCGATGCCATTATCAAGCGCGTTCTTTTTTGCGTCCTCAACGGCCTCCTTAACGGCTTCGATGCCCACAACCGACTTTGTTTTTTTTGCAAGCGGCAGCGTGATTGCGCCCATGCCACAATACAAATCGGCAATGCGCTCTGTGCCGTTAATCGCAAGCATGTCAAAAGCGGTTTGGTATAGCACCTCGGTTTGGGATGAATTCACCTGCAAAAATGTCGCGGGGCCAACAGAAAATCTAAGCCCGCAAAGGGTTTGCATTATGTGCTCCTGCCCAAAAAGCAGCCTGTATTCCCCGCCCTGAATAACGTTCGTGTCCGCTTTGTTTATGTTGAGATATAAGCTCTTGAGGCAGCCTGTCCGCTCCTGCAGGCGGTCGATAAGCGCATCCCTGTGGGGAAGCCCTGCCGTTGCCACAACGGTGACCATAAGCTCATTTTTATCACCTACGCGCGCCACAACATGGCGCAGCAGGCCGGATCTGCTCTGCTCATCGTATGCTAAAACATTATAATCCCGCGCCCAATCGCGCACGGCAAGCGCAGCAAGCAGCACATCCTCCCGCTGCAAAAGGCAATCCTCCACCGGCACAAGCCTGTGGCTATGCGGAGCAAAAAAGCCGATCTCCACACGCCCGTTAACATTTGCAAAGGGAAAACTGGCCTTGTTACGGTATTGATAAGGGTGCTCCATACCCAGCACGGGCGGGATGTTTACTTCTTTTAATCCGCCCAAACGAGTGAACGCATCCTCCACAACCTGGCGTTTATAGGCAAGCTGGGCCGAATAATCAAGGTGCTGGAGCGTGCAGCCGCCACATTTCCCATTTAGCCCGCAGTCAGGCAGCACACGAAATTCCGATGGCTCCAAAACCTCCAAAAGCTTGCCCACCCCAAAGGATGAGCCAACCTTAATTATGTGGGCGCGCACGGTTTCGCCATTAAGCGCGCCGGGAACAAACACGGCGTAGCCTTCCACGCGGCCCACGCCCTGCCCCTGCGCACCAATGGATTGGATTTGCAGCGTTACTTCATCATTCTTTTTTACCACCGGGCGAAGTTTTGTCATATTTATCCTCAAAATTTCGAAATCATTTCGCTCATGTTGTAAAGCGAATGGTCAAAAACATCCTTTGCAGCAATCGCATCGCTTAGCGGCACATCGATTATCTTATTATCACGAATGCCAACAGCTCTACCGCCACAGTTTTCATCGAGCAGCTCAACAGCATGCACGCACATCTTGGTCGCTAGCATCCTATCCTGCGCCGAAGGGTTGCCCCCGCGCTGAATGTATCCAAGCGTAACCGGCTTAATTTCCACATCGGTGTTCTCTTCGATGTACTTTGCAAAATCCACCGCCTTGCCCGCACCCTCGGCTATTATAACCATGCTTGTTAATCTCCCGCGCAGCTTGTTTTCAACAAGCTTTTGTGCGGCCTTCTCCCATGGATAGTCCACCTCGGGCAGCAGCGTAATGTCGGCAGGGCCGGTAATCCCCGCCCAAAGCGCGATATCCCCGCACTGGCGGCCCATCACCTCCACAACACCCACACGATCATGTGCGCGCATCGTGTCGCGAATTTTGCTGATTTCGTGCATCACGTTGTTAACTGCCGTATCAAAACCAATCGTAAAATCGGTGTAACCCATGTCGTTATCGATAGTGCCCGGTATGCACACCACGGGCACGCCCTTCTCGCTTAATGCCCGGGCGCCGCAGAATGTTCCATCCCCGCCAATTACAATGAGGCCCTCTATGTCGTATGCGCTGATTATTTGCAGCGCGCGCGAAAGGCCCTCCGGGGTTTTAAAAACTTCGCTTCTGGCTGTTCGCAAAATCGTGCCGCCGCGATCTATGATGTTATGAACATCCGAATATTGCATTTGCTTGATCCGGCCTTCCATAAGGCCCTGATAACCGTGATATATGCCCATAACAGTCATTTGTTTATCAAGCCCTGCCTTTAGCGTTGCGCGGATTGCCGCGTTCATGCCCGGCGTATCGCCGCCGCTTGTCAGGATACCTATGCGCTTCATGGTTTTTCCTCCTGCGTTTTAAAAAATTCACGTGCGTTAACGCACGGTGGTTTTTACATTTTCGGCCCCAAGCAAAGCGATCAGCTCCTGCATAAGGCGGCTAGAAAGGTTCACATGCTTATCCGCCGGGGTCATTCGCTTTTGCCCTGTCGCCAGGTCAAAAAGCACAACGGGTATGTTGCCCGGGCTCCTCTCCAGCAGCGCAAGTGTTTTTTGGAGCAGCTCGTTTGTGAGCTCACTATATCGCAAATAGAGCGTTATTTTTGCGTTTTCCAGCGGTATAAGCTCATCCACAAGAATGCTGTTATCTTTATTTTCCTTAAGGTTCAGCTTGCCCGTTACCATAACGGTTCTTGCCGGGAAAAAGTTGCTTCCCGCCTCCTGCAGCACACGCGGGAACAGCACAATATCCACCACGCCGGTCACTCCCTCAAGCTGAGCGTAACCCACGATCCCCGAGCCCGAGCGGGTTGGCTTGCGCTCGCAATCGCGCAGCAGCCCCGCCACCTTAACGCGCTCGTTATCCTTTGGCGGCAAAATGCCGTCGGCCTCCTGAATATCGAGCACGGAATAGGGCAAGGATGATAGTATCTGCTCGTAATCATCCAGCGGGTGACCGCTGACATATACGCCTATTGCCTCGCGTTCCTTATCGAGTATAACCTGTTTCTTTAATTCGTCAAGCTCAGGCAGCTGTATGGTCGCCTCCCTCAAGGCTTCCTTGGCGGCTCCGCCTAAATCGAACAGCGAAATCTGCCCCTGCTCGCGCATCCTTCGCGCACCGGCGGCGCTATCGAGCGCACGCTCGTAAACATTGATGAGCTGCGAGCGCTTATGCCCCATGCTATCAAACGCACCGGCGTAAATCAGGCCTTCAACCATGCGCTTGTTAATACCCTGCGCTCTATTTATGAAGTCAAAAAAGTCGATGAACTGACCTCCGCTCTCACGCTCCTGCACGATCGAGCGCATCGCGCCCTCGCCAACATTCCTGACTGCGCACAGCCCAAAACGAATGCCGCCTGCCTCCACGCTAAAACGCGCGCCGCTCTTGTTGACATCGGGCGGGAGCACGGGCACGCCCAAACGCCTTGCTGCATAAACATAAGCCGCCACAGCATCCACACTGCCAATGTAGCTGTTTATGAGCGCGGCCATAAACTCTTTTTTATAGTAAAGCTTTAAATGCGCCGTTCGATAAGCCACAACAGCGTAGCATGCCGCGTGCGATTTGTTAAACGCATAGGACGCAAAATCCATCATTTCATCAAAAATCTGGTTGGCGATCTTTGCGGGCACACCGTTTTTAACAGCGCCGGGGACATTATCCTCCTCAATGCCATAAATAAAGTTCTGGCGCTCTTTTGCCATCACATCATGCTTTTTTTTGCTCATCGCGCGGCGCACAAGGTCGCTTCGCCCCATAGAATAGCCGCCGATATCGCGCACGATTTGCATCACCTGCTCCTGATACACCATGCAGCCATATGTTGCTGATAGTATCGGCCTGAGCTTTTCATGCGCATATTGCGCCTCGCCTGTGCCGTGCTTTGCTGCAACATAGCGCGGGATGGAGGCCATCGGCCCCGGGCGGAAAAGCGAGATGCCCGCGATGATATCCTCAAAGCTGTCGGGCTTTAGCTGCATCATAAAATTGCGCATGCCCGCGCTTTCAAGCTGGAACACTCCATCGGTATCCCCGGCGGCTATCATGGCGAACACCTTTGGGTCGTCATACTCCATGGTGTTGATTGGCGGCACTTCTTTGCCGCTTTCGCGGATAAATTCCAGCGTGTCGCGTATGACTGTGAGCGTGCGCAGGCCAAGAAAATCCATTTTAAGAAGGCCCAGTTCTTCGAGCGTACCCATTGGGAACTGCGTAGTGACGGATTCGTCGTTCTTCTGTAATGGAACAACCTCCATTACCGGCAGGCGTGAAATCACCACGCCGGCCGCGTGAGTGGAAGCATGCCTTGGCTGGCCTTCTAACTTTTTGCAAAAGTCGATGAGCTTCTTAACATCCGGCTCCGTATCATAACGCGCCTTAAGCTCAGGCGAGAGCATCAGCGCGCGATCAAGCGTCATGTTAAGCTCAAACGGAACCAGCTTGGCGATTTTATCCACATCGCCATAAGGCATGTGAAGCGCACGCCCCACATCCCGCACAGCGCCTCTTGCGGCCATCGTGCCAAATGTGATTATCTGCGCGACATGATCCGCGCCGTATTTTCTAACAACATAGTCGATAACTTCCTGCCTGCGTTCATAACAAAAGTCGATGTCGAAGTCAGGCATCGAAATGCGCTCAGGGTTCAGGAAGCGCTCAAAAAGCAGGCCGTATTTAAGCGGATCCACATCTGTAATATCGAGGCTATAGGCCACAAGGCTCCCCGCGCCGCTGCCCCTCCCGGGGCCAACGATTATATCGCTGCGCTTTGCAAAATCGATAAAATCCCAAACGATGAGAAAATAGTCCACAAAACCCATCGTCTCTATAACATTAAGCTCGTATTCAAGCCGCTCGCGTTCGGTTTGGCCAGCCAGCGGCATTTTCTTTTCAAGCCCGCTTAGGGTAAGCTGCCTGAGGTAGCTTGCATTATCCTGGCCGCCGGGGGCTGTGAAGCCCGGCAGGTGCCGCTCGCCAAAGGCTATTTCAAGCTCGCATTTGTCGGCGACTTCCTGCGTATTGTCGATCGCCTGCAAGTAGGCAGGCAGCGCATTTCGCATCTCCTGCTCGGTTTTAAGGTAAAACTCGTCAGAATCCATGCGCATGCGCACAGGTTCATCCACAAATGTGTTTGTTTGTATGCACAGCAGCACATCCTGAACGGCAGCGTCCTCTTTGTTGACATAGTGAACATCGTTTGTTGCAACAAGCTTTACCCCAATTTCGTTTGCGATGCGCGCTAACCCAGGCAGCACACGCTTTTGATCCTCAAGCCCGTGATCCTGCAGCTCGATGTAAAAATCCTCGCCAAACATGCCCTTGAGCCTTAATGCAAGCTCACGCGCATCATCATAGCGGTTTTGCAGCAAACGCTGGGGAATATCCCCCGCAAGGCAGGCTGAAAGGCAAATTAGCCCCTCGCAATGCTGCTCAAGCAGCGCATAATCAATGCGGGGCTTATAATAGAATCCCCGCAAAAACGCCTCTGAAGAAAGGTGCATTAGGTTTTGATAGCCTGTGTGATTTTTGCAAAGCAGAATAAGGTGGGCATATTCACGGCCCTTTGCACCCTCGCGCTCCTCCATGGAGCGGGGGGCGACATATGCCTCCATGCCGATAATGGGCTTTATGCCCTGATGTTTGCACTCCTTATAAAAATCAACCACACCATACATCACACCATGGTCGGTGATCGCAAGCGCGTTCATTCCGGATTCTTTTGTGCGCATAACAAGCTCCCCGATGCGCGCCGCGCCATCGAGCAGGCTATATTGCGTATGTACATGCAGATGGGTAAAGGACAAAGCGCCTAGCCTTTCCGGGTCAACTCCACCATCGCGCTCATGGCGATATCCTCGTCGGGCCCGTTCACAAACAGGTGGATGCTATCCCCCTGGCCAACGCCAAGCGACAGCACGCCCATGATCGATTTCGCGTTCACTTTTTTATTCCCCTTTTCGATCATCATTTGGGAAATAAATCCGCTTGCAAGCTGCACGAACTCCGCTGCGGGGCGGGCTCGCAAGCCCTCGGGGTTTTGGATTATGAGCACCTTGTTAATCATCGCGAAACCTCCTTAGCGTATATAGCGCTTTGTAATTGGCACGCGCTTTAGCGCAAGCCATTATAGTGTTTAATGTTCAGGGCAGCTCCCGCGCAATTTGCAGCAGCCTTTGCAGCCTGTGATTCATGCCGGATTTGCCAACATTGGCAAGCTGCGCAAGCTCAAGCAAATTCATCTGCGGGTTGTTGAGCCTAAGCTCGGCAGTTTCTCTTAATAGAGGCGAGAGGCGCTTAACGGCAAATGGATCCGCCAGTATTTTTTTGATCGCATCAACCTGATCACCCGCGGCATTGACAGTTTTGCCTATGTTTGCGGTTTCGCAATTGCTTGTGCGGTTGATGTAGTTGCGCAAATCCTTTTCGGTTCTTGTTTGCTCAAAGCGCAATGTTGATGTTGATGCACCCAACAACGCCAAAAAGGACGATATCCGATCGCCGTCTTTTAAGTATACCACATATTTTTGCTTGCGGCATACTGTTTTTGCCGGACAGTCAAACTCCGACAAAAGAGTCATCAGAGTGTTTGCAAGGTGCACATCCTGGCAAACGATCTCCAGGTGATATGTCCTGCCCGGGTCGCTTACTGAGCCTGCGCCCAAAAACGCGCCACGCAAAAACGCGCGCCTTGCTTCAGGCGTTTCAAAAAGCGCTTCGGATGGAATTTGTGACAATTCCACGCCCAAATCGGTCTGCACAAGCACACCGGCATCGGCCAAAAGCGCCTCGCAGCCAACCCCGGAGATTGCAACAACATATAGCGGCCGTTTCCTGTGCTCCGCCACACGAAGCGATTGCACAATCGCCACATCATAAAGCGCGGAGGCCAGTTTTTCTATCTGCGTGGCAACCTCGGGAGTTTCGCTTACATATTGCACACCCGCAGAACGACCCAAAGTAAGCACACCCGCAGCATGAGTCATGCCCGCAAGCTGCGCGCGCTTTGCAGCGGGGCTTCTAAGGCGCACTTTGGTTAGCTCCTGCCTTACTTGCGCTGAAAACGAGGGCATATTTTTCTCCTTTGCTGCTTTTATCTCCCAGCCTGATATCTAGGCTCCACTTTCTTCTTCGAGCACCCTTCGCCTAAGCTGCCCGCAAGCCCCTTCAATGTCGGCGCCCATCTCTCTTCGCACAGTGGCGGAAATGCCTCCATCACTAAGCCATGATGCAAAACGCGCCGCATCCTGGCGGGATACGCCCGCAAGCTCGCGCTCCTTTACAGGATTGAGCGGAATGAGGTTCACATGGCAGTTTATTCCCTTCAAGAGCAAAGAAAGCGCGGTGGCATCCTGCTGCGAAGCGTTCACCCCGTCAATAAGAGCATACTCAAATATCACGCGCCTGCCTGTCGTTTTTGCATAAGCATCTGCAGCTTCACAAACAGCTCTGATCGGGTACTTGCGGTTGATTGGCAAAAGATTGTCCCGCACAGCATCGTTATACGCATGCAATGATATGCACAGCGTCACATGCGGGGCTTCATTAACGAGCCGCTCAATTTCCGGCGCAAGCCCGCATGTGGAAAGCGAGATGTTGCGCGGGCTGATGTTTAACCCTTCCTTTGAGGTGACCCGCCACAAAAACGCAACAACCTCATCAAAATTATCCAGCGGCTCTCCGCTTCCCATAAGCACGATGTTAGTTATCGCGCGGCTTTCATGCGCCGGGCGGTTTTGCGTGCGCTCAGCCGCCACAACCATAGCAAGCATTTCGCCACAGCGAATATTGCGCACGCGCCCTTCCAATGTGGATGCGCAAAATACGCAGCCCATCCTGCAGCCAACCTGTGTGGAAAGGCAAAGCGTGTTGCCGTGCTTGTAACGCATGAGCACGCCCTCAACAAGCTCGCCATCCTCCAGCTCGAACAGGAACTTAAGCGTGCCGTCAAGCTGGGATACAAATGTGCGCTTTATAACTGCGCCGCCAAAGGGGCGCTCAGCCAATTTTTCCCTAAGAGCAAGCGGAATGTTTTTCATGTTTTCAGGCCGTTCGCCACGGTTTAGCCATTCCAGCACCTGTTTGGCGCGGTAAGCCGGTTCGTTAAGCTCCGCCATCAGCGCCTTGAGCTCAGGAAGGCCCATATCCATCAAATTTTTCATAATTTTTTCTTCATTCGGGCCACAAAAAAACCCTCTGTGCCATGCAGGTGCGGCAACAGCTGCACCTGCCAGTTTTCTTTTTCCAATAGCTCATCATGCAAAGCACCGCTTAGGTCGTCAGGGGCAAAATCCGCCCTGCGCGATAAAAATTCATTTACCTGCTGCTCGTTTTCCCGCTCGCTGATCGTGCAGCTTGCGTAAATGAGCGCACCGCCCGGGCGCACATACTCACAGCAGGTATCGAGTATGTTTCGTTGAATTTTAACCAGATCCTCAATCGCCTCCGGCGACTTTTGGTAGCGAATATCAGGCTTGCCCGCCGCCACCCCCAAGCCCGAGCAGGGCACATCCAGCAGCACAACATCAAAATAGCCTCGATATTCCTCCTGCAAAACGGTGGCATCCTGCATTTTAGTTTGCGCGCTTACGTTAAGGCGGGCGAGCGTTTTATCCAAAAGCGCCTTGCGGTGCGGGTGCAACTCCCACGAATGCAGTTCAATATCCTCGCCTCCCAGCGCATAGAGGTATGCGCTTTTGCCTCCGGGCGCGGCGCAGACATCCAGCACGCGCATTTTGGGGCCAACTTTGCAGGCTGCGCACACAAGCATCGACCCTTCGCTTTGCACGGTAAGCTTGCCTTCCACAAACAAGGCTTCTTCGGCGATGTTTATTCCTTCATTAAGCCGCAAGCAATCGGGCATCCATTTACCCTGAATATAGTCAAGCCCGCGGTTTTCAAGCGCTTGCTTAAGTTCCTTTGTTGTAAATGGAGGCTGTGCGCGAAGCTGCATGCCCGGCGCGTGTGTGCGCAGCAACAGCTCCGCCTGCTCCACTCCAAAACGATCCACCCATTGCTCGATTAACCAGCCCGGCCAGCTATATTGAACACGCAAGCGTTCAATGGGCTCCTCCGGTAAAGGCGGCGGATTATCCTTCTCTCGCGCAATAGTCCGCAAAACGCCATTAACATAACCCGCAAGCTTTTGTTTGCCGATTTCCTTAACCAGCTTTACGCTTTCATCACATGCGGCGCTCTGCGGCGTGCGCATGAACAAAAGCTCACACACACCCAGGCGCAGCACACCACGCACAGGCGCTTGCAGCCGCCCGCGCGCATAAAACACAAGCACATAATCCAAATAATAAAGGTGATCCAGCGTTTCATAAACAAGCGCGGCTAGCCACTTAGCATCCCGCACAGGCAAACCGGCCTGCGCTGTTTTTAAGCGCAGGTTGGCGTAAGCGCCACGCTCAGTAATATCCATAAGTGTTTCAAAGGCTAAACGGCGCAGGCTCACTTTAGCACACGCCCTTCAAGCGGCCGCCCGCGAAGCGCTGCCGTTGCTTCCATCCGTTTGCCGCCTTGAAATTGAAGCTCCAAAATCTCAAGCGCACCATCCGCGCAGCAAGCAAAAAGGCCCGTTTTGGGATTGCCAAAAAGTAAACCTGGCTGTGATTGTGGCGGCAATGGGTTTTGTGTTATTCGTGTGCGCCAGATTTTAATCGGCGCATCATCAAGCAGTGCATATGCTCCCGGCCAGGGGTTTACCCCCCGCACGAGGTTGTGAATGCTTTTTGCTTCGAGCGAAAAGTCGATCTTCCCCGTTTCTTTTTTTAGCATCCCGCATTTTGTCGCCAGCTTATGATCCTGCGGTGTTCGCGTAAGCTTACCCTGCTCAAGCAGTTCAATCGTTTTTTTGAGCACATCCGCGCCCAGCGCCGCCATTTTGTTATACAATTCCCCCGCAGTTTCATCGGGCAAAATTTCAATTTCGCTCTGCAACAAAATGTCGCCCGTGTCGAGGCCGACATCGGTCATCATAGTTGTTATTCCCGTCACCTTTTCGCCGTTAATCACCGCCCATTGAATAGGCGCGGCCCCTCTATATTTGGGCAAAAGCGAACCATGCACATTTATGCAGCCGTGGCGTGGCACAAGCAGGTTTTCTTCGCTCAAAATCTGCCCAAATGCGGCAGTCACCATCAAATCAGGCGCAAATTCCCGCAGCTTTAATAGCCCTTCCTCGCTTTTGATTTTTTCCGGCTGGCAAACAGCTATGCCATGCTCCAATGCAAACGATTTGACAGGCGGCGGCGTAAGCCTTGCATGGCGGCCCTGCGGTTTATCCGGCTGAGTAAAAACAAGAAGAGAGTGCTTTTCGTCCATCAGCATTTTTAGCGATGGTAAAGCAAAATCGGGCGTGCCTAAAAAAGCGATCTTCATTCGTCCGCTTCCTCGAACTCATTCTCAAGCTCCTCTAAATATCCCTCAGGGGGATCTGTTGCAATATCAACATACACCCGCCCATCAAGATGATCGATCTCATGCTGTATGGCTCTGGCAAAAAGCTCCGTTGCATCATACTCATGCCACTCGCCATCACGATCCTGCGCACGGGCCTTCACGCGCTCAGCGCGCACAACATAACCCTGCTCGCCCGGGAACGAAAGGCAGCCTTCCATAGCGCCAATCTCCCCCTCGCGGCATGTAATTTCAGGGTTTATCATTTCAATAATGCCATCGCCACAGTCGATCACCACAACACGGCGCAAAATGCCCACCTGAGAGGCCGCCAGACCCACACCATCGGCATTATACATTGTTTCCTTCATGTCGTTTAGCAGAGTAAAAAGCCGCTTATCAAACTTTTCAACCGGCCGACACACTTTATGCAGCGCAGGGTCCTCTCCCCGCAAGATTCTTCTTAGAGCCATAGTTTACCTCTTTAGTATGATTTCTGCTTAGACTATTGTACAAAAACCGCGAATTAAATGCAATCTTCTCGCAAATCCTCAAGGCTATACTGCACAAAAATGCGGTGTCGCCCTAAAACAGATCCCCGGGGTTAATCTCAAGCCTGATAAGCTGCTTTGCGCTATTTTCATCCAGATAATCATACACAGCGCGAAGCACGCGGGCTGTGTTGCCCGTGCGCAAAAGCTTAACAAGCACCTGATAGCGAAACAATCCCTGCTTTTTTTGCATGGGCGCAAAAGACGCTTTTAAATACATTAGCTCGTTAACTGCCTCATCACCAAGCGCGGATTTAATCACACGCTCAAGCGCCTGCCCAAGCTCTTCACACTCGCGTTGCAGGCGCTCTTCATCCTCACCAACAAGAAGCGCGCGCAAAAACAACGCGAATGGCGGGAACAATGCGGCGCGGCGCTGCATAAGCTCATACAAAAAATATCCCTTATAATCATGCTGTGCCGCAAAAACAATGCTTGGATGCTCCGGTGTGTAGGTTTGAACCACTACGCGCCCGGGCGAGGTATCGCGCCCGGCGCGGCCCGCCACCTGCATTAAAAGCTGGAATGTGCGCTCCCCCGCGCGATAGTCTGGAATGTGCAGCCCGGAATCCGCCGCCACAACACCCACAAGCGTGACATTTGGAAAATCCAGCCCCTTTGCAACCATCTGCGTGCCAATCAGAACCTGAGCCTCACCCACCGCAAAGGATTTAAACATCCTTTCGTGGGCATCCTTTGTGCGCGTAGTGTCAAGATCCATGCGCAGCGTTTTTGTGCCGGGGAAAAGCTCTATAAGCTGCTCCTCCACCTGCTGCGTGCCCACGCCAAAAAGCTTAACATAAGGCCTGCCGCAGCTTGGGCAGCGGCCCGGCAAGGCTTCGTTATGGCCGCAGTAATGGCATTTTAGGCGCTCGCCCGCGCGATGGTATGTCATTGAAACATCACAGTTTGGGCACTCAAACACAAACCCGCAGCCCCGGCATGAAACAAATGTTGAATAGCCCCGGCGGTTAAGGAAAAGTATGGCCTGCTTGCCCATGCTCAGGCATTCACCAAGAAGCTGGTGCAGCCTGGCGCTGAAGATCGAATTGTTCCCCTGCGCAAATTCATCGCGCATATCAACAATATCAATATCCGGCATGGGCCTGCTCTGCACGCGCTCCGGAAGCTCAATAAGCTCATATATTCCGTATTTTGCGCGATAATAGCTTTGCAGGCTTGGCGTTGCGCTGCCAAGCACGAGCGGCGCGTTAAAAAAAGCTGTCCTGCGGCGCGCCACCTCCAGCGTGTGGTAGCGCGGCGTTTGCTCGCTTTGGTAGCTTTGCTCATGCTCCTCATCAATTACGATCAAGCCTATATCTGAAAATGGAGCAAACACGGCGCTCCTTGCGCCCACAGCAACCTTTGCAGCCCCAAGCCTTATGCGCCGCCACTCATCAAAGCGTTCCCCTGCTGAAAGGCGGCTGTGCAGCAGCGCCACACTCTCGCCAAAACGTGTGCGGAAAAGGCCCATAGTTTGCGGAGTAAGCGCAATTTCAGGCACGAGCAAAATTGCCTGCATGTTGTTATCCATGCAGGCCTGAATGCAGCGCATGTAAACCTCCGTTTTTCCGCTGCCGGTCACCCCATGCAAAAGCAGCGTTTGGCCTTTTTGCGCATTCATTGCATCCATTATGCGATCGGTTGCCGCTTGCTGAGCGGGCGTAAGCGCCACATCCTTTGCGGCAGGCGCGGTTTTGCCCGTATCCGGGCGGCGAAACGTCACAAAGCCCTGCTCTACAAGAAAGCCTTTTTTGAGCAGCGCATCCACCGCGCCTTGCGAGCCCGGCAAAAACTCGGCAATATCTTTTATTGCCATTGGTGCGCCCACGCGCGCTAAAAGATCAAACACCTCAAGCTGGCGGGGGGCCTTTGCTGTTCCATCGCGCTTGAGCAGCAGCTTTCTTGTTTCGTTTAGCTCCAAATCCTCAGTCAGGCACACTGTGCGCAGCGTTTTTTCTTTAATGCGCCCGCCCCTAAGCTGCGCGGGAATCATAAGCCGCAGCGCATCCACAAGCAGGCAATGGTAGCTTTTTTGCATCCACCTTGCAAGCTCAAGCTGCTCTTTCGTAAACACAGGATATGGCTCAATCACGCGCGTTATGGATTTGATGACATAGCCGCCCTCCGGCGCATCAGAAGAAAGCCCGACAACAAAGCCTTCAATTTCTTTGTTGCCGCGCCCAAAGGGCAGCAGCACATGCTGCCCAAGCTCCACATTCAGCGCTTGTGGCACTGAATAAGTAAAGAGGCGATCCACCTGCGAATGCGCAACATCCACAATCACCTGCGCAAACACAAAAATCACCCCCTCTTTTTCGCTAATTGAAGAAGTGCCGTTTTCACAGCACTTTTGTCGTTTTTATTTTTGTTGCTCAGCCCATGCTGCACTAAGCCTATCCAGCAGCCAATCCGCAATTTCATCTTTTGCTTTTAAGCCGCTTTGCTCCTTTTTGCCTGAGCGTGAGTAAAGCGTAATTTCGTTTGTATCCACCGCAAAACCACGATCCTTAGCCGCAACATCGTTGGCGGCGATAAAGTCGAGGTTCTTTTTTTCAAGCTTTGCAAGCGCGTTTTCTTCCATGTTTTGAGTTTCGGCCGCAAAACCCATCACCAGTTGGTGTTTTTTTTGCTGCCCCACTTTTTTTAGAATATCCTGCGTTGGCACAAGCTCAAGCGTCAACCCATCGTTTCCGTTCTTTTTGATTTTGTGCTCCGCGGAATTTCGAACTGTAAAATCCGCCGGCGCCGCCGCCATAATAAGCGCGTCACAGCCCGAAAAGCGGCTCTCGACCGCCTCGCAAAGCTCAGCGCTGCTTGTAATAGATACCCGTTCCACACCAGCAGGGGTCGTAAGCGACACGGGGCCTGTGATAAGCGTTACCTTTGCTCCGCGCTTAGCCGCAGCTTTTGCAAGGCTAAAGCCCATTTTCCCGCTGCTGTGGTTAGACAAAAAACGGACAGGGTCAATGCTCTCTTTTGTTGGCCCGGCCGTTACTAAAATTCGTTTTCCCGCAAGATCCTGCTTGGGCTCAAGCAGAGCTATCACAGCGCTCACTATGCTTTCAACAGGCGCCAGCCTTCCGCGCCCCACATCCCCACAAGCCAGCAAACCTTCCTCAGGCTCCACAAAAAGTACGCCACGTTCCTTAAGAACGCGGATGTTTTGCTCAGTCGCAGGGTGGGTAAGCATGTTTACATTCATGGCGGGCGCGATTAACACCGGCGCCAAGGTCGCAAGATATGTTGTTGTCAAAAGATCGTCGGCCACACCGTTTGCGGCCTTAGCAATAAAGTTTGCCGTTGCGGGCGCAACCAAAAAAACATCCGCCAGCTTTGCAAGCGCAATATGCTCAACATCGTAGGGTGTTTCGCGCGAGAACTGGTCGCCATACACAGGCGCGCGGCTTAGCGTTTCCAGTGTCAGCGGCGTAATGAATTGTGCGCCGCCTTCCGTTTGGATGACGCGCACATCTACATTGAGCTTCATAAGCCTGCTTGTTATTTCTGCCGCCTTATAGGCCGCGATGGAGCCGGTAACCCCCAGCACCACTGTTTTGCGTTTTTCCATTTTAATCAGGAACGCAGGGTATATTCATCAGGATAGTTGATCTTGATTTTGTCCTCAAAAAGTTCCCCAACAGCATAAGTTACCGGGTTTGTGTTCCCAAGCCTTTCGGGATCGTTAAGCAGCTGCCTTGCACGGCAGGCAACGGCCATCACCAGCATGTAGCGGCAGCCGACTTTCTCCTCAAGTTCATTAACGCCAGGATAGTTCATCATAAGAATCCATTCCTCCTAATAGTAAGCTAACCAAATCTTCCCTTCTTGATACACGGCTCTTCTCAGCGTGCATGATTGCAGTTATGCCCTCAAGCGCAGACTCCACCGTGTCGTTTATCACAACATAATCATATAGCGAAATGCACTGCATCTCCTGGTAGGCCGCCTGTGTGCGCCTTACAATGGCCTCCTCGCTTTCTGTTCCCCGGCCAACAAGGCGGCGCTTTAGCTCATCCATACTGGGGGGAGCAACAAATATGAGCACAGCACCCTCATAAACCTCTTTAACCTGCAGGCCGCCCTGCACATCAATTTCCAAAATGACATCCTTGCCCTGTTCGAGTTGCTCGAATACGTATTTTTTAGGCGTACCGTAAGAATATTCACTAAACACACGGGTGTATTCGAGGAACTCGCCCCTATGCGCCATCTGCGAAAACTGCGCCTCGTTAACAAAAAAATAGCTTTTGCCCTCAACCTCGTTTGGGCGCTTTTTGCGTGTGGTGGCGGAAACCGAATAGGTCGCGTTATCATCCTGAGCAAGCAAGCCTGCGCACACGGTTCCTTTGCCCACACCCGACGGGCCGGATAAAACAATCAACAACCCCGGCTTTTTATCCTGCATAGTTAACCCCCATGTAAAATAAAGCTTCGTTTTATTCCGCGTTTTCGCTTGAGCTCACGCGGTTGGCAATCGTTTCAGGCTGCACTGCGCACAGCACGATATGCCCGCTATCCATCACAATTACGGCGCGGGTGCGGCGGCCATATGTTGCATCCACCAGCATGCCCTTTTCGCGCGCTTCCTGAATAATGCGCTTAACAGGCGCACTATCCGGCCCGATTATGGCAAGCACCCTGTTTGCGCAAACGATGTTGCCAAAGCCTATGTTAACAAGCTTAATGCTCATGCTTCACACTCACTCGATGTTTTGTACCTGCTCGCGGATTTTTTCCACCTCGCCCTTGCCTAAAAGCACGGCGTTAACAAGCTCGGTGTCGTTTGCCTTGGAGCCGATCGTGTTAAACTCGCGGTTTAGCTCCTGCACAATAAAATCCAGCTTTCGGCCGGAGGGTTCTTTTGACAAAAAAGTGTTTTTCATTTGCGTAACATGGCTGTTAAGGCGGGTGATTTCCTCATCCACGCTCGCTTTATCCGCAAACAAAGCAACCTCCGTTGCAAGGCGCGAGCGATCCACCTCAACCTCCTGCAAAACAAAAGCAATGCGTTCGTTTAGCTTCGCGCGGTATTCTTCCACGACCAATGGCGCGCGTTCCGCTATGCGCACGCCCAAATCGCAAATGACCTGCACACGGGCTTCCAAATCCTTAAGCAGGCGCTCGCCCTCAGCCTCACGCATTGTGATTAGCTCTTTAAGCGCCGCTTCCATTGCATTTTGGGCAAGCAGGAGCACCTCATCGCGATCCTCCTCAGCCTCAATCACGCTCACCGCATCCGGCAAGCGCAAAACATTTGCAGCGTTCAAGCGGCCATCCACATCGTAGCGGCCGGCGATTTCTTTTGCAGCGGTTATATATTGTGAAACAATCGCTTCATCGACCAATATTGATTTTGAGTCGTTACGGGTGTTTCGATAGTTGATGTATACATCAACATGCCCACGGCTTATGGAGCCTGCGATTTGCCTTCTGAGTGTATCCTCCAAAAAAACAAGGTGGCGTGGCAGGCGCAATGAAATATCCAAATAGCGGTGATTGACGGATTTTAACTCCACCGTAATTTCCCGGCCCTCACGCCCCGCAAAACCTCGCCCATAACCAGTCATGCTGCTGATCAAACGCGTTTCCTCCTAAAAAGCCTCACTGTTTTATGAAGCCACTTTCTTAACAAAAGTCACACATGGTGGAATTCCCACAAACTTCAGTATATCATCCATGGCAGGCTTTGTCGATTGCCGCCGCCAATTTATTCGATATTTTGTGGTTTTCGCCACTCTTGCGCTATTAAACGGTAGCACAAAAGGAACCTCACAGGCTTATCTTATTATACCAACAAAAAGCGAGTTTGAAACAGTTAAACCGATCTTTTCTTCACAATTTGTTCATAACTTCGAATTCAATCATTTTTAAAACAGCCGGTAAAGCTCATCCGCTTCAGGCGGAGTAACTTCTTTGCCATTTAAGCGCAATGTTTTTCCGCCCGCTTTGCCAATAACCGCCGCTGCTATGTTCAGCGCTTTAAGCCCCTTTGTCATAGCCTCACCATCTTCACAGGCGATAAGCATACAGCCGCTCGATAAAAGCCTGAGCGGATCAAGGCCAAGCTCAGCACACAGATCAACAGTAATTGGGTGCACGGGGATTTCGTTTAGCTCCATGCCCACGCCCGTGGTGTGGCACATTTCCCATGCTGCGCCCAACACGCCGCCCTCAGTTACATCGTGCATGGCCGTTGCCCCATGGCGCGCGGCATAGCGCCCCTCAGGCACAACGCTAAGGTGCTTTATCCAGCTTGCAAGCTCCTTAAATTCCTGTGCGTTTAATATTTTAAGGCGTTCCTTAAAATCGGCGGCAATTAGCATGCTGCCCTCAAGCCCTGCCCATTTGGTGAGCACAATGTCGTTGCCGGGCTGCATGCCTAAAAGCCGATTTTCTGCAGGCATGCGCGCGACCACCGTCGTGTTGGTGATAAAGCGGGTTACGCTATCCGTCACCTCGGTGTGGCCGCCAAGTATATCCACGCCCACCTCATGCGCGGCGTCGGATAGTTCCTGAGCGATACTTTCAATCTCTTGCTCTGTTGCATCAGGCGGGGCAAGCAATGTCACCATCAGTCCCACCGGTTCAGCGCCCGCGGCGGCAGCATCGTTGCAGTTGACATGCACGCTTAACCTGCCCAGGTGATTTGTTGCCGCCGTAACAGGGTCTGTGGATAGTATTGTCAAATCCCCACCGAGGTTTAGCGCGGCGCAATCCTCACCCACCTGGGGCGTACCCAGCGATTCCTCGCGTGTTTTTGAGTATTTGCTGAGCACAAGCCTTTCAAGCTGCTCGTTGTTTAGCTTACCTAAGCGCATTTAATCCCCCCGCCTTCTATTGTTGACTTAAACCGGTCATATCCAAAAACGCCGCTTCATCCAG
>JAJDHH010000110.1 GCA_030266105.1 Eubacteriales bacterium OttesenSCG-928-K08
CTATGACGCGATAGCGCGCGGTGAGATGGCGGAGCTTTTTTCAAAGGACGCGATTGATGAGCGAATTGAGAAAGTGCGCAATGGCGAGCTTGAGTTTGGGGGGAGCGGTGTTGCGCGTGGCACTAGCTCAACCAACACAAGCTCACAAAAACAAAAACTGGCTGATTTGGAGCGTCAGCTTGAAACAATACAGGAGGAAATAGCCAGCATCCCTGCATGGGAGAAAACTCGCGCGTTAGGTGCTCCAGGCAGTGCAAGATATAATGCGGCTTTGGCAGAACAACACAGGATTGAGCGGGATATTGCTGAGATTACAGGAAAGCCCTCATATGCTAAATCGCTTGAAATTTTCGGTCAGACGTTGGCGGCCTTTATGGGTCTTGGCCTTATGGGTTGCAGCAAGCCACCTTCACAATCGGCGGAAGACACTTTGACAATAGGCACTCCACAGCCGAATCAAACAGCGGTTCCAACGCCCTATTCAACAGCACCTCCTAGTCCTATTGCTAATGCCACACCTCCATTCCAACATGAATTTAAGGTGTCGAATGAAATTAAGGAGATGATTAAAGAACAAGAAGGGTCAGATAGCTATTTGCGCCGACATGATATTGGGGCTTTTGATGAGAGCGGAAATCTGATAGGTATTTATCCGCATTATGTTGGTGACGGCGGGATAACGTTAGGGTACGGGCACTATGTAGCCTCTAGGGAGGCCTCACCTGACAACAAGGACTTCAGCCAATCAGAATATGATCTGTTGTATACTTATATACCACAAAGTGCTGCTCTTAATGGCCCGGCAGGAACAAAGGTTCCTGATAGCGATTATGTTCCTATAGATATTGTGATTGGGATACTGGACGATGATGTCGCAAACGTGGAGTATAAGCTTAGCAGAGACCTAAATGTGAACGGTATTGAAGTAGATGATAGATGGTTTGATGCCCTTGCGTTTATCTATTTTAAGACTGATGCAATTGGAGAAAAAACACAAGCTTACCTTCAATCCGGCAGTCGTGACCCTGAAGGCTTGCGCGAAATATGGGAGGAAACAGATAGACGCCGAAATAGAGCATATTTATATCTGTTTGGGGATTAGCCCTCAATAACCATCCCATGCATAAAAATGGATTATTAAGATTTAGAGCATTTTTATGATTATATGGCAAAACCTCCATATTGGTGACAAGGTTATGTTTGGAGAGAGCATAAAAATTTTGCTTGCTCTCTCCAAAACTTTTATAATATAACTCCAAAGGAGATACTTATGAAAAAAACTCTGATAATAAGCAATATACTATTCATATGCATTATTATTGCTTTGACCATTATGTTGATTGATGCAAGATTGAATTTAGAAAATGAAGCGCAACCGTGGGGCACAAAATCAGAACAAACACCAGATATATCTGCGAATAGGGCTGTGTACCCCTTGGGAGATTCTTTGTCATATGCAGTAGTTGACGAATACATTGATTCGGATATTTACGTACGTAAACATACATTGCGAACAGAAAATTTGTTAGACCAAACGTTTGAATTGTATTGGAAGTTAGATGTTACTGATATTGAAAAAAAGAACATCGCAGCAATCTATGCTGATTTGTGGCGAGCAGAAGCGGCATACGCATTTGAATTATTGAATGAACATGCAAGTCTCAATAACGATCTATCTGCTCAATCCGCAGATGAAATTCTAAATGCACTTGATTTGTTTACAGCTTTAAATGGCGATCTCTATGCGAATTATTATTATTCGGATATGTATAAAGCACAAAGCCCATATTTTGAAAATAATTCTATTAGAACAGGGAGCGGTTGGTCTGGCGCATATTCTATTTCACGCGCTGCACAATATCGGACTTATGCGTTTTATCTATACGATTTATTAGCTAATATGGGCACCGAACCTGCGCTCGCTTTTGACCCTGAAGAAATACATTCGGAATGGGGATATTTGTTAGAGTAGCTAATAAAAACAACCCGCACCGGGCGGTTCGTTCACAATTCCTTTCCTTTTACAAACG
>JAJDHH010000111.1 GCA_030266105.1 Eubacteriales bacterium OttesenSCG-928-K08
TGGAGCTCAGCCGCCATTTTTGCGTTTAGCTGCATGTGATACTCCTAACTTTTTGCGGTATCGTCTTTATTTTATAATAATACACAAATGAAGTATTGACAAGCGAATGTAATAGCATTAAAATCTATTTAAACTAGTATTAAAAACCAGATAGGTAAAACGGGAGGCAACAATGAATATTCGAATATACGGAGATTCCCTGATGAAGGGTACCGTAATTGACGAGCGGCTCCGCTATCGCGCGACTATGGGGCAAAACATAGAAGCCTTTCAATCCCGTTTTGGGGTGCAAATCGAAAATAGCTCGCGCTTTGGCAGCACGGTGGAGCGTGGGCAGGCGCAGCTAAAAAAGGATATTGAAGCGGGGCTGAGCGGAGGTTATGCACTTATAGAGTTTGGCGGGAACGATTGCGATTTTCGCTGGAATGAAGTTGCCGCACAACCAGAAAAGGAGCATCTTCCGCGCACAACGCTCGCTGTGTTTGAGCAGATATATCATGCCATGATAGCCGCGCTAAGGCAGCGCAATGTTACGCCCATTGTGATGACGCTTCCGCCGATCGACGCGGAGCGCTATCTTGATTTTATAGACCGCGCTGGTAACGACAAGCGGCAGATTTTGCGCTGGTTGGGCGACACAAACATGATATACCGTTTCCATGAGCTTTACTCCCATGCCGTAGAAAAGATTGCGATGCAGACAAACACATTGCTTATCGATGTGCGCGAGCGTTTTTTGGGGCTCAATAATTTCAGGGAGCTTATTGGGCTCGATGGCATTCACTTAAATCCTGCGGGTTATAAGTTGATGGTTGAGACGTTTAATTCGTTTGCTGCGGGCAAATTAAAGCCGATTATCGCATAAAAGGGGCAATGCACTTATTTCGACCTTAAAAAAGGACACTAATCCTTTTTTAGGGTCGTTTTTTTGTATAAGCTGTGTTATGATTATCTTTGAGTAAAAAAACGGGAGCGCCTATATGCACCTTGTTGTGGGATTGGGAAATCCAGGAATTGCATACAGAAAATCCAGGCATAACGCTGGTTTTATGGCGCTGGATCAAATTGCGGATGAGGCGGGAATTTCCGTTAATAAGCGTGCTCACAAGGCACTTATTGGCGAGGGTCGTTTTGGTGGCCAACGCGTGCTTTTGGCAAAACCGCAAACCTATATGAACCTCAGCGGCGAGGCCGTGCAGGCATTGCTCCATTATTATAAGCTGCCGGTTGAAAAATTGATCGTGCTATACGATGATATCGATTTGCCGGTGGGTGGGCTTCGCATCCGCGCAAACGGGAGCGCGGGCACGCACAACGGGATGCGCTCAATAATCGCCAACCTTGGCGGCGATCAAAATTTTGCACGTGTGCGCATTGGCGTAGGCAAGCAGTTGCTTGGGCGGGATTTGGCCTCACATGTGCTTTCAAAACCCTCTGCAGATGAGCGCATGCTGCTTGAGGATGCTTACAAAAACGCGGCGGACGCTGTGCGGCTGCTGCTGGAGGGCGATATAATGGGCGCTCAGGCAAAATATAACAGCAAGAAAAAGAATCCGGAAACTGAGGCATAATAGCATAAAAGCGCATACATTGCCTGTAAGATAAAAATTTTGCCAGGCGGCTAGAGGTTTTATGGCGACAAAAGCAATTTTTACCGGCGGAGGCACCGCCGGGCATGTAACGCCCAATATTGCGCTTATGCGCGCACTTGGGGCTGAGGGTTATGAGCTGCATTATATCGGCACGGCGGATGGCATCGAAAAAGATCTTATCTTTGGGCTGCCGGATGTGGATTATCATGAAATCTCAGCGGGCAAGGTGCGCCGCTATTTCAGCTTAAAAAATGTTGGCGATGTGTTTCGTGTGATAAGGGGCATTGGGCAGGCGCGAAAGCTCGTTAAACAGATCGAGCCGGATGTCGTTTTTTCAAAGGGCGGTTTTGTGTCGGTGCCTGTTGTGCTTGGCGCAAAGGGGATATGCCCGATTGTTGCGCATGAATCCGACTTTTCGCCTGGATTAGCAAAT
>JAJDHH010000012.1 GCA_030266105.1 Eubacteriales bacterium OttesenSCG-928-K08
GCATCAAAATCACCCTCGCTTGGGAGGATAACGATGCAAACAGCAACACAAGGGCGGCAAACTCCGGCCTTTCGACCGACAACATCGAAGTAGCGCAGTTCCTGAACATAGGTGCAACCGACATGTGGCTGGATGCAGGCGATGGATACTATTATTATAAAGGTATCCTAAAACCCGGAGAGGTTACATCGCAGGCGCTGTTCGAGAAGTTCAGGCTCAACGAAAAGACCGGCAACGAATACAGAGGTAAAACCGCAAACATCGTTGTGCATTTGGATTGTTTGCAGGCTGCGGGGAACGCACTATCCAATCAATGGGGCATTCAATTCTCCGCGCTTGGGATTGCGCCGCCGGCCGTGCCGGTTGCGGATGCAACCACAGTCACATTTGTGAACCGGAGAACCGGCTTCACATTTAACCCGACCAGCACAGACCTGTTTGCGAACTTCAAAAATCTTGTGCCGGGCGAAACGCGCGAGCAACGGATTAATGTTAGCAACACATCTTCCGATGTGGTAAACATCTATCTGCGTGCGGAGTATGTGGATCAAACGCTGGCAACGACGGCAAACATCGATCTTGTGAATGAGATGCTGCAAAAGTACGCAACGGTAACGATCAAAGACTCGAGCGGCAAGCTGATTTATGAGGGCGCTGTTTGGGGGAACTACCCCAATGAGCCTACCACCGGGAAGATGGACTCGATGCGCAACAACATCAACCTGGGAAGGTTTAGAACCGGCGACACGCTGGGAATGACAGTATCGCTTACGCTCGATCCACAGCTTGATAATCGCTATCAGGATCTGTGGGGCCGCATCAAATGGGTATTTTCAGCAATGGGTGATGATGATGACGATGGCCCGATAATTACGCCTCCCGTCAACCCGAATGACCCTGATTATGAACCCGATGGGGATATCCCGCTGGGAACGCCGAGCGATGATCTTGAGGATGATGGTATCCCGCTGGGCATGCCGGAAACCGGAACGCAAACGGTTAGCATGGGTATTCTTATCTGCGTGCTGGTGCTTGGGCTGGTCGTTATGACGATTGTTAAGCTTATCCGCCGCAAAGCAAAATCCCGGAGTTAAGCGCCGTGGGGCGCGCCGCAAATAGCGGCAGAAAACTATAAATCAGACCGCCCGTTTTACGGGCGGTTTTGATTTATGTCAACTTTAACTTTGTGCGGTATCGTCTTATAGTTTCTTGCTTAATGCCCGGGCACACGCTATAATACTACTATGTTTGGCTCAAAGGTCAGGCCAGTGTGGTTTGCCCGAGCGAACAAACGATTATGAGTATGCGCGTGCAGCCAGCATGCCAACATATATTTTTTGAAAAAAGAGAGGAAAGGGGCATGCACCGAATTTTGACGCTCAATGCGATATCCGATGTGGTGCGCAATGAGCTAAAGCCGGATCGTTACCAGATTTCTGACCATGAGGAAAACCCAACAGCAATCCTTGTACGCAGCGCGGATTGCCGCGAGCGCGAGCTAAACGAGGGCCTGCTTGCAATTGCGCGTGCTGGCGCGGGGGTGAATAACATTCCTGTTTCGCGTTGCACGCAAGAAGGGATAGCCGTTTTTAACACACCAGGCGCTAACGCAAACGCCGTTAAGGAGCTTGCGCTGTGCTGCTTGCTGCTTGCTTCGCGAAATGTGCTTGAAGGCATTGCGTGGGTTAATACGCTTAGCGGTGAGGATGTTCCCATGCAGGTTGAGCAGGGCAAGCGCCAGTTTGTGGGCAATGAGCTGCACGGAAAAACACTTGCCGTAATTGGGCTTGGCGCGATTGGCGTGATGGTCGCAAACGATGCGCACGCTATCGGAATGCATGTTATAGGCTACGATCCTTTTATTTCGGTTGAGCACGCGTGGGGCCTTTCGCGTGCGATTGAGCGTGGCAACTCGCTTGAGGAAATTTTGCCGCATTGCGATTATATCACGATACATGTGCCCTTAATGGAAAAAACGCGCAACTATATAAACGAGCGTGTGCTCTCACTTGTTAAGCCTGGAACGATGCTTATGAACCTTGCGCGTGGCGAGCTGGTGGATAATGCCGCGCTGCTTGCAGCAGTGGAGTCGGGGAAAATTTCACGCTACGTGACTGATTTTCCAACAGAGGAGCTGCTCAATAAAAAGAATATCATCTGCGTGCCTCATTTGGGCGCAACAACCCCCGAAAGCGAGGAAAATTGCGCGCGCATGGCGGCACAGCAGCTAAATGATTATATCGCATATGGCAACATACGCAATTCAGTAAACCTGCCGCAGTGCGAAATGGTGCCATCGGGGGTATATCGCATATGCTTGCTGCATAAAAATTCACCTAATATGGTCGGCAGGATAACTGCCGTTGTGGGCGCAGCGCAATGCAACATCGCCAACATGATTAACAAGAGCCGCGGCGAGCTTGCCTACACAATATTGGATCTTGACCATGAGCTGCCCGAATATGGGCAAACATCACTCACCCAAATAAGGGGGATGATGCGTGTGAGGAGCCTGACGCTGAGTTAAGGCGCAAAAATAAGTCCGTAAATTAAAGGAGGAAAACAAATGAACCGCTATACTAATAATATTGGCGTAAAAGTACCACAGGTTTTGTTGCCCGATAAAAATGCGGACTTTAAAAAATGGTCGGTTGTCGCATGCGATCAGTTCACTTCCCAGCCGGAATACTGGGAGGAGGCGGGAAATATCGCTGCGGGCGCGCCCTCCACACTCAATTTGATATTGCCCGAAGCATATTTGGGCAAACCCGGCGAGGCTGAGCGCATCGAAAGCATAAAGGCGAACATGCGTGAATACCTGGATGCAGGGGTGTTAAACACTTTGGAGCCGGGTTTTGTGCTTGTGCGGCGCATCGCTTCAGGAAAAGAACGCCTTGGCCTTGTTATGGCGCTTGATTTGGAGCATTATGATTATAATAAGGGCGCAAAAACGCTCATCCGCGCAACGGAAGGTACGATTGTGGATAGGATCCCGCCGCGGCTTCGCATAAGGCAGGATGCGCCGATCGAACTGCCGCACATACTGGTGCTGATTGATGATCCGGGTCGCACGGTTATTGAGCCGGTTGAAAAGTGCGCAAAGGAGCTTGAAGTTCTCTACGATACGGATTTGATGCTTGATGGTGGGCATATAACGGGCTATTTTGTGAATGAGCCGGAGCTGGTTGATAATGTAATAGCGGCGCTAGCCGAGCTTACCAATAAGGATGCCTTTGAAGCAAAATATGGCGCAGGCCACGCACCGCTGCTTTTTGCCATGGGGGATGGCAACCACTCCTTTGCAACTGCAAAGGCCGCGTGGGAGGCCGTTAAGGCAACAATACCGGAGGCTGAGTGGGAAGCGCACCCTGCAAGGTACGCGTTGGTTGAAGTTGAAAACGTGCATGACGCGGGCATTGAGTTTGAGCCAATCCACAGGGTGCTGTTTGGCGTTGACCCCAAAGCCGCCAAGGCAAAGCTTCTGGCAATGCTTAATGAGCAAAACGGCAACGCAACAGCCAAAGAGTTCCTGAGCCAGACCGATTTGGATGCTTTTGTTGCGGATTATTCCGGCCAGTCGCATGTTTTGCCCTACTATTTTGGGCAAAGCTGCGGTGCTTTTGTGGTGGATAAACCCGCTCAGCAATTAAGCGTTGGTACGCTCCAAAACGCGATAGATGCGCTTTTGAAAGAGTTCCCCGGCGCGGAGGTGGACTATATCCACGGCAAGGATGTTGTGCTTGAGTTAAGCAGCCGTGAGGATGCAATGGGCTTTTTGCTGCCGGCAATGAAAAAGAGCGAGCTTTTCCCCACGGTTGTGTATGATGGGGCGCTGCCGCGCAAAACATTCTCCATGGGCGAGGCGAACGAAAAACGTTATTACATGGAGTGCAGGCGAATTTTGGATTGATAAATAAGCGCTCGAAAGAGTAAGCTTTCGAGCGTGGTTGATACAAGTTTTAAGGAGTTTCGTATGAAAGTAAAAGTAGCAAAGTTTGGTGGCAGCTCGCTTGCGGATGCAGCGCAGTTTCGCAAGGTTAAGGCCATTATGGATGCGGACCCGCAGCGGATTTTCCTTGTGCCCTCCGCACCGGGTAAGCGCAGCTATAAGGATGAAAAAATCACCGATCTTTTATATAAATGCCAAAAACTGGCCGCGGTGGGCGAGCATTTTGAAGAGATATTCGATGTAATTGCTGAGCGTTATATCGAAATAGCCCATGAGCTGGAGCTTGAAATTGACATACGAAAACATCTGCAAATCGTCTGGTCAAAAATTAAAAACGGCGCATCCGCCGATTATGCGGCCAGCCGCGGCGAATATCTTAGCGGCCTGCTGCTTGCGGATTATATCGGTTTTGAGTTTGTGGATGCCGCCACAATAGTGCGCTTTGATGAAAACGGCAAGTTCGACTCTGAAGTCACCCAAATGCTCGTAAGCGAAGCAATCGGCGGCAAAAAGAATGTTCTTGTGCCCGGTTTTTATGGCGCGAAGCCCAACGGGGAAATTAAGGTTTTTCCGCGTGGCGGTTCGGACATTTCAGGCGCAGTTATCGCGCGTGGCGTGCATGCCGATGTTTATGAGAACTGGACTGATGTTTCAGGCTTTCTAATGGCGGACCCCCGCATAGTGAAGGACCCCAAGCCTATTCGTATAGTGACTTATTCAGAGCTTCGTGAGCTTGCCTACATGGGTGCAACCGTGCTGCATGAGGATAGCATATTCCCCGTGCGGCAGGCCTGCATACCCATAAATGTGCGCAACACAAACATGCCCGAGGAACCCGGCACGATGATTGTGCCCGACACAGATGGCGGCTCCTCCGGCGGCAGGCTGACGGGCATTGCCGGGCGCAAGGGTTTTACTGTTATTGCAATCGCCAAGGATAACATGCACAATGAAATAGGTTTTGGTTTTAAGGTGCTTGAGGTGCTAAAAAATCATGGGATTTCGTTTGAGCACATCCCAACGGGCATCGACACTATGTCCGTAATACTCGCCGAAAAGGAAATGGAAGGCCGCCGCAAGCAGATTGTGGATGAGCTGCTTTTGGAAACCGGGGCGGATAGTGTGGAATTGCATGATGATCTTGCGCTGATTGCCACTGTGGGCCGTGGTATGGTGCGCTACGTGGGTACATCCGCAAAGCTGTTTAGCGCACTTGCAGATAACAATGTAAACATTCGTATGATCGATCAGGGCTCAAGCGAAATGAATATAATCGTTGGTGTGGAAAACGATGAGTTTGACAGGGCCGTTTGCGCGATTTACGAAGCTTTTAAAGATTAAACCTAAAGCCGCTTAAAAAAGCGGCTTTGAGTGCCAAAAAGTGCTGCGGTATAACCGCAGCACTTTTTTTGAAAGTCGCTTTTATTTTCCCAGTGCGTTTTTAACGGCCTCAATAATGCCGGCGCTTGATTTTGATGCGCTCGCAACAGCATCCACATCCAGCTGCTGAGTGCTGATTATCGAGCTTGTTATCTGTTGCTCCGCAGCCTCGTAAATGCCTGCGGTTTCAGAATGGTTAATCAGCTTAATGTCAACTATATTACCATTTTCGACAGTAACCTCCACCTCGATTTCTCCATTATTACCCATGCCTTTGCCGGTAAATGTTCCATCGGTGTAGTTACCCTGTGCGCCGGGTGTGGTGGGAGTGTTATCATCATCAGGCCCAACTGTGATTGTAGGCTCCGTATGTCCTCCGTTTGCTTCAACGTAGATTACTGCTGAAGAGCCCGCGATGCGTCCAAACACAACGATATCCGTCACGGCGTTTCCGCCAAGGCGGTTTGCGCCATGCACACCGCCTGTGACCTCACCTGCGGCAAACAGGCCGGGTATCGGGCTGCCATTTTCGTGTATTACCTGTGCGCTGGTGTCGATTTTAACCCCGCCCATCGTGTGGTGGATGGCAGGCGCGCATTTGCCCGCATAAAACTTTGCCTTGCTAAGGTTTGAGAGCATGGAGTCCTCATTGCGGCCAAATTCATCATCCTTTTTGTTCTTTACATAACCTGCGTATGTTTCAAACGAAGCTTTAAGGTTTGCCGGGTCAACTTCAATTTTAGCCGCAAGCTCCTCAATCGTGTCGGCTTCAAACAGAATGCCCTTTGCAATATATTGTTCAATCGCCTTGAGGCTGTCGCGCACGGTCTGGTCAAAAACAAGCCAGCAGTAACTATCGGGCTGGGCGAGTATGGCGGCGGATACAACATCGCGCGTTTCCATTTCATTTACAAAACGTTTGCCCTGCGTGTTAATGAGTATCGCGCCGTTTCCGCGCACGCCCTCTGTATACATATCGCTTGTGTCGGGGTTAACAGTCGGATGCGTTTGAATCTGTTCAATATCAACAAGCGCCGCGCCTAATTCTGTGGCCATTTTAATGCCGCTGCCTGTTGCGCCCGCGTGGTTTGTTGTGGAAAAGCCCGCAAGCTTGCTGTTGTATTGAACGACCATATCGCTGTTTGCGCCAAAACCACCCGTTGCGAGTATGACCGCCTTGCAAGTGATTTCAAATTCACCATCGGGCCCGGTGGCGGTGACGCCACTAACCCTGCCGCTTTCGTCCACTAAAATGGAGGTTGCCTCCGTATTGAGCATAACGGGAATGTTCAGCTCGTTAATTTTGTTGTTAAGTGTTGTCACAAGCATCGGGCCAACAGCGCTTGTGTCCGTTGGGCGGTGGATGCGCATTACCGATGCGCCGCCAAACATGCCAACTACGGAAAGATCGCCGCCGATGGAGTTCACCCAGTCCACTGCCGCGCCGGATTTTTCGGCCATCAGGCGCACAAGCTCGGGGTTGTTTAGGTTCTGGCCGCCTTTAAGAGTATCTTCTACAAAAAGATCGATCGTGTCGTTTATGGATTGTGCTTCCTGAAAGGATGTTTCAGCGGCATTCAGGCCACCTGTGGAGCGTGTTGTGTTGCCGCCGGTAATTGGCATTTTTTCAAGCACAACGAGGTTTTTTGCGCCATCCTGCACAGCCTGTATTGCCGCCGTCATGCCAGCGCCTCCAGCGCCAATAACGACTATATCCGCCGCATATTCAATTGGCTCGGGCACTTGAACCTGCGGGGTTTGCTGCGCATCAGGCGATGTGGCGGGCGTGGGCGTGGGGTTTACGGGTGTGTTTGTTTTGCACCCTGCAAAAAGGGTGGCTACCATTAAAAGTGAAAGTAGCAAAGCGATCCTTTTTTTCATTTTCTTCTCTCCTGTTTTATACGTTATAGTTTAACCTATGTACACCTTCAAGTGTGAAATATTCGCTTCCTCAATTTGCAGCAGTCTTTTTGCGATATCATGCGCTGTTGGGTGCGCGTTTTCATAACGTTTGAGGCTTTGCGTCATGGCGATCATGTTATCGGTGCTGTTGCGCAACAGCAGCTGCGCAACAGCAGATTCACTGCTGCCTGCGCGTGTGCTTTTATTCATTCGCAGCTTTAAGGCAGCTTTTTCAAAACTACCCGGTTCTTTTTCAGCAAAGCCGTATTGGTTCAAAAGCTGCAGCGCCTGCAGGTTAATTCCCTGGTAGGCTTCCATCAAAATGTTCAGGTGTTTTGTCAGTGCGGTGTCCTGCACTTTGCTCCCAAGCAAACGCACGCGCAGTTCGCTTAGCTGCGTTCTTTTATACACATCGTTTAACAGAACCCTGTTTTCGTTCATCATGCTTCTCCCGCCAAAAAATTATGGCCTGCCAATCAACAATCAGTATGTCCCGTTAAAGGCTCTTTTACTCATGCAGGTGCTCTGCATCGCCATAAACCTGCGATTTATGCTGATTAGCAAAAAGTCAACTTTGCAAAAAAAAATGTTCATGGCATAATGGAGGTATACTTTCGGGTGTTTGCCCGCTTTATTCAGGAGGGAAAGTTATGCAACAACGTATGTATGGCAGCTTGGGTTATCCGGTTTCATTGTTGGGGATGGGCTGCATGAGACTGCCCCGCGTTTTTGATGGCAAAGGCGGTGCGAGTGTGGATGTGGAGCAGGCAGTGGAGCTAATCCGCTATGCCGCACAAAATGGCGTTAACTATTTTGATACTGCGTTTACCTACCACGGCGGGCAAAGCGAGCAGGTCTTGGGCGAGGCGCTTGTTGGCCTGCGCGAAAATGTCCGTGTTGTGACAAAGCAGCCGATCGCTGTGATGAAAACAAATTCGGATATACGCCGCAACCTTGAAAGTACGCTCAAAAAGCTGCGCACGGATTATCTGGATGTTTACCTCGTGCATAATATTATGGCTAGCTCATGGCAGCAGATTAAGGATCGGCGCATATACGATGAATTTGTCAAGCTCAAAGAGGAAGGGCTTATTCGTTCGATTGGCTTTTCATACCACGGTGCATTCCCAACGTTTGAAAATGTAATAAACGAATACCCCTGGGATATGTGCCAGGTGCAGCAAAACATTATGGATGTTGATAAGGAAACCACCGATGCCGCCATACGCTTGGCGGGCGAAAAAAAGATGGCGCTTGTAATTATGGAGCCGCTGCGTGGCGGCGGCCTTGTGAACCCGCCGCCTGCCGTGCAGGCAGTGTATGATGAAGCGCAGACAAAACGCACCGCGCTGGAATGGGCATTTCGTCACTTGGTGGATTACCCGCAGGTTAGCTGCATATTAAGTGGGATGACAACGCTTGAGCAGCTCAAGCAAAACATAGCGCTGTTTTCGAAAGAGGATATGCTCGCAAACAACCTTAACCCCAGCGAGCGGGAAATGATTAAAAAAGTCAAAGCGACCTATGAGCAGATTAACTCCATCCCCTGCACGGGCTGCGAATATTGCCTGCCCTGCCCAAATGGAGTGGCTATTCCGGATATATTCAAGCGCTATAACGAGAGCGTTATGTTTGATTATTTCGATCAGCCGGGGCGGGCGTATATGCTGATTAAAAGAGGGAATGCAGATGCAACGCAGTGCGTTGAATGTGGCGCCTGCGAAAAACAATGCCCGCAGAGAATTGCCATTATGGAGCAGCTGAAAAAAGCGCATGAAAAACTTGATGGCTGGCTTGAGTAGAATCCTCTCATAGAGTTTTTGTGCTTCTAACCCTTTTGCCCTGTTCATACATTGAATAGGAATGGGGGGCGGCTAAATGCTGGATTGGAAGCGGCTCATGCAAATTGGGCTTGTGCTGCTGCTGGTGGCGCTTTTAGCGCGCGGCTGTATGATCGGCTGCAATTTTGCAAAAGCGCCGGAAGTAAAAGATGACACGCAGCAAAGCGAGGCAAGCGGGCAGCAGGAAATTTCCGTATACTTGCCTGATGAAAAAAGAACGGCCCGCATAGGCCTTGAAGAATATCTCGTAGGTGTTGTGGCGGCGGAAATGCCCGCCTCCTTTGAAGAGGAGGCGCTTAAGGCGCAGGCGGTGGCGGCGCGCACATATACGCTGCGGCAAATTGAAGCTGGAGGCTGTGAGCAAAGCGGCGCGGATGTTTGCGGCAACTCCGGCTGCTGTCAGGCCTATTGCAGCGATGCAGGCTGCAAAAAAAAGTGGGGCTCAAGCTACGAAACGAATATTCAAAAGGTGCGCTGGGCCGTTCAAGCAACGGCCAGCGAGGCGCTTTATTATGATGGGCAGCTCATTCAGGCGCTTTATCATGCTGCATCCGGCGGGCAAACTGAGGATAGCGAAAACGTGTTTGCATCCGCGCAGCCCTATCTTCGTGGGGTAAAGAGCGAATTTGAGGTGGGTTCATCACATATTGCGGATGAGGAGATTTTTGCCGCAAAAAGTTTTGCAAAAACAATAAACAATAAATGGCCCAACGCAAAGCTAAAGGCAGGCTCGCTTAAAAAACAGGTAGAGGTTTTAACCCGCTATGATAGCGGCAGGGTGGAAAAAGTGAAGCTTGGCGGGGTGAGCGTTACGGGCCGCGAGCTTCGAAGCGCGCTGGGGTTAAGGAGCGCGTGGTTTACCATCAGCTTTGATGGCGATAATGTTGTGGTGCGCACACGCGGTTATGGGCATGGGGTTGGCATGAGCCAGGCGGGCGCAAACGGCATGGCGCTTGAGGGCGCGGACTATATCGAGATACTATCCCATTATTATAGTGGCGCGCAAATAAAAAAAGTGGCATAGCCACTTTTTTATTGCTGCAAAGAATCGCCATAAAAAGGTTTAATCACTTGGCAGGATTTCCGGCTCACCCGCCGCTTTTAATGGCTTGGATGCCGAAATTACAAAGCCGCTTAATAGCATCAGCACACCCGTAACTATCAGCAGTATTTCAATTCTCATCACATCGCTAAGCGGCCCAAACAGCAGCATGCCGATAGGTATGGCAAGCCCGTTCATCATCATCATAACACTAAACACACGCCCCATAATCGCCGGGTCGAGCTTGGTTTGCATCATGGCCTGCGTTGGCGTACTAAAAAACGGCACGGATAACCCGCACAAAAGCATGATGACGAGGTAAACCCAAAAATTCGGCACAATGCCAAACAGCAGTGTCGTCATGCCAAACATAAAGCACGCAAGTATCATCGTGTGAACCTTGTTTTTAAAGCCGCCCCACAGCGAAATTACGATGCCACCCAAGGCCATCCCAACCGCAAAACCAATCTCAATGGCTGTGAGTCGCCACACATCATCGCCAAAGGTGCGCGCAACCTGAAGTGGCGTGAGCATTGAGGCAGGCGTCATGCAGATGCTGAAAAATGTCGCGTACACAAGCAGGATTTTTAACCACGCGATACCGCCGATGTAACGCACACCTTCCTTTAGCTCGTTAAAATACGCTTTGATGCCCTCCGCAGCAGGCTCACGCTCTAAACGTGGGACATGCACACAGAAGAACACGATCGATATGCCGATGATCGCCGTAAAAACATCGATGAAGAAAATGTATTCCATCGGCAAAAATGTTAGCAGCACGCCCGCGAGCATGGGCGAAGCAAACATCGTTAAGGACTGCACAGTGGATTGAATGCCGCCAACGCGCATTAAATGCTCCGGCGGCACGATTTGGGGGATCAATGCGCTCACTGCAGGCGATTGAACACCCTGGCCAAGCCCGCGCACTGTGACAACAACGAGCATCAGCCATATATTGTTGTGACCCATCATAAATAGTATCGCAAGTATCAGCGTGGTAATGGCAATCACGCCGTCGGATATATTGATAAGATACTTGCGGTTATATCTGTCCGCCCACACGCCCGCAAATGGCGAGATGATTACCATCGGCAAAAGCGATGCGCAGGTGAACAGCGTCATCCATACGCCCGATTGCGTTTCAAGCGTGATATACCATGTGATGGCGTATTGCACCAGCATGGAACCAAACATCGACACAAACTGCCCACCGATAAAAAAAGCCGCGCTTCGTTTCCAATTTGTGTTTATAAATTCGTTGTTCAAGCTTTATCCTTTCTATTAGCGGTTCTGCCCGCAGCGCAAGTATTCCGATTATACCAGAAACGTATTGATTTGTATTGTAAAAAATATTTTCATCGATAGTTATTGACAGCCTCGCTATTAAGTGCTACTATATAGTAGTATTCAGTAGTACTTCATACCGGTGATACTGAATACAAAGGAGGTTTATTGTGGAAAACTTAACCGAAATGCTCAAAGGTGTGCTGGAGGGCTGCGTACTGGAGATTATAAGCCGGAAGCAAACATATGGCTATGAAATCACACGCAGGCTTAACGCGCTGGGTTTTAGCGATGTGGTGGATGGCACGGTGTATACTATTCTGCTGCGGCTGGAGAAAAACAAGCTGGTGGATATTGAAAAAAAACCTTCAGACATGGGGCCGCCCCGCAAGTTTTTTATGCTGAATGATGCAGGGCGTGAGGAACTGAGGCGGTTTTGGGAAAAATGGGAATTTGTATCATCAAAGATTGTTTTGTTAAGGGAGGAAATATCCGATGAGTGATTTTTTTGATAATTACTTCAACATACCCAAAATTATAAGGGAGAAAAAGGAATACAAAGGCCACATGACAAGGGTGGAGCTGCTTCCGGATGACTACCAATATGTGTTTAAAAAAATTCAAAGCCATATGTGGATGTTTGCGGCGGGTAGCGGCTACGACATGATGAAAATACACTATGACCTCATCGAGCTGTTCGAAACCGGGGCAGCTGAGGGAAAGCATGTTCTGGAAATCACCGGTGAGGATGTTGCCGCGTTTTGCGATGAGCTGATGCGCAGCGCGCAGACATATACTGAAAATTGGCGAGAAAAGCTCAACAACGATATTATCAAAAAAGTTGGAAAGCGGGGTTAAGCTAAATGATGGAAAATGCAATTTCCGTTAAGGGTTTAACCAAATCATTCAAAGATGTGGAAGTCCTCAAGGGTGTGGATTTTGAGGTGCGCCGCGGTGAAATATTTGCTTTGCTGGGCAGTAATGGCGCGGGCAAAACAACAACGGTCAATATCCTGGCAACATTGCTCAGGCAAAGCGGTGGGGTGGCATCCGTTTGCGGTTTTGATGTGGAAAAACAACCGGACGAGGTGCGCAAATCCATCAGCATGACAGGCCAGTTCGCCGCTGTGGATGGTATTCTCACCGGTCGGGAAAACCTTATTTTGATTGCCAGGCTGCGTGGTGTTGAAAACCCTGCGAAGTTGGCGGACGATCTGCTGGATCAATTCAGCCTGACTGATGCTGCAAATAAGCGTGCCGCCACATATTCCGGCGGCATGGCTCGCAGGCTGGATATTGCCATGAGCCTTGTGGGCGCACCGAAGGTCATCTTTCTTGATGAGCCGACAACGGGCCTTGATCCTGAGGGGCGGCAGGAGGTTTGGAAAACCATTAAGGCGCTTGCAAAAGGCGGCACAACCATAATGCTGACTACGCAATATCTTGAAGAAGCGGAGCAGCTTGCAGGCCGCATTGCAATATTGCACGATGGCAGAATTATCGCCAATGGAACGCTGGCGGAGCTCAAAAAACTATTTCCACCGGCCAAGGTGGAGTATGTGGAAAAGCAGCCATCGCTTGAAGAAATTTTTCTCGCCATAATCGGCCAAAAGGAGAGTGCATAAATGAAAAGCACCGGTATATTATTTGGGCGGTTGATGCGCCATATTTTGCGCAGCCCGGATACAATTATTACAGTGGCAATTACCCCCATCGCCATTATGCTGATGTTTGTGTATGTGTTTGGCGGCGCGATGAAATCGAGTCTGGGCGACAATGTGAATTATGTGAACTATCAGCTGCCGGGCGTGCTGCTGATGGCCATTGCAAGCGGCATCGCCTACACCGCCGTGCGGATGTATGGCGATAAAACACAGGGAATGTTCTCACGCTTTAATTCCATGCCTATCCGGCGCTCATCGGTTCTGTGGGCGCATGTGCTCACATCGCTTGCGGCTAACATGATAACAATTGCTTTGATTTTTCTTGTGGCGCTACTTTTGGGCTTCCGCTCCAGCGCGGGGATACTCTCATGGCTTGCGGTGGCGGGCATTCTGTTGCTGTTTACGCTGGCGCTCACTTGGGTGGCGGTCATCCCAGGGTTAAAGGCAAAAAGTATGGATGGGGCAAGCGCGTTTTCCTATCCGCTTATATTCCTGCCTTTTTTAAGCTCGGCGTTTGTGCCCGCAAAAACCATGCCGGTTGGGCTTCGCGCCTTTGCTGAGCACCAACCCGCGACCTCCATTGTGGATACTCTGCGTGCGTTGCTTAACTGCGAACCTGTTGGAAATGGCATTTGGGTGGCGCTTGCCTGGTGCGTAGGCATCAGCGCGGTAGCGTGGTTTTTTGCAATGCGGGCGTATAGGCGGGTTAAATAAGCTACATTTGCAATGAAAAAAACGGCACCAAAAAAGCCTGTAAACTTGCGTAAACCGCATGGATACAGGCTTTTGATTGTTGCGAATTATCTCTTTGAGAACTGGGGTGCGCGGCGTGCGGCCTTGAGGCCATACTTTTTGCGCTCCTTCATTCTTGGATCGCGTGTGAGGAAGCCCGCCTTTTTGAGCGCGGGGCGAAGCTCGGGATTAGCCTCGAGCAGTGCGCGTGAAATGCCGTGACGGATCGCACCGGCCTGGCCGGTTGTGCCACCACCAATAACATTTACCTTCACATCATATTTTGAGAGCGTGTCGGTGAGAACCATTGGTGCGCGAACGATCATTTTGAGCGTTTCGAGGCCAAAGTAGTTCTCAATGTCACGCTTGTTGATTGTGATATTGCCCGTGCCCGGAAGCAGACGAACGCGAGCGATTGACTTTTTGCGCCTTCCGGTGCCAAGGTATTGTGTCTGTGCCATTGCGTTTCTCCTTCCTGCTTATTTGAGCGTGAGTGTTTCGGGCTTTTGGGCGGTGTGCTGATGCTCGGGGCCAGCGTAAACGCGGAGCTTTGTGAGCATTTTGCGGCCCAGGGGGCCCTTTGGCATCATGCGGCGGATGGATTCATAAACTACAAACTCAGGCTTTTTGTTCATGAGATCGCGGTAGCTTGTTTCCCTAAGGCCGCCGGGATAACCAGTGTGGTGATAGTATTTTTTCTGATCCAGCTTTTTGCCGGTCAACACGATTTTATCCGCGTTGATGATGATGACATGGTCGCCGGTGTCTACATGCGGCGTATATATCGGCTTATGCTTTCCCCGGAGGATTGCTGCAACCTGTGAGGACATGCGGCCCAGTATCATACCTTCCGCGTCCACAACATACCAGTTCCTCTGGAGAGTTTCGCCCTTGGCCATATAAGTTTTCATGGCGTTCCTCCCGTAGATTTCTTTGGTTTGTGTCCAGTATAACAACGTAGAGCTTCCGGGGCTGTGGACGCCAAAACGCAAACATACCAACACACCTGCAATAGTTTAGCAAAAACTCATGGCGTGTGTCAAGTCAAAAAGCAGTGCAAACGCCCAAATCACCTAAATAATTATTAATTTGTCTCGCCCGCGCCTGTGTAAACGCGAGGAACACGCCCCGTGAGGGATAATAAAATTTCATAGCTGATCGTATCCGCCCAATTGGCAAGCTCATTTGCGGTTATGGTTTCATTACCCTGCCTGCCAAAAAGCACAACCTCATCCCCGACTTTAACGCCCGGCACATCCGTAATATCTATCATACATTGATCCATACATATTGCGCCCGCGATAGGCACGCGCCGCCCGTGAACCAAGGCGAATGCCCTGTTGGACATCGTGCGCTTGTAACCATCCCCGTAACCAATGGGCAGCGTGGCGATTTTTCGCTGTTCGCTCGCGCAATAGTTTCTGCCATAGCTTACGGTGTCGCCCTGCTCAATTTGTTTTATTTGCACTATTACCGTGCGCAAAGTCATAATCGGCTGCAGGCTAGCCCATTCGCCGCAGCCCGCGCCCGGCGAATAACCATACATCGCTATGCCAACACGCACCATGTCAAGCTGCATTTGGTCCATCATGTCAAGCGCTGCGCCGCTGTTGCAGGCGTGCAGCATAGGAGAAAAACCCATACTGCGCGCAACATCAACAAGCTCCATAAATCTGTTAAACTGCGCATTGGAAAACGATTTATCCTGAATTTCGCTCACCGCAAAATGTGTGAGCAGAGCCTTTAGCTCTAAATTGGGGCATGAGCTCAGGTATTCGAGCATCCGCCTTAGTTCAGCCTCCGTTTTCAGGCCGATGCGGTTCATGCCCGAGTCGATTTTAATGTGCACCTTTATTGTTTTATTAAACTGCGCACAAACATGCTGCAAAAGCTCAAGGTTTTCGCAGTTAAAAACGGTTTGCTCAAGCTCGTGCTGCACGATAAGCGGCATGCTTAGCGGCGCGCCCAGCACTAGTATTGGCGCCTGTATTCCCGCCTCGCGAAGCTCGGCTCCCTCCTGCGCGCTGGATACACCTAAATAGTCCGCACCCGCGGTTAAAGCCGCGCGGGCGATAGGCACCGCGCCATGGCCATAGGCATCCGCCTTAACAACGGCCATAAACTTGCAGTCAGGCCGCAGTCTGCGCTTGAGCAGGCTTATGTTGTGCATAAGTAAGTCCAGGTCCACAATTGCTCTTGTTGGCCTTATCAATTCGTTCGCCTCTTTTCAAAACTACATCATAATATTATGGGCGATACGCCCGTTTATGATTGTGCAAACATTTTTGCTGCGCACATCCAGCGCGGGGCCGTTGAATATGGCGATATCCGCATCTTTGCCGGGTGTTATGCTGCCAATTTGTTTGGAAAGCCCTGTGATTTTTGCCGCGTTTATTGTGATCGCCTCAAGCGCCGACTGCTCGGGCAGGCCCTCTCGCACACAAAGCGCCGCGCACAGCGGCAGATATTGTATCGGAATAACCGGGTGATCCGTCATCAGCGCAAAGTTAATGCCGGCGTCATACAGTATTTTGGGTGCGCGCAGGTCGAGGTTGCGCATTTCGATTTTAGGGCGCTCGGAAATTATTGGCCCCAGCACCACCCCCGTGTGGCCGTTTTTTAGCTTTTCGCGCAACACATCGGCAATGAGGTGGCCCTCCGTACAATGCTCAATGCTGATTTTAATGTCAAATTCATCTGCAAGCCGGAATGCCGTGAGTATGTCGTCCGCCCTGTGCGCATGAATTTTCATCGGCAGCGTGCCAGATAGCACGGGCAAAAGCGCTTCTAGCGAAAGGTCGCGGTCCGGCTGTTTTTCGGGGTCTTCCGAGCCCAAAGCTATTTTGTGCGCGTACTCCTGCGCCTCAACCATAGTTTCGCGAAAGAGCGATGCAATCGCCATGCGTGTGTAGGGCGAGCTTTTTTGTTCGGAATACACACCCTTTGGGTTTTCCCCAAGCGCCGCCTTCATGGCGGCGGGAGCTTTTATGAGCATATCGTCCAAGCAGCGCCCGGCGGTTTTCATCGCAAGGAACTGCCCGCCAATCACGTTTGCGCTGCCGGGGCCTGTTAAAACTGTGGTTATTCCGGATTCATAGGCTTCAACAAAGCAACGGTCAAATGGGTTTACGCCATCCAGCCCACGCATTTGGGGCGTTATTGGGTCGGAGCATTCGTTGCCGTCGGCCCCTTCCTCGTTCATGCCATCCTCCCACATGCCCACATGGCAGTGCGCATCGATAAAACCCGGCGTGATGTATAGGCCATCACAGTCCACAACATCTGCGCCAATTGCTTTTAGCCGCTCCCCAACCTCAACGATCTTTCCGTTTTCAATGAGAATATCTCCAACAAAGGCTGGCCTATCCATGCAGTTGAGCAAGCCGTTTTTTAATAGAAGCATAAAAAACACTCCTCCTTGTTAAGGTATATTATTGCTTTTTTGCGCCCCGTTGGCAAGTGCCGCAAAGAAAAAACAGCGTCGGGCACATTTTTTGGCAGCACAAACTTGCAGGTTTTCAGAAGGTCCCAACTATGATACAATAACATACGAGTTATTAGGTAAGTCGTTATAAGCAGGTGGATTGTATGCGTATCATTGCGGGCAGCGCAAAGGGCCGCCCGATAATAACACCAAAAAATTCGCCAACACGCCCCACGCTCGCAAGGGTTAAGGAATCGCTCTTTGGCATTTTACAGTTCAGGCTGCCGGGTGCGTCTGTGCTCGATTTATATGCGGGCTCAGGCAATTTGGGGCTTGAGGCGCTTTCGCGCGGCGCGGCGTTTGCGGTTTTTAACGATTTGGATCGTGAGTGCGCTTTAGTCATTCAAAAAAACATAGAGACTTTTGGCTTTTCAAGCCGCACAAAAGTGCTGTGCATGGATGCGAAGCGTGCAATTTCGTTTTTAAGCGGACAGGCCTTCGACATTATATTTTTGGATCCGCCCTATGTTAAGGGCGCGGGGGATATACTCAAAAGCCTGTTCGAAAGCAAGCTTGTAGCGCCCGATGGTTTAGTGGTTGTGGAGCATGCGCTTGGCAGCCCGCCGGAGGGTCAGCCGGGTTTGTTTGAGCGTGTGGATGCGCGTAAATATGGCGACACAGGGCTTTGTTTTTATGAATATCCTAAATGACAAAGGAGCCCCAATTATGAAAATCGGCGTTTATCCCGGCAGCTTTGATCCTTTTACCTGCGGGCATATGGATGTTGTGCGCCATGCGTCATCTTTGCTTGATAAGGTCATCGTTGGCGTGCTCGTTAATTCTTCAAAAGCGCCCTGCTTCTTAATGGAGGAGCGCATCGAAATGATTAACCGCGCCGTTCGCGCCGAGGGCTTAACAAATGTTGAAACGGGCCGCTTTGAGGGTTTGCTCGTAAATTACGCGCATAGCGTAGGCGCGGGTTATCTAATCCGCGGTTTGCGCGCCGTGACAGACTTTGACTATGAATTTCAAATGGCCGCGATGAACAGCAAAATCGCGCCGGATATTTGCTCGGTCTATTTTATGGCCGAACCACAACACGCATACATCAGCTCCAGCATCGTAAAAGAGATCGGCAGGCTTGGCGGGCCGATTGATGAGCTTGTGCCGGAGGTTAATAAAAGCAGCATCATAGAAAGGTTGACAAAGTCATGAGCAACACACAAAACCCGCATAATCTGCGCATATTCACGATCATTACGCAAATTGAGCAGTATTTGGATGAAGCGCCCAAACCCAAGCTTGGCACGGGGGATCGCCGCCTTGTGGATAGCGGCGTGCTTTTTGATCTGTTGGGCGACCTTAAGGTTACAGTTCCTGAGGATATTCGCCGCGCGAACAGCATACTAATCGAAGCCGATGAGCTTATGGATCGCGCCAATCAGGATGCGATTGATATGGTGGAGCAGGCGCAGCGTGAGGTGGATGAGCTGCACCAGCAGGCCCAGGCGCATATGGAGCAGATGCGCTTTGCCGCTGAGCGTGAGTTTGAGGAACGTGTTGCGCAGGATAAGGTGCAGCTGGAGGTTGCGCGCAGGTGCGAGCTTTTGCAGCAGCGTGCGGAACACAACGCAAACATGGTCTATAACGGCGCGAAGGAATACGCCGATGCGATTTTGCAGGATATTCAGCGATACCTGATGGAATATCATCAAATGGTGCGCAAAAACAGGGATGAATTGGGCGTGGCGACATCCCAGCCCGTGGCCGCGCCGCAGCAGGCGATATATCAGCAGCCGCTTTCGCAGCCGGTGGAGCCGCCTGTCGATGAGCCGATCGTCGAACCCAAGGCGGCTGAATTTAACACAAAGCAGTTTGAAGATGATTTTGAGGAGCAGGCGCCGCGGCGCAAGCGCAGCTTGTTCCGCCGCAATGAAGAACCGGATGATTTTCTTGCGGGTTTTGATGATGAGCAGATAGCTCAGCCGGAAGAAAAGCCAACGCGCAGGGGTATCCGGCGCAGGGATGTTGAAGAAGAGCTCGACCTTGATTTGGATGAATAGAGATTAAAAAGCTGCCACGCTTAAAGCGTGGCAGCTTTTTTGTTTATAACACTACGATCGGCTCGCCAACCTATCCGTGCCATAGCGCATGCGATTTTATGTCTAAATTGTAAAGCATGTAAAATATCTGTCACATATAATATGAGCGCCCGTCTCTAGGGTAGAGCGCTCTAAACCACACTGCCTTTTTTGCGATGTGTACCGCGGGAAGGCGGGTATTCTTTCTAAGAATGTAAGGCAAAGAAAAAACTTTGCCAAACGAAAGGGGTAACAACTCATGAAACGAACAAAAATCTTCTCAGCCGTTCTGGCCGGATTATTTCTCCTGCTCTCATTTGCACCGGCAGCAGGCGCAACCACCACCAACGGCAGCGTATTCGATTACCAAAAGTCCGTGATTTCCCAAACAAACAGGCTCCGTGGCAGCGCAAACGCCTTAGCGTTGGAAACTGAGCTTTGCACGCTCGCGCTGGAGCTTGCCAAGCTGCAGGATGGTTATGCCGGGCGGGACGATTATTTGCCCAGCGGCCAGGCGTGGACAACATTGCTGCGTGATAACGGCTATTCCTATGTGGAAGCGACATATGTTTTAGTTGCAACCAAAAGCAATCTTAGCTCCACACAGCTTGTTAAGGAGTTTAAAAAGTCGAACGAATATGCGCTTTTGTATAACCGCTACACCCGCGCTGGGGTGAACTGGTATTATTCGGAGGCCAGTCAGGCGTATTATTATGTTATGATACTCACGCGCCCGGTGACTTCGCTTACAGAAGTACCCGAGGGCAGCAAATATGCTTATAGAGCGGTATCCACCGTTGGCGTAAATGTGCGCAGCGGGCCCGGCACGGATTTTGACATTACAGGCGGGCTTGGAAAAGGGCAAACGGTGCTTGTGGCCTCAGTGTCCGGCAAATGGGCGAAAATTTTCTGGGACAACAGCGCGTATGCCTATGTGCACACATCCTACATCAAAAAGGTTGCGGATTTAGGTGTGGCTAAAGCTTCCGCCAAGGTGAACGTGCGCGAGGGCGCGGGTACGGAATTCAAAATACTTGGCCAGCTTAAGCGCGGCGAAACCGTCACCATCGAGTGCTATTCCGGCAGTTGGGCGCAGGTGCAGTGGCGCAATGGCATTGGGTATGTGAGCCTGGATTACTTGAAGTAAGTTTAAAAAACGATAATAAAAGAGTGTCTTATGACACTCTTTTTTATATCGTCAAAAAAATGCTGCGGTTGCGTGCCGTTAACTGCGCAAAATTTTCGAAAGCACAACAAGCAGCAGCCCCTCTTCTACAGAAATTTCCGCCTTTTCCTCAACGAACTGGTTGCTCACCCCAAGCGGGAAAAACTGAGTTAGTCTGGCATTTTTTAATGGATATTTTACGCCTGAAATTGAAACGCCCGCACATTCATTTGAGTATGCAAAAAGCGATAGCATGCAGCCTCGCTGAGCGTTCAAAGTTCTAGTCTCGTTTTCCATAAAAAAAGTGCGGTCAAACGCATCGATCAATTCGGCGCGCGCTCCGTTTTTGTGCAAAAATGCAATCGTTTGAATGTTGGCAAGCGTGTGGTCAAAGCGCCCGCCTATCCCCCCGATAATCAAAAAACTTTTATAGTTTAACTCAAGCGCGTGTTTGGCGCAGAGCATTGTGTCCGTGTCGTCCTTTTCGCGTGGGGCAATGTGCAGCAGCTGCGCGGGGGGGTCAAAACCAAGTGTCGAGTCACAATCCCCTATCACAGCGTGGGGTGTGATGCCGTGGCGAACGCAATGGGCGTATCCGCCATCGGCGCACAGCAAATAATCGCCCTGCTGTGGTGCGTAGGGCAGCTTATTTGGGTCTTGCTGGTAAGCGGTAAAAATAACGCAGCGTTTGTTCATAAACAACCTCTTTTCCGCTTCATTTTACCGCATTCCGATTTGATTGGGAAGGTTTTTAAAACACCTATGCGTATTCTTTTTCTTTCCACACCCAGCTTTGCGGGATTTCATCCGCAAGCCAATATTTTGCGCCATCCGCTGTGCGGCAAAGATAACCCATATCGATAAGCGCCCTGCGCATTTCGATATGATCCACAACACACCAAAGCTTGAGGATTTCGTTAATTCCCTTTTCGGAATATTGTGCATCCGCTTCTATTTTGGATGCCGCATATTGCAGCACTGGCTTTTTCGCACGGTTTTTGGATGGAATTTGTATTATTTTGCCCAAATGATCCAGAAACTTAGCGATATTGATTTGTTTTTCAGTTTCATTCATCCTTATTACGCTCCTTATACAGCTCCAAAAGCTCCTTTATATCCTTCCTAAAGCCGGGAATATCCTGATCGGGCTGGCGCTTGAGCGTTTCGATCACTTCAATTTCAAGCAGATCCGCTCCGTATTGCTCGAAATATGCCTGAATAGCGGGCTCCGGGCAGCCCTTAATGCGCTTGGAAAATTCCAGCTTGCTTTTTAAACCGTCCAAATTAGGGGTGCACAAAACGCTGCTTTTCCAGTTATGTGTGGCATCGATGTATCTGTATAGCCCGCCGATATCGTCCTTTTCCTTGTAGGCGCGGATGGCCTCGCGGCGGTTTTGTTTATCCTGCATGATTTTCACCTCAAAACAATTTACTAATTTACTAATTTACTGAACAGTATAGCCTGCTTTTTTTTGCTTGTCAAGCGAGCGGGCATTAGCAAAATGACATAGCCAGTTTTTTAAGGCTGTGTTATACTGTTAAAAAATATGTCAGGGGGGCCTTGCTGTGCAGCAATGGGATAAATGGGACGCCCGGTTTATGGAGCTTTGCAAGTCCATAGCAAATTGGTCGAGCTGCTATCAAAAAAACCGCAAGATTGGCGCGGTCATCGTGCGCAACAAGCGGATACTTACCACAGGCTATAATGGTGCGCCTGCCGGGATAAAAAGCTGTGTGGATCGTGAAGAATGCCTGCGCCGCCAAAAGAACATTCCCTCCGGCACAATGCAGGAAATCTGCTACGCTATCCATGCCGAACAAAACGCGATTATTCAGGCGGCGAAGCTGGGTGTTTCAATCGAGGGTGCGACGCTTTATTGCACGCACCAGCCCTGCGTAATCTGCGCAAAAATGATTGTTAACGCGGGGATTGCCCGTGTAGTTTACGCCGAAGGTTATCCTGACGATTTTTCGTTGGATATTTTTTCGCAGGCGGATGTTTTGCTCGAAAAGTACACCCCTGCCGACGAAGACGGCCCGCAAACACCTGCATAATAGCGACAGGGTAACAACACAAAAGGGAACCGATCACGGTTCCCTTTTTACATTTATCCTAATAAAATATTCCCTGCCCCGGGCGTGAGTTGCCCGTTGAGCCGCCGCCAGATGGGGTCGTTGTTGCAGGCGGGCCGATTATCGTTTCGCCCGAATAGGCTTTATAGGTGGTTCGATCGAGCGTTTCCTTTTTAACCTCAACGCCATCTTTAAGGTAGGCCTTGTAGGATTCCCAGATGGAGCCGGATTTACGGCTCACAAACACCTCGGAGAAGCCGGAGGGTTTTGTGTAATCGATTGTGTATTTCATATCACCCGGAGGGGATAATGTTTCTATGCGAGCGGATGAAAGCTTGATTTCATCGTATTCCTCAGGGAACGGTTCGCCATAAATTTCAAAATAGACGCGCTGCTCGGTCATATCCGCCCTTGCAAAAATATAAATCGGTGAGGATGTGTTGTTTTTCCACTTAAAATCGATGCGCCCGCTATCTATCGTTGCGTCAAGCCCGCCATCCACATAACTCAGGCGGCCGGAGTGCCCCTGGCGGTATGTAATTTCAAGGTCGGCCTTTAGCACGGCATTATACATTGTGGAAGATACCTGGCACACGCCGCCGCCTGCCTGATCCTCCGAGCGGCCGCGGACGATTGCGGGCGCCGGCTCCCAGCCGCCTGCATATGTGCGGTTGCCCAATGTGCCGTTTGTAGAAAATTCCTCTCCGGGCAGCAACACATAACCATTTATGAGGCTAACCGCTTTTTGTATGTTATAAACGCGAGTGTCGCGATTATAGGGCGCTTTTGCAAACGAGGTGTATGCGCTACCGCGCAGCGTAAAAGCTTCCTGTATGTTTTCGAGCGTGATGTTGGCGGGCGTTGTTTCAAGCGCCACTTCCAAATCGGAATATTGCATGGTTTTAATCATGCTGCGCAGGCTATCCACAAGCGCCTGCTGCTGGATTTCAAGTCCGTTAATTTCGGGGGTGTATTCTATACATTCATCCGGGGTTTTGATTGCCGCGGCGATTACGAACTCCTTATCGAGCTGGCGCGGGTCGTCATATGTCGCGCGCTCCACAGTCACAGCATAGCCTGCGTCCGATGGTAGCTGGTTGTATTGCTCGGCCAGTTTTGCGGCGTAATCTTCAAGCGCGGCTTCATCCGAATCGTAGCTGATGGAAAAATGACGCTTATTGGCGGCGATATTCGCCAGCTCCTCAGTCAGCTCCTCAAGGGAGCCCGTGCGGCAGATTGAAAAAGCAGTTTCAAGCACCTGCCTTGTGTTAAACACAAGGCCAAGGTCATCCGCTGCAACCAAAACTTCGTTATCCTGAATAAAGAGCGAAAAGGATATGCCGGATTTAATTTTTTTCTCAGCGGGCAGGAGCAAATCGAGCGCCTGCTCGATTGTTTTGCCGCCAACGTTTATGTTTTCGACAAATATTCCCTCGTGAAACACACCCGAGTTGATGATTGCCTGGCGCTGCGCTTCCTCCAGCTTGCGTTGCTGCTGAATTGAGCGTATCGCAAAAAAGGCCGCCACCGCGACAAGAATCAAAACGACGAGTATTATTATTGCGATCGTTTTTTTGCGTTTTTCGCCGGGTGCGCCTGCGTTTTCCATTGCGCGGGGGTTGTTAGCTTCGGGCATTTTTGATCCTCCAAGGAACATAATATCTAAAACCTGTGTTCCCTTCACATTATAATGTAACCACCCAAAGCTGTAAAGCGCAGTTTCGACAGTTTTCGCACACGCGCAACGCATTGACTGCCGCGCGGCTGGGCATTACAATAACAAAAACGGGTGTTCTAGGAGGGGCTATGCGGCATGGTTTTTTAAAGGTGGCGGCGGCTACGCCGGATATCCACCTGGCTGATTGTGCATATAACGCGCAAAATATTATCGCAATTATGCAGCAGGCAAATGAAAGCGGCGTTAAGCTGCTTGTGCTGCCTGAGCTTTGCTTAAGCGGCTATACCTGTGGGGATTTGTTTTTGCACCGGGCGCTGCTGGATCAGGCGGTTGAGGCCCTGCTTAAAATCGTGCGCCACAGTGAGCAGCAGGATATGATAGTTGCGCTGGGCGCGCCGCTGCGCCATAACGGCAAGCTCTATAACTGCGCGGTGGTGCTGCAAAACGGGCAAATTTTGGGCGTTGTGCCCAAAGTGAACCTGCCAAACTATCTGGAATTTTATGAGCTTAGGCATTTTGCCCCTGCACCTGAGGGGATGGATACCATTTGCATTGGTGAGCTGCGCGCGCCATTTGGCGCAAAGCAGCTGTTTTGCTGCGAAAACATGCCAGAGCTTTGTTTTGGTGTGGAAATCTGCGAGGATATGTGGGTTCCCAATCCGCCGTCCGCTGGGATTTGCGCGCAGGGCGCGAGCGTAATGCTTAACCTTTCTGCAAGCAGTGAAACTGTCGGCAAGGCGGCGCACCGGCAAAACCTCATCAAAGGGCAAAGCGCGAGGTTAAGCTGCGCTTATGTTTATGCGGATGCGGGCCGGGGCGAATCAACAGGCGATCTGGTTTTTGCCGGGCATAACATGGTTGCGCAAAACGGTGAAATCCTGCGACAAAACAAACCTTTTTCCAAGGATACGCTTGTTGCGACGGAAATCGATCTGCAATGTATCGCGCACAACAGGCGCAGGCAAAACACATTTTCGGCTAGCCAAACCAGCGAAAAATACATGCGCACCACATTTGAGCTTGATGTTGAGGAAGTAACGCTCACCCGGAATATCCCGCGGCTACCGTTTGTGCCGGAGGATAAAAACCTTCTTTTTGATCGTTGCGAGGATGTGCTTGAGATACAGGCGCAGGGCCTTTATGGAAGGCTTTTGCATATCAAGGGCAGCAAAGCGGTGATTGGCATTTCGGGCGGGCTGGATTCAACGCTGGCCTTGCTTGTTTGTGTTCGTGCAATGGCGCTTTTGGGGCGGCCCAATGAGGATGTGCTGGCGGTAACAATGCCATGCTTTGGCACATCCGCACGCACACGGAATAATGCGCAGAAACTTTGCGATGCACTGAATGTTTCCTTAATTGAAGTGGACATAACAAAATCCGTGCGCCAGCATTTTCTTGATATCGGCCAACCGGATGACAAGCTGGATGTAACATACGAAAACGCGCAGGCGCGTGAACGCACCCAGGTGCTTATGGATATTGCAAACCAGCGTGGCGGCATAGTTATAGGCACGGGCGATCTTTCTGAGCTTGCGCTGGGTTTTGCAACCTATAATGGCGACCATATGTCGATGTATGGCGTGAATGCCTCCGTGCCCAAAACATTGATGCGCCACATAGTAGGTTATGCTGCCGACACGGCAAATTCTTCTGAGCTTAAGCAAGTGCTTATCGACATACTCGATACCCCTGTGAGCCCTGAGCTTTTGCCGCCTGATGATGAGGGGGTCTCGCAGCGCACGGAAAACATCGTAGGCCCATATGAGCTGCACGATTTCTTTTTGTATCATATCGTTCGCTGGGGCGCAACGCCGGGCAAGGTTCAACGCTTGGCGCAGCATGCGTTTTTAGGGGAATACGATAAAGACACTATCGCCCGCTGGCTCGAAATATTCTGCAAGCGTTTTTTTGCGCAGCAGTTTAAGCGCTCGTGCATGCCGGATGGCCCAAAGGTTGGCTCGGTTTCACTTTCCCCAAGGGGGGATTGGCGCATGCCAAGCGATGCAAAAAACACCGCGTGGCTTAATTGGGATTAAAAGCTCAAGCAGTCAAAGAGCTTGCTTCGGCTGTCAAATTCACAGCAATTTCACGGGCTATTCATCGGGTTGACATTTATAAAGGGTATCCTTTTTCATAACAGGTCAGTATAGCAGGTGCTGACAGTTGTTTGAATCAGGAGAACAGGGAACTCATGATATCAATGCAAAAAGCCGCGAAGCCAAATGGCAACGCGGTTTTTTGTGTGGCCGGTGCGTGTGTATGGGCCACATTGCAGCTTGCCAGTGGGCATCTGCTTGGGGTACAATGATTTCATGCGGGCATAGTAAACCACATGAGAATGCACGGCTTATCGCCTAGAGATTGAGGTATAAAGAGCATATGATCAAAACATTAACAGCACATACCAACGAGATAGACGATCCCAAACTGGCCGTGGAAGAAATACTGGAGCAGCTGGATATTAAAAACAGCCTGCTTAAAAATTCTGTGGGGATTATTAGCTGCTACCCTGAGTTTGTGGATACTGGCGTTGTTAAGGCGCTTGGCCAAAGGCTCCCGTTTTCGCTGGTGGGCTGCACAACGCTTGGCAACACCGTTGAAGGCGCATCGGGGCTGATGCTGCTTTGCCTCACCGTGCTAACAGCGGACGATGTTTTTTTTGCAACAGCCGTTTCCGATCCGCTCGAAGAAACAGGGCTGGAGGCCATACGCAAAACTTACGATGAGGCGCGTGGTTTGCTGCCGGGCCCTGTCAAGCTTGCCGTTCCATTTGCGCCGCTTTACCCTTACACGATGAGCGGCGAGCGTTTTGTCAAAGAGCTTGATGAGGCGATGGCTGGCATACCCATATTTGGAACGCTTGCGAGCGATCATGTGCAGGATCATACTCTCAATTCGGCAATTTATAATGGCGGTTCATATAAAAACTGCCTCTCGCTGCTGCTGATTTCAGGGGAATGCGAGCCTAAGTTTTTTATGGCGTCAATTCCGGAGAAAAAAGCGCTTAGCCAGCGGGCAAAGGTCACAAAATCCGATGGAGATGTGCTGATCGAACTTAACGGCATGCCATTTTTGGAATATATGAAGCAGCTTGATTTATCCGATGGCGAAACGTTTTCAGTCCGGCAGACTATTCCTTTGATGGTTGACTATTGCGATGGCGCGCAGCCGCTGGCGAGGGCAATTTATAAATTGTTGCCCGGCGGGCATGCGCTTTGCGGGGCTTCAATGCCGCTTGGCGCAAAAGTGAGCGTTGCCTCGTTTGATTATGAGGATACGCTCGAAAGTGCGCAAAACGCGCTCGATCAGGTTATTGCATCAGGCAGCACAAATGGCATGCTGGGTTTCACATGCCTTTCAAGAAGCCTTGTGCTTGGGGCGGATATGACAGCGGAGCTTGACCTTGTGCAGAACCAGCTGAGCGGAAAAATGCTTTTCCACGTTTGCTATTCAGGCGGCGAGATATGCCCGGTTTATGACGCGGAAGGGCAGCTAAAAAACAGATTTCATAATTTTACATTCGTTGCCTGCGTGTTTTAAAAAGCAACGTAATATGAGGCGAAAATAATGGATGAACAAACAATCAACCCCGGCTTGAGCGTTGAAGAAGAAGTTCTCCAACTGCGCAGGGAAGTCAAAAAGCTTAACCGCCAGCTTGCATATTTAGAAAACGTAATGGAAAAAAGCAAGCTGACGCTTAAGGCAAAAGCAAGCGTAAACGCTGTGATTTCTGACGAAAAAGCCCGGCAGGAAAAGTTTTTGAACCTGCTGCTGGAAAACAGTCAGGATATTATTTTGCTTTTTGATAAAATGGGCCAATTTGCATATTGCACACAGGCTTTCCTCAAAAAAGCGCATATTGCCAACTTTGGGCTTATAGGCGGCTTAACCTTTAGGCAGGTTTTTGAAAAATTTGTTGAGGAGGATTGGCTTACCCGCGTGGAAGGCGCGTTTTCTCAGGCCGTTAGCAACAAAGCGAATATTGTGCTAAACGAGGTTGCGGATATAGGTAAGGAAGGAAACCCACGCAGCTACATGATTCACTTTTCTCCGATGCGTAGCGATAGTGGCGATTCCGAGGGCGCAATTGTAATTTTCCACGATATGACTGACCTTGTGGCGGCAAAGGAGCAAGCAGAGAAGGCGAGCAACGCAAAATCCGACTTTTTGGCGAATATGTCGCATGAAATGCGCACGCCCATGAATGCGATAATAGGCATGACAAACATCGCCAAAGCATCCTCTGAGCTTGAAAAGAAAGAATATTGCCTCGATAAAATCCAGGAAGCCTCAAACCATTTGTTGGGCGTAATTAACGACATACTCGATATGTCCAAGATCGAGGCCAATAAATTTGAGCTATCCATGTCCAACTTTAACTTTGAGCGCATGGTTATGAAGGCTGTGGATGTAAGCTCATTTAGAGTGGATGAAAAGCAGCAGACACTTTTTGTTAAGCTTGACCCGGATATTCCAAAGATGCTTGTGTCGGATGAGCAGCGGCTTACTCAGGTTATCACAAACCTTTTGTCAAATGCCGTAAAGTTCACAGCCGAGGAGGGCACGATCACATTACGAACAAACCTCGTTGAAGAAAAGGACGGCATCTGCACGATCCAAATCGAGGTGCAGGATACGGGCATAGGCATCTCAAAAGAGCAGCAGCAAAGGCTGTTTCAGTCCTTCGAGCAGGCGGACAGCGGCATTTCCCGCAAATTTGGTGGAACGGGGCTGGGGCTTGCAATTTCGAGGAACATAGTCGAAATGATGGGCGGGAGAATCTGGGTAGAATCCGAAATTGGCGAGGGCTCACGCTTTGTGTTTCAAATGCAGGCCAAGCGGGGGACTCACCAAAAAACGCTGGCCCCCGGATCAAACTGGAAGAACCTGCGCGTGCTGGCTGTGGATGATTCGCCGGAGGTCTGCGAATATTTTGAAAGCATCGCAAAAATAATAGGGCTCAACTGCGACACGGCGCTAAGCGGAAGCGAGGCGCTTGAGAAAATGAATGAGCAGCAGTTGGGTTACAACATCATATTTGTGGATTGGCGCATGCCGGGAATGGATGGCATTGAATTTTCCCGTGAAATTCGGCAAACCAAGGGCGATAACACCATCGTTATTATGATTTCCGCCGCAGAATGGGGCCGCATCGAAAATGAGGCGCGCGAAGCCGGGGTGGATAGGTTTATGTCAAAACCCTTGTTCCCATCAAAGATTGTGGATTGCATAAACGAGTGCCTGGGAATACAGGAGGATTTGACCGATCATTCCGCCGAGGTTGCCGATTACACCGGCGCTTTTGTGGGCAAACGCCTGCTGCTCGCTGAGGATTTGGAAATTAACCGCGAAATTGTATATGCGCTTTTGGAGCACACGGGCCTTGAGATCGAAAGCGCGGAAAACGGGCTGATCGCCTACGAGATGTTTGGCGCAAAGCCTGAAAGCTACGATATGATATTTATGGATATCCACATGCCGGAAATCGATGGTTATGAATCAACGCGCCTTATTCGCGCGCTTGCAGACCCGATTGCGCAGCAGGTGCCAATCGTGGCGATGACAGCTAATGTGTTCCGCGAGGATATTGAAAAGTGCCTTGCCGCGGGCATGAACGATCATGTGGGAAAACCGCTGGATATCGATGAGGTGCTCTCAAAGCTGAGCATATATTTAGGAAAAGGGCAGGTGGCCCACACATAATAAAACGGTCTTGTGTGCCGCTAAAGGATCAGGAGGAATTGTTCTGATACGGAAATTGTTATTGCTGCTGTGCTGCTGCTTGCTGCTTTGCGGCTGCACGAATACCGCGCAGCTTGATGAAAAATACCAGCAGGGTTATGATGCGGGCTACGAAAAGGGCCTTGCGCAAGGTTATGCCGATGGTTATGCTGTTGCAAATGATGAATGGGAAAATGCGCAAGTGGAAGAACCCGATGAGCCTGACGAATTAGAGCAAAGGGAGCCGGAGCTTGGAGAGCGGCTAAAGCCCGCAAAAATCGGCGAAACGCTAACATATGAGTCAGCTCCATTTTGGTCAAAAGGAACTGCGTGGGTGGAAGTTACTTTGCTTGAAGTTATCCGTGGTGATGAAGCGCTCGAAATTTTAAAAAAGAAAAGCTCCTCGAATGTTGCCCCTGATGAAGGTTATGAATATGTGCTCGCAAAATTTAAGGTCACCAATGTTGAGCACACGGGCGATGAAAAACAGCCGCTTGATGTTTATTATTTCGACTTTGATTTTTCAACCGATGAGTTCGAACAGTATTTTAACTCCACATTGGTTTACGGCCTAAACGAGCTTTCAGCCTCAATATTCGAAGGCGCTTCAACGGAAGGTTATGTTCCGTTTCAATGCCCCATAGGCCAAACGGGTTATGCGGTTTATTGCACCGAACTATGGTTCAAGCTTGAATAATCAGTAAAAAACAAAAAAACAATGTGCGGCATTAGCCGCACATTGTTTTTTTGTTAATCAACTATACGTTACGCATAACCTTGCCAGAACGGAGGCAACGGGTACAAACGTTCATTCTGCGGGGCGTGCCATTGACTACCACACGCACGGATTGTACGTTGGGCGACCAGGAGCGCCGGGTTTTACGATTGGAGTGGCTCACCAGGTTGCCGGACATGGAGCCTTTCAAACAAACTTCACAAAACTTACCCATTCTGTTACACCTCCTTAGCTAGACTAAAAACCTTCAAAACAGCGCCTGAACCAAAATGCGCCACAAGGCACATAAAAAAACGCACTGTAAATAACGAAGCAAAGGTATTCTACCATCAGCGGGCGGCTTTTGCAAGAAAAATTTGCGATAGCCCGCCCCTCACACAAGCCCGGGGAAGCCGCACTGGCGCAACGCCTCATAAAGCACAACGGCTACAGCGTTGGAAAGGTTAAGCGAACGCTCCGCAGGTTTCATTGGTATGCGTATTATATCCTTGCTGCGCCGCTCAAGCAGCGGCTTTGGCAGCCCTGCCGTTTCCTTGCCAAAGACCAGTATGTCGCCATCCTCAAAACGAGCATCGGCGTAAGAGCTTTTCGCATGAGTTGAGCAAAGAAAAAACCGACCCGTTGGGAAAAGCTGCTCAACCTCCTCAAAGCTATCGTGGTAAAAAAGCGTGAGCTGATCCCAATAATCCAGCCCGGCGCGTTTAAGCTTACTATCGGTAATCGTAAAACCCAGCGGGCGCACAAGGTGAAGCGCCGCGCCCGTTACGGCACAGGTTCGGGAGATGTTTCCCGTGTTTTGGGGAATTTCCGGCTCAACTAAAACAATGTGCAGCATAAAACCTCCCGGTAATAAAGGCAAGAGAGTACTTTTTTAACATTTTGAAAAGTGTAGCATATTGTATCCATTTTGCAAACAATTTCGAATTTAGAGGGATTGGGGATGTGAGCCGGTTGCGGTTGTGAAAGATGTTGTTGTATAATGGGCGTGGATCAGGGTGGAGGACAGGCTCTGGAGCTTTTTTCACCCGGATGCAGTTAACCAAAGGAGAAAATAATGGATCAGGATCGTAACAGCCGCGGCGGCAATTCGGGGCCGCAGCTGCCCAGCTATATGAACAACAAAGCCTCCCAATCCCGCAATGTTTATTCGCGGGATGTTGCGAGCGCTTCGGGAAACGCACCGCGTGCCTACAACCGCGCCCCGGGTCAGGGCGCAAATGGTGGCGCGGCGCGGCAAAACACAGAAAACGTGTATAAAGCCTCTTCAAAACCCAGCGGCTCAAGGCAGGCTTCTTCAGCGCCCGCCCAGGCCAGGCGCGCGGCAGGCGGCAGCTCAAACGGCCCCACCCGCAAAAAAAAGAAGGTGGGCAATCCGCAAAAGCTCATGCGCCTTGCGTTGGTTGTGTTTGGTGCGCTCATTTTTGTTGTTGGCGGCATTTTGATATTTGGCGGCGGGGATGGCAGCAATTCCGCTGCGGGCCTGCTGCCCAATAAGGATGATGGCGGCACGTTCCTCAATGGCATAAGCGTAATGGGCATTCCCGTTGGCGGCAAAACGGCGGAGGAAGCAAAGCTGCTTGTCGAAAATGAAGCCAGCCAGATTATGGGCGCGGTGTCCATCGTTTTGCAAAGCGATAGTGGCGCATGGTCGCTGACCGCTAGCGATCTTAAGCTCATCACAAACACCGACACGGTGCTCCAGGAAGCGATGGCATTTGGGCGCGAGGGCACGATGGAAGAAAAATCGCGCGCGAAGGAGCTTTTAAAAGGCGACGGGAAGGATTTTAAAGTCTCGTTCCTGCCGGACAGAGCCGCCGTGCTTTCAAAGCTGAATGAAATTTCGGAAGAAATCAACGTCGCCGCGGTTGAACCCTACGCAATACCCGCGCTGAGCGAAAGTAATGTGCAAAGCTTCACGCCAGTGGAAGGGCAGGATGGGCGCATGCTCGATGCCGAGGCAACGGCGGATATAATCGTTGAAGCGATCGATAATGGCGACTATCAGGCAACGCTAACGCCAAGCTTCAGCGTGCTCAAGCCCACGATGTCGCTTGACTATATAATGGAAAACACCAAGAAAATTTCAACATTTTATACGGTGTATGCAAGAAGCTCAACGGACGAGCTCGTCTCCAACCGCTGCTTTAATATCGATAAAGCGGCGAACATAATCAACTGCTACACAGTGCAGGCGGGCGGAAGCTGGAGCTTTAACGATGTTGTTGGCCCGCGCACAAAGGCCGGTGGCTGGAAAGAGGCCAACGGCATAAGCGGCGGCAAGGAATACACCCGCCAGTATGGCGGCGGCATCTGCCAGGTGAGCACCACGCTTTATGGCGCACTTTTGCGTGGCAACATCAAAATCCCCGAGGGGGGTAGAACCAAGCACTCTATCCCATCCTCCTATGCGGATTATGGGCTTGACGCAACGGTTGACACAAGCGGCATCGACCTCGTGTTTGAAAACGACACCGGCGCGCCATTATACATATTTGTGTATATTACAAAGGATCCGGATCGCACAAGCCGCAACCGCATCACGGTTTCGCTTTATGGCAAGCCCTTGCCCGAGGGCAGGACATATGTGCCCAGAAGCGAAATGATCGAAAAAGAGGATCGCGTTAATCCCAAATATGTGGATGATCCCGCCGTTCCTCTGGGTTATGAGCTTACGGCCATCGCCATGCGCCCGCGCTACACCGTGCAGGTTTATCTCGATGTGTTTGATAATGGCCAGCTTGTGGAATCTAAACCGCTCTATCAGGATGTTTATCGTGGAAACGAAGCGGAAATTCACGTTGGCACGGGCAATCACGCGAACTTTACGGCGGTGCCGGATGGCGCAGTTTTGATGGAGGGCCATTCACCGCTTGCAACGGCATCGACCCCAACCAATGATGATGACGATGAGCCGGAGTACAATATCCCACAGGCATGATGATTAAAAAAAAGCGGCCGACGGCCGCTTTTTTAATGCTTTTCTTTTTCCACAAACAAAAGTACAATAAAGATCAACCAAGATCAACAAGCGTTAAGGAATTGATACCATGGAATGGATTGAATTTGCCGTTTACACAACCGATCAGGGTATAGAAGCTGTTTGCGATGCGCTTGCATCGGTGGGACTTGAGCAGGTTTCCATAGAGGAGAGCAGCGATAGGGTGGAGGAGCACCTTCGTGAGCTCGCCCCCTATTGGGATTATGCGGATGCTGTGGCGCTTTCGGGGCAAAAAGGCCCGTGCGTTAAGGCCTACATTGCGGATTTGCCGGGAAATGCCAATTTGCTGGCCGATGCCCGCCGGGCGGTGGATAGTCTTTTTTCGCGGGAGGGCGAGCCAATGGGCGAGCTGCGCATTGAAGAAACCCGTGTGTGCGATGAGGATTGGGCAAATAGCTGGAAAAAGCATTATAAACCCATGCCGGTGGGAAAACGCCTGCTTGTGTGCCCTTCATGGGAGGTAAGCTCGCTTTTGTCGGAGCAGGTGCAGGGCCGCGAGGTTATAAAGCTGGACCCCGGAATGGTTTTTGGCACCGGCGCGCACCACACAACCCGCTTGTGCCTTGAGCTGATTGATCAGCAGATCAAAGGCGGCGAGGCGGTGCTGGATATTGGCTGCGGCAGCGGAATATTGGCGATTGCCGCGTTGCTGCTGGGCGCTAAAAGCGCCGTGCTTGTAGATATCGATCCCGTTGCAAAGCGCGTTGTGCGGGAAAATTGTGAAATGAACGGCATCGATCCGGGCAGGGTTGCTGTATTTACTGGCGATATTTTGCGCGATAAGCATTTGCAGCGCGAGGTTTCAGGGCAATATGATATGGTGTTTGCCAACATTGTGGCGGATGTGATAATCCCGCTTTGTGGGCCTGTGCGTGAACACATTAAGTCCGGCGGTGCGTTTATCTGCTCGGGTATTATAGATGAACGCGCGGCGGAGGTTGAGCAGGCGCTTTTTGGCGCAGGTTATGCCGTTGAGCAGATGTACCGCGCGGCGGATGAGGGCGTGGGTGGCCCGGCGACAGGCTGGCGGGCGTACCTTGCGAGGTAAGGCGTATGGATAGATTTTTTGTGCCGCCCGAGGCGATCGAAAACGATAGGGTTTGCATAGTAGGGGAGGACGCCGCACACATAACGCGCGTGCTTCGGCTTGGCGCGGGCGACAAAATTGTTGTTTGTGATGGCGCGTGTAATGAATACACTGCCTGCATAGAGAGCGCACAAAAGGAAAAAGTCGAGCTGACGCTTATTGAACATCAAAAAAGCATAACCGAACCACACCACAAAGTAACGCTCTATCAGGCGCTGCCTAAATCCGGAAAAATGGAAACTATAATTCAAAAATGCGTTGAGTTGGGTATTTATGCAGTCAGGCCGATGATATGTGAGCGTTGTGTTGTCAGGCCGGATGGTTTTGAAAAGAAGCTCGCGCGCTATCAAAGAGTAGCTTACGAGGCGGCAAAACAATCCCGCAGGGGCATCGTGCCGCAGGTGCTGCCCTTGCTTAAGCTGGAGGATTGCGATTTTAGCGCACACGGGCTTACGCTTTTTGCTTATGAGCAGGAGGATAAAACAACGCTGCGCACCGTGCTAAAAAGCTGCAGCGCAACGGATGATATCGCGCTTATAATAGGGCCCGAGGGTGGCTTTGAGGCAGATGAAGCGCGGGCGATAATCGCCCGCGGTGGAATATCCGTGAGCCTGGGCACGCGCATTTTGCGCTCGGAAACAGCGGGCATGGCGATGCTTGCAATGACACTTTACGAATTGGAATGAGGGCAAAGTTTTGACTGTGGCGTTTTATACGCTGGGCTGCAAGGTGAACCAGCAGGAAACAAACTCGATGCGTTTGCTTTTTGAGCGGGCGGGTTATAAAACCGTGCCCTTTGAAGAAAAGGCGGATGTTTATGTGGTGAACACCTGCACGGTCACCCATGTGAGCGATAAAAAGTCCCGCCAGCATATTTCGCGGGCGCATGCGAACAACCCCGAGGCCATAATCGCCGTGGTGGGCTGTTACGCACAAAACAAACCTGAAGAGGTGGGGCAAATGCCCGGCGTGTCGCTTGTGATTGGCACACAGCACCGCGAGCAGATCGTGGAGCTTGTGGAGCAGGCGATGTCCCAAAATGTAGTTGAGGATATTCAAAAGGCAAAAACCTTCGAGGCGCTCCCTGTGGCGCTTAATGTGGAGCGCACGCGTGTGCAGGTGAAAATTCAGGATGGCTGCGACAGGTATTGCGCATATTGTATTATTCCATATGTAAGGGGCCCTGTGCGCTCATGCCCGCTGAGCGATGTGCAAAAAACACTCGCCCATCTAAGCGAGCAAAATGTGGGCGAGCTTGTGCTCACGGGCATTCATCTTATGAGCTACGGGAAAGATTTACCGGGCAACCAGACACTTGCGGGTGTGATTAAGGCCGCTGCCGGGCTGCCGGGAATAGGGCGTGTGCGCCTTGGTTCGCTCGAGCCTGCGCTTGTGGATGACAGTTTTGTGGAAACGCTGAAGGAAATACCATCAAATAAGCTGTGCGAGCAGTTTCACTTGTCCCTGCAGAGCGGGAGCGCTTGTGTGCTAAAACGCATGGGCAGGCGATACACAACAGTGCAATACAAAGAGGCCGTTGAAAGGTTGCGCGGGGCATTTCCAAACTGCGCAATAACAACCGATGTGATCGCAGGTTTTCCGGGTGAAACGCTGGAGGAGCACAATGAGTGCAAGGCGTTTTTGAAAGAGATTGGCTTTGCAAGGATACATGTTTTCCCTTATTCCCGCCGCGAAGGCACATGCGCCGCGGAAATGAAAGGCCAGCTATCAAAGCAAATAAAGCAGCTTAGGGCAAAGGAACTGATTTTGCTTGGCGCTGATATGGAGGCGCAGTTTCTTAGGGCGCAGATTGGGACAAACCACCTGTTGCTCGTTGAGGAGCGGGGTGAAGGCATGTGTGAGGGGTATACCGGCAACTATTGCCGCGTGCGGGCGCAATACAAAGGCGAAAATGTGGAATTGCTGCCTGTGAGAATTGTGGGTGTGGAAGGCGAAACATTGATCGGCGAGTGTATTGGGCAGAATAAAATATGAATAGAGCAGGAGGAAATTAAAGTGGACGATTGTATTTTTTGCAAAATAATCGATGGAATTATCCCCAGCAAAAAAGCGTATGAGGATGACCAGCTGCTTGCGTTTCACGATATCGCGGCGCAGGCGCCGGTGCATGTACTGATTATTCCTAAGAAGCATATGGAATCGGTGCTGGAGCTTTCGCCTGAGGATGATGCGCTGCTTGGCCATATGTTCCGTGTGGCGCAGCAGCTTGCACAGGAGTTGAACATTAAGGATGATGGTTTCCGTTTGGTGTTTAACACGGGTAATGATGGTGGGCAGACAGTGATGCACTTGCATATGCACCTTATGGGTGGCAGGGCAATGGGCTGGCCGCCAGGCTGAAGCTCATCTGTTTTGGCACGCGCATGTTCAAGCCGAATTTTTAGGTCAAGGAGCTTTTGCTCCTTGACAATCTATTAACTTTTTGACAGTCTGTGACTATTTATTGCGCATAAAACCCGTGCAAATATGGCCATT
>JAJDHH010000013.1 GCA_030266105.1 Eubacteriales bacterium OttesenSCG-928-K08
ACTTCATCACCCGGGCCGATATCCATAGCCCAAAGAGCAATGTCCAGCCCTGTGCCGGCGGAATTTACGGCGCTGGCAAACGGCGCGCCTTCATGCGCTGCAAACGCCTGCTGAAATTGCGGCTCATCCGGAAGGCGGAAAAAACCTTTCGGACTGTGCGCACATTCCTGCGCTACTTTTGAAGCGATGTCAATGTCCTCCTGCTCCATCAGCCCACCCATGGCATACCAAGGCAAGTTTCTTTTTTCCATGATCATTCTCTCCTATAACGATATTTCTTTACCGGTAACAGCGGATTCTTCGATCGCTGCCAGGATTCTGTTGGTTTTCATTCCCTCTATGCCGCTGATGCGCGGCTCGCGCCCTTCGATGAGTGCTCGGGCAAAATCATCCACCAGCGGCGCATGCACATTCGCATGGTTTGGAATGCCCACTGTTGTAACCTCCGCACCAAGCCCGCGCATAGCGCGGGGCGTACGTTCCAAAATAACGCCATCCCCATCACAGGGCAGCAATGTGATTTTTCCTTTGGTGCCCAGTATTGTAAATTCATCCGACCAAACAGCGCTGTTCCAGTTGAAGCTTGCCATGCAGTGTGCGCCGCTTTCCAGTTTCATGAGCACGCTGCACGAATCCTCTACTTCATAAGAATAGGTTTGTGTATCCATCAACGCATATACCTTTTGGGGCATCCCCAGCAGATCAACCAGCATATCGAGCTTATGGCAGCCCATGTCCCATAGCGGGCCGCCTCCGGCCTTAGCTTTTACCACACGCCAACGTTTAGGATCATCATCCCGTGGATTGTAATTAGAATGGAAGATAATGCGCACCTGAATCACCTGGCCAATTTCGTCTTCCTCAATCAATCGCTTTACCTCAGCAAGCTTGGGGAAAAACCGCCTGAAATAGCAAACGCCCAACTTCCTGTTCTGGTTTTTTGCCTCCAGAATCAATGTTTCACATTCCTCCACGGTCATGGCCATTGGTTTTTCGACCAGTACGTGTTTTCCTGCCTTGAGCGCCTGCAGGGCAATCCCATAATGCAGAAAAATTGGGGTTGCAACATAAATGACATCAATATCCGGGTCCTGCACCATATCTTCCATGGTCAGATATCCCCGAGGCACCTGATGTTTTTCCATAAAGCCATCCAGCTCCTGCTGGTATGGGCTCATCACCGCGAGCAGGTTGCTATCCGCCTGCGCCTGAATGGCCGGGGCCACCCTCTTGTTTGAAATATCTCCACAGCCTACCAATCCCCAATTCAACATGAAACCATTCTCCTTCTCCACGACATTCTATGCCTGTGCACTTTTCGTTGCGTGAAACCAGGTGTGGTATTCCTGCAGCGTACAACCATGAACTGCAAGTTCCTGCTGATCCGCACATGCGCTGATTTCCTGCAAAACCCCTTCCAGCACCTGGCGCCGGAATTCCCCAAGGTCAGTGTAATCGAATATATTGTGCGTAAGCGCACACAGATAAGGCTCCTCTATGCCCTCTTCCCGCTGCCGTTCCACGCTTTTGCGAATGGTAAAACCATGGGCGCGAGCATCTACCATTTCGATGCGCAGCTCAAGCTTGGTCAATCCGCCCCACATCACACTTTCCCAATCGGCCGTTGCAGGAACCTCCAAAAAATTCATGTCCCCTGCGAGCAAACGGTTTGCCTTGTGCATATGGTGGGGCCACATCTCCGCGCCCGCCCAGTTGGATTTTACGCGTGTGAAGTTTCGCCCCGGCACACTCAGGCTGCCTTGCTTATAGCCCAAATGAGAGAGTGCGGGGGCAGTGGCATCGTTTCCGGAAAAATTGCCTCCGCGAAAGCTTTCCGGGCGAAACCCAAGCGCATCTGCCCAATCCTGTGTCACACGATCCAGCATGGCGACCTGTTCCTCATATGAATATCCGCCCAGATAATCCGCATATCCAAAATCCTGCGGATGCAGGTGCAGGCCCAGCTCTGCGCCTTTATTCTTCAGTTCCAGCAATGCCGCCGAGTGCGCCTGAGCCGTTTGCGGCACCACAAACAATGTGGGACGATAACCATGCTGCAGCAACAAATCGGTATAACCTTCCATGGATCGCCTGCAAAAGGCCCAATCCGGCGGCCCACCTTCCGTGGCGATGTCATTACGCGCCTCGCAATCCATGGTGAACATCACATGCAGTTTTTTCATGGATTACCTCCTTCGCGTGCAATCATATCCCGCTTCACTTTGCTAAGCGCAATAAATATGCTGTCGAAAACGCATTCTATTTCCCTGGCGATTGAAATTTCCGCCCCATCCTTCCAAGTGCCGGGTGTCAGCCGGGAAAATGTTAAAACATCCTGTACTTCCTGTACAGTAAGTATCCCCTCCTGCCCTAAACGGCGTGTGATTTCATCCGGATCGTTCAGCTCTTGCCCATGTACCGCTTTCCAGTAAATCTGAAACGGCGAGCGGTAAAACATTGCGCCACAGCGTGAAAGTTCGTTTTGTATGAGCCAGATATTATCAAAATGGGCGGGTGCATTTACGTAAAAATATAAACGACCCTTAAATAACCTACAGAATTTGCTGCTATCAAACAGTGCCATTAGGGGCGAAATGGGAACGGAATTGATCTCCTTTTTGACTTCTTGCGCCGTCATCCGCCCAGCATCGGGCACACAGGTAATTGCGGTGCGCAGTTTTTCCCAAATGATATCAAGCGCCTGTTGGAGCTCCTGCTCAAAGTCGCCAAGGGCAGGGTCCTTATATAAATGAGGCAGCTCATAATGGACTTGCAGCATTTCAGCAATCCGATCAAATACTTTAATCTCAGGAAACATGCGCTGCGCCATCTGAAGGGATTCCAATTTTCCTTTTACCGGGCGGCGTTCCAATATGGACACTGCCGCCTGCACCGGAGGTGTAAAATAGTGCATGGCGCGGCTGTGCAAAGGATATTTATTTTCAAATTCGCCTAAGTTTATGGCCGGGTCTATTCCCCGGTTATATGGCCCATAAAACGACAGGAATTTCTTGAGAAAGAAATATTCATCCTTGAGGTCCCATGGACGGTTATCCAACACTCTTATCGTTTTTTCAAGGTCATGCGAGTTGGATGAACGGTATAGCGACCACTGCCTGTATTCCGGATAATAATAGGGCTCCTGCTGCATTTCATCCCATGTGGGGTTGACGCCGGGCAGATGCTCTAATATGCGAGCCCATTCCGGGTGTTCGCGGCATAGTTCCAGGTGAACCATTCCCACCGCCATGGACATTTTGCACCAGTCCGCATCCGTAGTTTGATTCGAGCAGATAAACCGCGTATCAAAATCGCTCATACCCGGGATTAGGTCTTCAAACTTCCACTTTCCCGCAATGGCCTCAATTTGCGGCGCTTTTTTTCGGCACTCCGCATAGTAGACTTCCAAAAACGTTTCGAAAATATTTTCGGGTTTGGGCGTAAAGTACATAAACGACCCCTCTTTTGTTCTTCTATTTAATAACTGGAAAGATAAAGTTAATTACGCACTATTATGGTTGGTATTGGATTGTACAATTATTCAGGAATTTTGTTGCAGAACTTTTTAAACACTAGATACTAACTTTTTTCATATTATAATATTCTGTTACTTTCTTGTCAAGCCCAATTTTAAAAATGGTACAATGTTTATATTTACTAATGTTTTTACAATAAAAGTGAATTGTGTTTTGTCAAAAAAAGTTGAACATGCGCAGCGACACAGTTTAAAGTAATATAAGAGTGTTTCAAAAGAAATAGGCAAAAAGCAGCGCAGTTTAGCTCATATTGCAAATTGTGAAGGATAAGAAAACACTTCGTTGAGCACCAATGTAGCAGCACCAATGGCAAACGCATCGCGCCCCAAAGCCGATGGAGAAATTTTAACATAGGGATTTAGGGAATATAGCATCCGATCCAAATGCCTACGGAGCGGATCGAACAGCACATCCCCTGCAAGAGCTATTCCGCCACCAACTATGATCAAATCCGGATCAAACTGCATCGCCAGATTCTTAATCACAATAGCAAGATTCTCCGCCACATAGTCCATAATGGAACAGGAAAGAATATCCCCCTCTTTTGCCTTTTCTGCAATCAGCTTTACCGTCAGCGGTTCATACTCACACAATACGGATTGCCGGTATTCGGGCCTTGATTTGCAGGTACGCACAATAGCTTCCGCCGTTAGCAGCGTTTTTACGCATCCCCTGCTGCCGCATTCGCACAATAGTCCATTAGCGTCAATCACCATGTGGTTCACATTTGGCCCAACCAAACCATGGCTGCCGGTGAACAGGCCGCCATTAAGCATAAATCCCGCGCTAATGTCATTGCCTATGCGCAAGCAGATGATATCCTTATATTGTTTTCCGGCGCCAAACCAGTTTTCCGCAAATGTCAGCAGGCGTACGTTTTCATCCACAAATGTTGGAATATGAAATGAGTTTTCTATGATTGACTTGATGGGAACATCCTTCCAATCCAAGCGTGTGGCACGCTTGACCACGCCCGCCTCCGAATCGATCTCCCCCGCAACGCCAATGCCCATGCCGATAAAACGCGTTTTATCTTTTTCTGAAAGGCGCATAGCCTCAGATATGGTGGCGATCGTTTTATCAAATATGGTAAAGTTGCTATCACCCGGCATGATTTCCGTCACTTTTTTCGCAATTATATCGCCTAAAAAATCAACTACAATGGATGTAATGTGATCATCGCCGATTTCAGAGCCGATCACATAAGCGCCATCCGGGTTGATATCGTAAAGCATGGGCCTGCGCCCGCCTTCAGAATCGCCTATGCCCGCTTCATGAACTACGCCCACGCCCATCATACCGGTGATGATCTTCGTTACAGTAGGAATGCTTAGGCCGGTGGACTTTGCAACATCGTGCTTTGAAATACGCGGCGATGTTTTTAAAGTGTCCAATATAAGTGACGTATTGATCTCGCGTATCAAATCAAGGCTACCTGTTGTTTTCATACTCTCACACCCGTAGATTCCTAATATTACGATCTTGTTCGGCTATGAATCAATCATACTAGAGATCGAAATCCATTGTCAATATGAAAGACTGTTTTCTATTAGTATAAACGAAAGCGTAAATGATTATAATTGATGACACGTTGATCGTATTACGCACCACATCGGTGCTCACATTTAATAGGATAGAATAAGTATTATCATGGTTTTTAACATACTCACATGCTGCATTTTGCCCCCAAGCGCAACATAATCAACACAAAAGAAAAACCACCCACCAAACACAATGCGATTGAAATGGGCAGTTTCACTTGTTTTAGATTGGAGCGGGTGATGGGAATCGAACCCACACGACCAGCTTGGAAGGCTGGAGTTCTACCATTGAACTACACCCGCGCAATTCTTTAATTGAGCGCACAAAAGAGTGCGATATAAACCAAAATGGTGCGGGCGAAGAGACTTGAACTCATACGCCTGTTGGCACCAGAACCTAAATCTGGCGCGTCTGCCGATTCCGCCACGCCCGCACGATTTATTGCAAAATCCTTAATTTTGGCGCTTTCTATATGCCAAATTTCAGAACTTTTTCAATTTTACTAGATTAGTTTCAATTAGTCAACTAAATAAGGCCATACTTTTTATGTTTTATCCACCTTTTATAAAATAGGATGGCTGCTTAAAAAGTAGCCATCCTATGTGTGCCTCAACTTTTGAACAAATTGGCCTCACACATTCGAATTTGAGCAGAACATCGCAAACGTTTCCGCGTTTTGTTATGTAAGTGCCAACCTTAATTTCATCCAATCGCATGCTTTTTCAAGAAAAAGCATGTGATTTTGGATCAACCTGCGGATACTCCGGGAAAATATCCAGCAAATCCAAGCATGATTCAATGATTGCGTCAGGCGTAGTGTCCGGAGTAAAGCTGCTTCTATCTACCGCACGCTTGTGGTCGATGAGAATTTTCATTCCAAATCCGACCTTTGCTGCACCCCCCATATCACGCTCAACATTATCTCCTATATATGCGCAATAAACAGGATCAATTTTGGCTTCGTCAAGCGCAATTTGGAATATCCTTGGATCCGGCTTTCGAATGCCCGTTAAAGATGAAAGCACCACCGGTGAAAAATAGGGTGCAAACCCATCCTCCTCCAACCAATCCGGCAGCTCGCGCGAAGTTATTACATTGCTGATAATTCCAAGCTTATAACCTCTTTTGGTGAGCTCCTGAACCACTTCCATCGCATTATCCGCCACATAGCGCAGCCCTTTAAACTGACGCAGCAAAAATGTTAGCTCAACAGCATTTTCTTCAACCAATTCCTGCGGGTACTCCGGCGCAAGGAATTTTCGCCACAAATCCTGCTCGTTTAGTTCAACCCAGCATTTTGTGGCCCAACTGCGGTATTCCTCATAGCGCTCCATGATCATTTCGCCAAAGTCCTCAGGTGAGTAGTCAGCGCCCAGTATTTCAACAGCACGGCGCATTGCAGCGAGCTGATGTTCCGGCTTTTTGTGGGTGATGCGCAGTGTATCCCCAACATCAAAAAAAATATGGCGCACATCTTGTGTCATACTTATACCTCCAGATTTTAATTAAAAAAATTGCTGACAACTCAAGCCCGAAACGTGCTAAACATGTTAACACTGCTTGCACACAATAGTTACGTAAACGTTTACGTTAGTATATCATATTTCACAACAAATTGTCAATCTCGTTTGTCCGTTCCTACTTAAGCTGCTTTTTGCGTTGTGACGCATTAAAAAGTGATATATAATAGAAACGTTATGTTATACGAATTTGACGCAATAATTATTAAAAACCCCGATATGGATGCCGCATATGTCGAACTACCTTTTGACGCAAAAGAGGTGTTTGGTAAAGGGCGAGTGCTTGTGCATGCCACATTTGATGGCGAACCCTATGATGGGCAGGTGGTAAAAATGGGGACACCATGCCATATCATAGGTATTCGAAAGGATATTCGAGCAAAAATCAAAAAGCAGCCGGGCGACAGCGTCCATGTAACGCTCACTGAGCGTTAATCGCGAAAATTCGCCACGCCGTTTTTATAACACAATAAACACATACAACAGCCAGGAGGTGCACTATGAGCCGCGCTGATGAACTATTCATTTCAAACTGCAAAGAAATCCTTAACCAGGGTTACTGGGACACTGAGCTTCCCGTGCGCCCCCGCTGGGAGGATGGAACACCGGCGCACACAGTCAAACGTTTTGGAATTATTAACCGATATAATCTTAAGGAAGAATTCCCTATTCTGACTCTGCGGCGCACATTTTTAAAAAGCGCCGTTGATGAGTTGCTGTGGATATGGCAAAAAAAATCAAACAATATCAAGGATTTAAGCAGCCATGTGTGGGATAGCTGGGCTGACGAAAACGGAAGCATCGGCAAGGCATATGGTTATCAGCTTGGTGTTTTGCATAAGTATAAAGAGGGCCAGTTCGATCAGGTGGACCGTGTGCTTTATGACCTGAAAAACAACCCTCAAAGCCGCAGAATAATCACCAACCTGTATAACCATGTGGATTTGCACGCAATGGGCCTTTATCCCTGTGCTTATAGCATGACATTTAATGTATCGGGCAATACTCTAAATGCCATACTTAACCAACGTTCACAGGATATGTTGACCGCTAATAACTGGAACGTGTGCCAATACGCCATACTCGTGCATATGATGTCCGCAGCAAGCGGGTTGGAAGCCGGCGAGCTTGTGCATGTGATTGCGGATGCGCATATATATGACCGCCATGTGCCGCTTGTGGAGGAGATCATCAAAAAAGAGCCTCTTCCTGCACCCACGCTTGTTTGGGATGGCACAACTGATTTTTATGCTTTCACCAAAAACAGTTATACGCTTGAAGGCTATCAATTCCATACTTTTGAGCACACAATTCCGGTGGCTATTTAGGAGAAAACATGGAACTTGAATTGATCGTTGCTGTGGATCGGCACTGGGGTATTGGCCAGAAAAACTCGCTGCAATTTCACATCAGGGAAGATATGCAACGTTTTAAAAAAATGACTATTGGCCAGGTTGTTGTGCTTGGGCGCAACACGCTTGATACTTTCCCCAAAAAGGCCCCTTTGCAGGGGCGGCAAAATATTATATTGACTAAAAACCCCGCATTCGCAGCACAGGACGCAATAATCCTCCATTCGATAAAAGAGCTTGGCGCACTGTTGCGCCTGCCCGCATACTCTGAAAAAAAGGTTTTTGTCATTGGCGGCGCGCAGGTTTATTCGCAGCTTTTGCCCTATTGCACGCTTGCTCATGTAACCCATGTGTGCGCAAGGCGCCCTGCGGATGCAAAATTCCCCCGGCTTACCCGGCTTGAAAATTGGAGCCGCGCTGCTTGCCCGGATTGGCAACAAACAGAGGACGGGTTGAGATACATGTATGTTACATATCAAAACCAAAACCCGTTGGCGATGCCCTGAATTTTTCGCTTTAATGAGGTTTAACGATGCACAAAACAGCAAACGAAATAGGCGTTAAAACACCGGAATATCTTCACCTGTCCGATGGAAAAAGAATTCACTATGGTGGCAACCAGATTTGGTATAAATCCCTCTGGCAGCGTAAAGCAGGCTGCGGCCCAACTGTTGCCGCAACGGTTTGCGCGTATCTTGCAAAAAGCAGGCCGGAATGCGCCTCACTGTGCGAGCACAATTCCTCAACAAAAGAGGGTTTTCTTTTGTTGATGCAGGATTTGTGGCGTTATGTTACGCCCGGCATGGGTGGCTCCTCCGTAGAAATATTCACTGACGGCATAACTCGATATGCCCGATCAAAAGGGGTTGAGCTTGTTTGCGATGTGCTGGATATCCCCAAACAAAAGGAGCTTCGCCCCTCTGCCGCCAATGTTTTGGAGTTTTTTCGCAAGGCGTTTGAGGCGGATTTACCAATAGCCTTTCAAAACTATTCAAACGGTGCGCTTACAAACCTGGAAGCATGGCATTGGGTCACGCTTTTATCCTTTAAGCAGGATACGTTTTTTGCGCAGATGTACGACCAAAGCATCCGCGATTTTATAGACATTCCCCTTTATCTTAGCACCGCCACAAATGCCGGAAAATTTGTGGTTACACGACCTAATTTACAGGTTTAGACAATGAATAACCAGCAAGAAGAAAAAATCAGAATATTGCTCGTTGAAGATGACGCTACTATCGCCACCCAGATACAGCGCACGCTTGAGGCCCGTGGTTTTCAGGCCACATGCGCACGCGATTTTTCTGCCGTTATGGAGACTTTTGAAGCATTTGACCCCCAGCTTGTGCTTATGGACATTTCATTGCCTCAATATAACGGCTATTATTGGTGCTCACGCATACGTGAAAAAAGCGCTGTCCCTATAATTTTCATATCTTCTCATAACGAGGATATGGATATTGTGCTCGCCATGCAAATGGGTGGTGACGATTACATCACAAAACCTTTTTCGATGGATGTGCTAATCGCAAAAATTCAGGCGGTGCTGCGCCGCACAAACGGCGCCATGGACTTAGAGCCCGGCTTTTGTGGTGCCACGCTCAGCGTTGCAAAAAGCTGCGTTTGCTTTAACGGGCAAGAGGTTGAATTAACCCGCAATGAGCTTCGCATACTTCAAACGCTGCTTGAAAAAAAGGGTGCGGTCGTATCGCGTGATTTGCTTATGCAGCGCCTGTGGGACACCGACGAGTATGTTGACGATAACACGCTTAGCGTAAATGTCAACCGCCTTAGGAAAAAGCTTGGGCAGCTTAATCTGCAGGACTGCATCGCCACCAGAAAGGGCGAAGGGTACATTTTGAATGATACGTAAATACATATCCTACAGAAAACCTCTGTTCTTTTTCACTTTACTGGTTAGCGTGCTTAGCTGTTCGTTCTGGTGGCTTAATGATGCACCAACACAGGATATTCTCTACAGCCTGTTGCTTATGATCGCAGCGCTTATACTAATTACCGTGCCGGATTGCTTTTTGTTTATCCTGCGCTATAAAGAGCTAAATCTGCTCAAGCAAAACATTGCCAGGTTTGAGCAGGAGGTTCCCGAAGGGAACAATGCCATTGAGCAGACATATGCCAAAATTGCCATAGGATTGCTTGAGCGCCTGCGAAACGACACGGATAAACTCGACCATATGCACCGCAGGGATGTTGAATACTACACTATGTGGATGCACCAAATAAAAACTCCGCTTTTTGCTCTGCGCCTGTTGATCGAAAATGGTTCTGCAACTGATGCGCAGCTAAGCCACGAGCTTTTTGAAATTGAGCGCTATGTTGAAATGGCGCTTTCTTATGCTCGTGCAACACGCTTGGAAAACGATATCGTAATTACATACTGCAATGTTGAAGAAATACTTCGAAAAAGCATACGAAAATACGCCCCACAGTTTATCTCCAAAAATTTGCGTGTTGAAATTGAGGGTGGCGACTTATATGCGCATACGGATGAAAAATGGCTTGCTTTTATATTGGAGCAGCTTTTATCAAACGCCGCAAAATACACACATTCAGGCGGGCTTACGGCCCGCATGCTTGAAGGCGCGCTGGTGCTGGAAGACACAGGCATAGGCATACTCCCGCAGGATTTGCCACGCGTATTCGAGCGAGGATTTACTGGCTTCAACGGGCGTGTGGATCAGCGTGCCAGCGGGCTTGGGCTTAGCATGGCCCGCCGTGTAGCGAAAGCTCTTAATATTTCCATCCAACTCGAAAGCGAATACGGCAAGGGCACAAAAGTGATTTTGCGTTTGCCGCAGGACGGATTGATGTTTGAATAGCGGTTATTCTTACATTTTTGAAAGAAACCGGGCGCTAATTGTAATGTTGCGTTATGGTAGTTGCCTTTTTAAGCGGATACACTATAGTTACCGGGCGGTGGCAAAATAAAACCGCCGCTATGTTTGGAGGTAACAATGGAACTTTTAAAAATTGAAAACGTAAAGCGGATTTATAACACAAAGCTTGGCTTTAGCCAATGCATCGCGCTCAGTGGCGTTAGCTTTGAGGTCGCCGCGGGCGAGTTCGTCTCCATCATGGGGCCTTCGGGCAGCGGAAAAAGTACGCTCCTGAATATAATCGCCTCGCTTGATAAACCCACCTCAGGAGATGTTTATCTTGATGGCCGCGGCGTAAAAAACATTCCCGAGCGCGAGCTTGCCGCTTTTAGGCGGGATAACCTTGGTTTTGTTTTTCAGGAGTTTAACCTGTTGGATACATTCAGCGTACGGGATAACATACTCTTGCCGCTTGTGCTATCCAACATGCGCGTTGGCAAAATGCAATCCAGGCTTGCGCCAGTTGCTCAATCGCTTGGCATAAGCCACCTGCTTGATAAATTCCCATTCGAAATATCCGGCGGCGAAAAGCAGCGCACAGCTGTTGCGCGCGCGATTATCACAAACCCGAAGATCATTCTGGCGGATGAGCCAACCGGCGCGCTGGACACTCGCTCTTCCACAAACCTATTAGAGTTGTTCTCTTCATTAAATAAAAGCGGCCACACATTGTTGATGGTTACGCACAGCGCCATGGCCGCAAGCTACGCCTCCCGCGTGCTGTTTATACGCGATGGCGAGCTGTTTAATCAAATATACCGCGGGGCTGATAATAACCGCACATTTTACGAGCGCATCGTTTCAAACCTCACCGTGCTTGAAGAAGAACCGCCGCGCCTTAGCATTGCGGGAGGAAAAAGCAATGCCTAAAAACCTGTATTTGCGGCTGGCCATAGCAAATGTAAAAAGAAGCCGCGAGGTGTATGTGCCATATTTTATCGCTGCGACAATCATGAGCTGCGTATATTTTTTGATTTTGTCGCTGATATTCTCTACAAGCATCAAAAATGTACCAGGCGGTGAAACCGCAAGATCGGTTTTTATGGCCGGCACCGTGGTTTTCACAGCATTTGCATTTGGTTTTATGCTTTATATAAACGCGTTTTTAACCAAGCGAAGAAAAAAAGAGTTCGGGCTTTACAGCGTGCTGGGCATGAACCGCCGCCATGTAGCGCGGGTGCTGCGCTGGGAGATGCTTATAATCGTTGGCCTTGGGCTGATCTTCGGAATGCTGCTTGGCATGGTGTTCGGCCGCCTGGTTTTCCTGCTGCTGCTGCGCGCAATGCGCGCAACCGTGGAGGGAAGCACATTCCAAATGCCATTTATCGCTTTTATTGGCACCATAGCGCTCTTTGCCGCCGTGATGATAGGCAACAACCTTTATAATGGCTTACGCGTGCGTATCGTGAATGTCGTTGACCTTTTGCAAAGCGATAAGCGTGGCGAAAAGGACTCAAAGCTTGTTATTCCCGCAGCAATTTTAGGATTGTTGCTGTTGGGCGGCACATATGCGTTTGTTTTGATTAACGATGATCCTTATTTTGCCCTTGGTGTGTTTTTCCCTGCCGCGTTTGTGGTTATAATAGCAACGTTTTTGCTGTTTTACTCAGGCAGCATCGCGCTTTTGCGCCTTTTGCGCAATAACAAAAACTTTTACTATAAAAGCGGGAACTTCGTTGCGATATCCGGCATGTTCCACAGGATGCGGGTAAACGCACGTGGCCTGGCCAGCATATGTGTGTTTTGCACGATGCTGCTTGTTACTGTGGCGGGCGCAAGCTCACTCTACTTTGGGCAGGAGCAGATTGCAAGAACAAACAACCCTTATGACGCATACGTTGCATTTACCTACGATCATGATGAGGAGCTTGATGAATTAGAAAACCAGAAACGACTTGATAACACCGTGCACGAGCTGGTTGCCCAGCTTGACGCGCTGGCTCTGGCGCACAATGTGCAGCTGCAGGGCAAACTTGATGATCGTGTGCAACCTTCGCGAGGTTATTTGCAGCCCGGTAAGGTTACTTATGCGCCTGATGATGCCCCCATCCAGTACGTTAATTCCGTATTGTTAGGCAATTCCTTGTATATGGATGTTATGGGTAAAGCAGCCGATGCTGAAGCGTTCTGCAAGGAAATAGAAAACATTCCTAATGTGATTTGGACTAACAGCATCTATGAAGCACGACAAGATGGTTACGGCGCTTATGGTGGGCTTTTATTCCTGGCTGCATTTTTTGCGATACTCTTCTTAGTGATGATGGTCATGATGATTTATTTTAAGCAGATCACCGAGGGTAGCGAGGATAAGGAACGCTTTGCCATCATGCAAAAGGTCGGCATGAGGAGCGAGGACGTTAAATCCGTTGTAAACAAGCAAATTTTGTGGGTGTTTTTCCTGCCGCTTGGTTTGGCAGTGTGCCATATTCTTGCGGCAAGCAAAATCATGATGCAAATGATTTCCCAGTTTGGCATGTTTGACTACAGCATCACGCTCATGTGCATCGGATTAACAAGCATTGTGTTTGCGGCAATTTACCTAATTGTGTATAAGCAAACAGCACGGGTTTATTACCGGATTGTTAAATGGTAAGCTGCAAAAATAAAATATGATTCAAGGAAAAACCCCTAAGCGCAATAACGCTTAGGGGTTTTTTGGGGTGGGTAATGGGAGTTGAACCCATGACCTCCAGAGCCACAATCTGGCATTCTAACCAACTGAACTATACCCACCAAAATGGCGCGCCTGCAGGGATTCGAACCCGGGACCTACGGCTTAGAAGGCCGTTGCTCTATCCTGCTGAGCTACAGGCGCAGTAATAGGGTGCGGAGCCGGTTCGGTGTTGTGCGGCTTTTGCCATGATACTACCGACAGTTAGTTATTCTAGCAGAAAGCACATAGGCTGTCAATCAAAACTTGCTATATGCCCCCTGCTACGCTCTGCACCAAATTAACAATCAGCCTGCTTGTCCGCAGCATTTTTTGTATTTTTTCCCGCTCCCGCATGGGCAGGGATCGTTGCGCCCCACCGTGGTTTCGCGCACATACATTTTAGAAGAGCGGTGCTCTTTTGCAATTTCCTTGCGACGCTCTTCGCTCAAAAGCCCATCCCATTGATCGAGCGTATACAGCCAATCCGCCTTTGCATCAAGCATGTTAAAATACAGTTTTTCGAGGTTAACCTCAAGCGAAATTTTGCTGCCAAGCTTTACACTTTCCATATCAAGCTCTTTTTTAAGGCTGGAATTAATGCCGTCCAAAAAGCCTGCAAACACGACCGGCTCCATCTCAAATGTATCCGCTAGCTCCGCAAGTGTCCCCTTAAAGGGTTCGTTTGGCTGGTCGAGTATTTTTTTATAGTTTTCAGTCTCCGCATCGAAGTAGGTTTCCCAAAACTCGGTATGCTCTTTTTTGCCGCGTTCCTGTTGGGCAAGCTCGTTCCAATCGCTAAATAAGCTCATCTTTTTCTCCTTTGTAGCCGTAAAGTTTGTTTATTTATGAGCGGGCATCCCGCTTTTTGTTTTTGCACCTTTTGCGCCAACGCCGGAAATAACCTTTTCGAGTATCGCCGAATCGTAGGAGAACATCGACGCCTGCTTCTCTGCCTGGGCGGCAAAAGCATATTCCACCAGCTTATTTATAAGCTGCGAATAAGGAATGCCAACCGGCTCAAAAAGATAGAACGCAAATGACCCGGGGATCGTATTTATTTCGTTAACATAAATCGTATCATCGTCCTTATCCACTATGTAGTCGATGCGGACAACACCTTTGCATTCCAGCATCCTGAATATTTCGCAGGTCGTATCCTGAATATACTTTGTGCGTTCCTCGCCTATGGGCGCTGGAATAATGCGCGAAAGTTGCTCCATGCCCTGCCCTTTTGCGTTGCTCAAATACTTTTCATCAAAACCAAGCAGCTCCATATCCGCAGTTGTTACAGGCTGCTCACATGCGGAGGGCAAGCAGTTCTCCCCATATCCAAGCGCTGCGCAGTTGATCTCCTCGCGATTAACAACGGCCTTTTCCACCAAAATGCGCCGATCATAGCGGGTTGCGACCTCTATGCGGTTGCGCAGGCTTTCACGATCCTCCGCTTTGCCGATGCCTATGCTAGAGCCAAGGTTGGCGGGCTTTACAAACAGCGGGAAACCAAGCTGCTCCATATCATCCAGCACACGCTCAGGCTCCTGCTGCCAATAGCTTCTATAACAATACTTTGAGGGCAGCACGTTTAGGCCCATGCTTTCAAACACTGCCTTCATTATGATTTTATCCATCCCCACGCCGGAGCCTGTTACCCCCACGCTGGAATATGGGATATCCGCCATTTCAAAAAGACCCTGTATGCTTCCATCCTCACCGTGCATACCATGCAGAGCTAATATGGCGCAATCTATATGCGCTATCTTTTCATCCGCCTTTTGAAAAAAGCCGCCTGTACGCTGCGCATAAAGCCCATTCATTCCGGGAACTGGTGGTAAATACACCTTTGTCAGCCCCTTTGCGGATGGATCAAACGCGCGGTAGAATTTCATGCTGTTAAGCGGCTGGCCCACAAACCATTCGCCTGTGCGCGAAATGTAGACCGGATAAGGATCGAACTTGGATTTATCCACATTTTCAATCAACTGCATACCTGAAATTATTGAAACATCATGTTCAGCCGAACGGCTGCCAAATATAACCGCCAACTTTTTCATAGGGACGCTCCTCTCCTCTTTGCGCAATTCTTCTAACTTATTCGCCGCTGTAGTTATCCGGCAGGTCGTTTTCGAACAAAACAACGCTGCCCGGCGGCGCATATTGGGGCAGCATCTTAGTCACCTGCGCCAGGTTTTGTGCGCGCAGAATGTTCCCCTCATCAAAACCTGCAGCAATAAGCCCGCGAAAAATTGGCTCCACGCGCTGCTGGCCAACTAAAATCACCACATCTGCGGCGCTTGCAATATCCTTGCCAAATGCCTCGTTAAGCGCCTCTTCCTCATCGCCCAGCTCAACCATCCCGGGGGTGACCACAACGCGGTTTGCAGGCGCAAACGCGCGCAAAACCTCCATGGCTGCTTTTGTGCCTGCTGGGTTTGCGTTAAACGCATCGTCAATCACGGTAACAGGGCCCTCAATGAGCTGCAGCCTATGCTCCACCGGCTGCACATTGGAAATTCCAGAGGCGATCTGCTCCAATGTCAGTCCCATATGTTTTGCGACTGCCGCAGCACCAGTTATGTTTAGTATGTTGTGCTTGCCAAGCAAAGAGGTTTTGCACTCCACCCGCTCTTTGCTCGATGTTTCCAGAGTAAATGTGCTGCCTTGCTTTGTTACTCGCACATCAGTTGCCCGCAAAAACAGCTCACCCTCATAATCCAAACCAAACAGATATTTGTTTTTTAAATTGCAATTCTCGTACATTTGCCTGCAATCTTCATTATCGCCATTCAAAAAGGCAGCGCCGTCTTCCGGCAGCCTGAGCAAAAGCTCCGATTTTGTTTTAATCACGTTCTCGTAAGAGCCAAAAGTATCTAAATGCTGCTTGCCCACTGAAGTGATTATCCCATATGTCGGCTGAACAAGATCGCATAACTCATCGATATCGCCAGCGTAACGCGCGCCCATTTCAGCGACAAACGCCTCGTGTCCGGCTTCAAGCTGCTCACGAATAACTCGGGTGATACCCATGGGCGTGTTAAAGCTTTGCGGGGTCACAAGCGTATTAAATTTTTCCTGTAAAATTGTACCCAGAATAAACTTTGTGCTGGTCTTGCCATAGCTTCCGGTAACAGCTATCTTAATGATATCCTCCCTTGCCTGAAGTTTACGTTTTGCATCATTAAGATATCTGTTTTTAACGGCATTTTCAATCGGTAGCGCAACGCAGGCGCACAGCAACACAAACGATGGAAGCATCAGGCCGGGAAGATAGCGCAGAATGTTCATCGTAATTAGCAATGGAAATGTAGTGTAAGCTTTTGTCGTGAACAGATTGACATTCATGTGGAAAAGAAAGCTTAAAACCGCCAGTATGGCCAGCAAGCGTTTAACGCGGCTTGTGTACACTATGGGCTTTTTTTGTTCCGCGCGCTTTCGGTTGCTAATGCTCAGATACACCATCGCCGCAATGTAGAGCACATCGCAGCCATAAAGCAAAATTGTGCTAATAACAGCACTATCATGATACAGCAGCATCCATGCCATTCTAAGCAACATCGCCGCAGCGCCAAAAAGCATGCAGGTCAGCACATCGTTTTTACCCGCACGCCTAAGCCACTTTACATACATATTCCCCTGATAGCTTTCCAGCTGAAGCATATGCACATAACGAAGCGAGGCAACTACAACGGCCCCCGCACCCAATATTGAAAAAATTATATCAAAAGTTCTCATACTTGTACCATCCCACGAATTACTGTCCGCCCTGCCCTAAAAAAACCCTCAGCACCGCGCAAAATTGCGGATAGCGCTCCGCATAACTAAAATGACCTGCACCCTCAATCCGAACCAGACCCGCATCGGGTATGAGCTTTTCCATCATCTCGCCCATGTATAGCGGAGTCGATGTATCTTGCGTGCCCCAAACAAGCAGCGTAGGGTTCTTAATGTGCTTTAGTCTATCCTTCAAATCGAGATTCACAACCTTAACAAACACCGCACGCATCAAATCGCTTTTGAGCGCCTTATAATCCTCAGAGCCTGCATTTTTCCGGCGTTCGCTCAGATGGAACAGCTTATCTATCCACCTGACTTTTGAAAGCAGCTTCCCCAGCTTATATGTATATGTGCGCAAATACCATTTTAATGTGCGCCTCGGTCGAATGCCCGCAGCATCCACCAGCACCAGCCTGTTAAAAAGTTCCGGTTCTTCGCTTGCAAGCGCTATTGTGACCCGCCCGCCAAATGAATGGCAAACAACATCGCAGCCTTCTATATTAAGCGCTTTGATAAACGCACGCGTGTTTTTAGCATACTCAGGCACGCCCCAAACCTCGGGCGGCTCCTGGCTTTTTCCAAAGCCGGGAAAGTCGAGGGATATGGCGCGCTTTCCCAGGCGCTCCACCTCATTGGCGATGCACTGCATCGCCTCAACGCTGGCCATCCAGCCGTGTAATATCAAAACGGGAGCACCCTCCCCCTGCTGTGTGTAATGCAGGGAAACGCCCTCAACCGTAACAAACAAGCTTTTGCTCCCCTTTTTCGTGCCGGTAAAATCCAGCCACGTTACTGTGCTATTATAGCTTGCATCACACTAAGCGCGCAACTGCCTAATCTCTTTTTCAATATCCATGTTCCACAACACCAGCGCATCCTCATCCGTATCGGAATAGTATTTTTTTCTGCGCCCTGCTATTGTAAAGCCCAGCTTTTCATACATCGCCTGCGCTGCAATGTTGCTCTCGCGCACCTCAAGCGTCATCTGCCGGGCGCCTTTGTCGTTGGCATCCTCCATGGCAAAAAGCATTATTTTTCTTCCCCAGCCCTGCCTGCGGTATTGCGGAAGCACCGCAACATTCGTCACATGCGCTTCCCTTAAAATAAGCCACATGCCGATGTATCCCATCAACGCACCATCCGGCGCCTCCAACACAAAATAGCGGGCAACAGCGTTCTTTAGCTCAGAATAAAGCATGTTCTTTGTCCAAGGGGAACGAAAACAGATGCTTTCGATTTCCGCAACGCCGGGAACATCCTCTTTCTTCATTTTCCTAAATAGCGGTTCCTTTTGCATGGTATTCCTCACCCTGTTTGTACTATTCCTGATTGCGCTTTTCCCACATGCGTTCAGCCTGCGAAACACGAAGATAAAGCGGCTCCGCCTGCTGTGTGCCATCAACCTCTCCGCTTTGCAGGCGCCGATGAGCAATATAACAAAGCGAGCCTGCGCGGCAGAACATGCTTGCTGCTGGAGCGATCGTTGCGTTTGCCGCGGATTTGCGAATTTGCGCTTCGTATTGAATTGCGCCATCCCCAACAAAAATTGTCCCTTCAGGAACATCTTTTAAGCACTGCTCAACAGTAAGCGCAACCGGCGGGCGCACAACCTCGCCGAATTTATACTGCGCTGTATAAACGCTATCGTTTCGCGCATCGATCATCACGCAAACATTTCCGGGATAGAATGCAATATTCTCATTCAGGCAAAGCAGCGAATTTATCGAAATCACCGGAATGTTAAGCGCAAGCCCCATGGCGTTTGCAATACAAACGCCAATACGAACGCCTGTGAAAGATCCCGGGCCACAGTTTACTGCAAGCGCTGTAAGTTCATTTGGTGCAAACCCGCATTCCTCCATAAGCGCCTGCGCCATAGGCAAAAGCGTTTTGGAATGTGTGCGCGTGCTATGCAAGGAACGCTCCGCAATCAGCTCACCATTGGATAAAACAGCGACCGATGCAGTCGCGCTGGATGATTCAAACGCGAGTATCATAACAATACCTCCCCACTCAAATCGAGCTTAGAGAGAAGCTTTTCATATTCATCACCATAAGGCAATAAATCGATCTTTCGAGGATCATCTCCATTGCCTGTGATTTTTACATCCAACCTGTTGCGCGGCAACGCGCCTAAAACACGCTCCGGCCACTCAAGCAGCACAACACCCGAACCATTCACATACTCATCATAGCCGATGTCCCAAAGCTCATCCTCCCCGTTAAGGCGGTATGCGTCAAAATGATGAAGCGGGAGCCGCCCTTGCTCATGCGAGTGCAGCACTGTAAACGTGGGGCTTTTGATTGTATTCGCCCCCAGCCCTTTTCCCACACCTCTGGCAAAAGCCGTTTTTCCTGCTCCCAAGCCACCCCAAAGCGCAACAAAAGCGCCCGGAAAAAGCTGCTTTGCCAATGCAACACCCAGAATTTCTGTTTCCTGCTCCGTTTTTGAACACATGCTTAGCATTGGTATCCGCCTCTATCAATCCAATTTTGCCTGAGGCTCAAAAGGCGATCTTCTTTAATGGCCTGCCGGATTTCTTCCATCAAGCGCAGCGACATATGAAGATTATGAATTGTTATTAACTGTGCGCCCAAAATTTCTTTTGCTTTAATAAGATGGCGTATGTACGCCCGAGTGAAATTCTTGCAGGCGTAACACTCGCAACCTTCCTCAATGGGCGAAAAATCGTGCGCATATTCCTTGTTGCGAAGCATCCGCTTACCGTAACGCGTGAGCGCCAGCCCATTTCTTGCGATGCGGGTTTGCAGCACACAATCGAACATATCCACACCGCGTATTGAGCCTTCAATTAGGCAATCCGGGCTGCCAACGCCCATAAGGTAGCGCGGCTTTAGCTTAGGCATGTGCGGTTCAATCGCTTCCAGCATTTCATACATAATGGGCTTTGGTTCTCCGACAGATAAGCCGCCAATTGCGTTGCCGATAAAATCCATGTCGGCTATTGTTTTTGCACTTTCGATTCGCAAATCGGCATACATTCCGCCCTGCACTATGCCAAACAGCGCCTGATCCTCACGCGTATGCTCGCTCTTGCAACGCTGTGCCCAGCGGTGCGTGCGCTGCATCGCCTGCTTGGTGTATGTGTATTCGCTCGGATATGGGGCGCATTCATCAAAACACATGGCAATATCCGCACCTAACGCCTGCTCGATTTCCATCACCTTTTCAGGCGTAAAAAAATGCTTGCTACCATCTATGTGTGAGCGAAATTCCACGCCATCCTCGCGTATTTTATTCATTTGTGCAAGGCTAAACACCTGAAAGCCGCCGCTATCGGTTAAAATCGGGCGATCCCATCCCATAAAGGAGTGCAGCCCACCCGCCTCGCGCACAAGCTCATGACCCGGGCGCATATATAAATGATATGTATTGGAAAGTATGATTTTTGCATCGATATCCTTCAAATCGCGGGGAGTCATCGCCTTAACGGTGGCTTGAGTGCCCACAGGCATGTAACATGGGGTTTCAATATCACCATGCGGAGTATGTAGCAGACCCAGCCGTGCGCCAGACTGCGCACAGCTTTTAATCAGCTCAAATGAAAAGTTCTTCATGCCCATCCCTCATCCGCCCAGCGAAAACAGCCGCCGAACCTTCTTTATCCGCCGCAATACTATACCACACGCAAAAGGGAAAGGCAACTTAGCGCTTCACCAAACGGTGAAGCGCTAATAAAGAGTCTTTTAACCCAGCGGGGGCAGGTTTTCTTGATCAGGCTGTGTGCTTGTGTTTAATTCCGGTTGCGTAGGTTGCGCAAAATTATTTTGAGCATAATCCTCCGCCTGCCCAAGCGCAGGCATAGGTTCTGCCGCGCGGATATGGCGTTTGTGCGTGCGCACAGTCCTTTTTGCATTTTGCCCGGACTGCAAAGCGGGCTGCTGCGGGTCCCTTTGCTTATCCTTGTGCATCTGCACAAGCCTGTCGCTACGGTCAAGCTCCTGCAAAAGCACCTCAAGGCGCGTTAAAAGCTGATTGCGTTCAGCTTCCAGTTCTTCAATAGTGCGAATAACCTCATCTAAAAAAAGGTCGACCTCCTGCACATCGTATCCGCGAAACACCTTTGTGAAACGTTGGCGTACAATATCATCCGCACGCATTTTCTTTCACCTCCCGTGGTTCCTTTTCAAAAAAAACGCGCCGCTAAACGACGCGTAAAAATTGTTCAAAGCGCGTAATGCAAAAATCACGCAGCTTTTTGAAGCACTTATATGAGCCCGTCGTCCCCAAGTTCGCTGTCCCCATTGCCAATTACATCATAGTTAACCGGCGCAATTACGAAAATTCCCTTGGAAATTTTGAAAATGTCGCCATCCAGTGCATAGGCCGCTCCGGATATAAAATCCAAAATACGCTGCGCTACTTCCACCTCAAGGTCTTCCATGTTAACGATAACTGGCTTGCGGCTCCTGAAATTGTCGATAATGCTTTGCGCATCCTGATAGTTGATCGGATGGTAAAGTATCATCTTCATTTGGGAAGCAGCCGCCATACTAACAACGTTGCTGGCCGAACGGCGCTTCTCCCGCGTACCAAACGACACTACATTATCGTTTTGTTCCGCAGGCGCTTCATAGTCCTGCTCCTGGAAGGAGTATTCCTCCTCCTCGGATTCCTCAATGCCGATGTAATTGAGAAATTTGTTGAAAAAATCTGCCATTTTGTTTTCCTCCAATACGAAAGTATTTTCGTTGGCGCTTGGAGAGAAAATTTAGTCTTTGGCCTCCGCAAAAATATATATACGCGGATAACCATGTATTAGTAACGGAAAAATATATATCTACTTCCGATTACATCCTGTTGCCAAAAAGAGCGCTGCCTACGCGAACCATAGTCGCCCCTTCTTCAACCGCCTCCTTGTAGTCGCTGCTCATTCCCATTGATAAATGCTGCATTTCGACATTGGGCAAACCCTTGCAGCTTTCAAAAAGCTCCCGCATTTTTATGAAATACGGCCGGGTTTGCTCAGGCGCCAGCGCGGGAGGAATGCACATCAGGCCCTTAACATGAATGTTTTCATACGCATTCATGCTTTCCAAAAATGTGCGCAAATCACGAGCCCCAACTCCGCCCTTTTGTGCTTCATCGCCTACATTCACCTGAACGAGGATATCCTGCACGATGCCTCTTAAGGCGGCAAGCCTATTCACTTCGGCAACAAGCGCGACCCTATCCACCGATTGGATAAGCTCCACTTTTCCTATGATATATTTTACCTTATTTGTTTGTAATTGTCCAATAAAATGCTTGGTGCATTTGTGCTCATCAAAAAAATCCATTTTTTCAACAAGCTCCTGGGAACGGTTCTCACCCACATTGGTTACTCCCAGCTCCAAAACGGGCGCAATCCGATCCACAGAAACAAATTTTGTGACGGCAATCAGCGTCACTTCCGACTCATCCCGATGCGCCTTTGCACAAGCCAACGAAATATTTTCGCGTATGTTTTTTAAGTTGTTGCTTATATCCATATTTGCTCCAAGCCGCATGCTACTTTTTGTAGCGTATTCCGGCCATCAAATTATCCTGCGCTTTAGCGGCCTGTATGATTGCCTCATCCTCATTTGCCGCAAGCACATCCACCTGCACCCACACGCTCTCATTTCCGGTTACACGGGTTATCCCCGCAAGCCCTTCTTCATTTACCGTGATCGCACTTAGCGGCACGGATAAGCCTGCAACATCCTGCATGAGCGTAATGTCCATCAGGCGCACACCCATTAGATCACCCATAGGTTGGCCGTTAATTTCGAGTATGTTCACCACCTGCTTTTCGCCAATAACGGGTGCAAGCGCAACGGCCTCAAATGGTTTATCGGCATAACCCGCAAAAACAACCGTATAGCGCATGCCATTGACAACCCTAAACGGGTTTGTGCTGTCCGTCAAAAATGCGATGTAAAAATGCTGATCGTCGATCAAACGATAAAGTGGTGTTTCTGCGGATGAATCCGAGTTAATCGCAGCGCCCGCTCCTTTAAGCACGCTCGCAAGCTGATCCGCATTTAAAAGTTCCAGCTTGCCAGCGCTGATGGACTTTTCATAACCATCAAAGTAAAAGCTGACAACACCTTCGTTTTCGGCACTGACCACTCGCTTCCATGTTGAAAGGTTGTTCTGCTGCTGCTCTTCTTTTTGATAAAGCGATGTCAACGTTTCATCCGCCTGATGAATTCCGCGCAGCAGTTCCATTCTGCTATTCAAAAGCGCCTTTAGCTCCTGCTCCAACGCAAGCATATCCTTTTCGCTCTTTCCGTTTGCGGCGGCGCGTATTTCATCCTGCTTTGCGTTGATCTGGCTGACTAAGGAAGTCAGATCCTGATTGACGATACCTTCCATGAGTGTGAGCTGGTATTCTAAAATCTGCTGTTGTGCTTCAATCAGGGCCTGCATCGTTTCTTCCTGATAGCCCCATTTGAAAATTTCAGCGATCTGATCCCCTGCCGACACCCGCGCACCTTCGGCTACGCTAAAAACTATTCTATCGTATTTTTCTGTTGAAATGCTTTGTTCATCGCGTATTATAACCGAGCTTGCCGGATAGGAAAGCCGCATCGTACCCGTTTCAAGCTCGCCCTCCCTGCCACCGCCGAACAGAAAATAGAGCCCCACGCCTATAGCGGCGACAAAAGGAAATATTATAACGTAAAACCTTCCGCGAACTTTCTTTTTAACCATACGCACCCGCTACTCCGTAATCTCATAACCCGGTTTTTTTGAGCGGCCATGCTGCCTGTCAAAGTTTTCCCGGTTTTTGTCCATATAGATATCATACATCGTTTGTGCGTCCATGCCTGAGCGAATACACATGCTTATAAAAAAATGCAAAATATCGATCAGTTCCTCCTGCAATGCAGGCTGATCAATCTCTTTTGGGTTTTTCCACCATTTGAAATTAATTTCATCCAAAAGCTCGCCAAGCTCGGAAATTATGGCGAGCACATCCTTTTGAATCCACTGCTCCATCGTGTAATGCTCCAAGCCACGCACGCTCACGATATCATCGTCCAGCATTTTTTGCATTTGAAAAATATGCTCAAGCTTGTCCATAACCAATCCCCCTGTTTGCCATCCGAATTAAAGCCCGCTAAACGCCAAGCAGCGCACGAATTTCTTTTTCCTGCTTTTTCAGCTTGCCTACGCACACCGTTGCTAAATTTTCAATATCAAGCACCTTGGGTATTACGCGCATAATGTCCTCCTGGGTCACTGCCTCAATCCTTCGTATGGCCTCCTGCTCGTTATATTCACGGTTAAGCAAAAGCAAGGTTTTGCCAAGCGCATTCATGCGGCTGGATGTTCCCTCCTGCCCGAGCAAATAGCTGCCCTTAAGCTGCTCACGGCTGCGAACGAATTCTTCCTTCGTGAGGCCCTTTGCTTTTAAATCGTCAATTTCCTCTAACATGAGCTTAACTACCTGCGCCGCCTGTTGTTCGCCTGTACCTGCATAAAGCGCAAAGCTGCCCGCTGTTTTGTAGCAGCTTGGGTAGGAATATATCGTGTAGGCAAGGCCGCGTTCCTCGCGTATGCGCTGGAATAGGCGCGAGCTCATGCTGCCGCCCAAAGCATTGCTCAAAACAAATAGTGGATATTGATCATCCGAATCCATTGCTGTGCCGGGCAGCGCCATGCAGATATGTATCTGCTCAATATCCTTTTCGATGCCCAAAAATCTACTTCCGCCGGGGGCAGTATTAGGCTCATCTTTAATTAGTTCGCCTTTTTTTACATGCGCGAACTTTTCACGCAGCATATCAAACAGTTTATTCTTTTCAAAATTACCCGCCACAGCAATTACAATGCGTTGCCCAATATACTGGCGGGCCATGTATTTTTGAAAATTCTCTTTGCCAAATGAGCGCACACTTTGTTCAGTGCCCAAAATCGGCTTTGCGAGCGCATCCTCTAAATAATAAAGCGAAGCGACCTGCTCATGCGCTAAATCCTCAGGGCTATCCTGTGTCATGAGAATTTCTTCGCAGATTACGCCTTGCTCCTTTTCGATTTCTTTAGGCGCTAGCACTGAGTTTTGCACAATGTCAGCCAGCATGTCCACCGCGATATCAAGGTGCTCATCCAGCACCTTAGCGTAATAGCAGGTGCACTCCTTGGAAGTAAATGCATTAATTGTGCCGCCAATGCCATCCATTTGGGCTGCAATATCCTGCGCGCTGCGCTTTTGCGTTCCCTTAAAAAGCATGTGCTCAATAAAGTGGGAAATCCCCCCCTCATCCGGAAGTTCATTTTTTGAGCCGGTGCCCACCCACACGCCAACCGCACAGGAGCGCACCTGCTCGATAGGCTCACATATTACTCGAATGCCATTTGCTAATTCTTCATTAAAAATCATGTCTTTTCCTCTGCCTTATTCTTTAGCCCAGCGCCTGACTAACCGTGCCTATTTTGTAACCCTGCTGGCGCAAGCCATCCAGGCATGCAGGCAACGCTTTAAACGCTTCCATCGTGGGCTGTATAAGTAATATACTGCCATCAAAAGGCCTATCCAATGCACGCGAAAGAATATCCTGCGCATCTCCTCTGCCGCTCAAAAGATCCACCGTGCACATCACATGCACAAGCCCAACACGCCCTGCTGCCTTTGTTGAGCTTGAGACCTTGCGCGTTCCCGAATAATACAATTCGGGCCTTACGCCGCATGCTGCATGAATAACCTCGATGGATTTTTCAATATCCTTAACCAGCGCATCCCTGTCACCATCAAAAAACGGTGTCATGCCCATTGTGCCAATTTCATGGCCATTTTGCACCATTTTGTTAAGGAGACCGGAGTTTTCCTTCGCCCAATCGCCACTGACCATAAATGTAATTTTAACATTTTGATCCTTCAGCAAATCGAGCATGTCCGGCAGCGCGTCGGCATTCCAGCTAACGGCGCATTCAAGCGCAAGCGTATCTTCCGCATGGCCACGATATACGGGGCTGTTATATAGCTCGCTCATTGCCGATTGAGCTGTGGGCGTTGAAATCGCGATGTATAGCACAACAATCAAAGTTGCAAGCAACGCGTTTGTTAAGGCCCTTCCCTTTTGGTTAAACTTGCGCATAGACATTCCCCTTTCGCCTGTTACACCATGTATATGCGGCGTAACAGGCGAGAATGTCTGCCTGTCAAAAAAGCGGCGCAGATTGCCGCGCCACTTTTTTTAAAACTCAACCACGGCCCCGCGATCCACCGGCCAAGGTTAACTTTGTTGCCGGTAATCTACTGTTGATCCTCCGGAAGCAAGCCCTTCCTCGTCAGGTTGATTTTGCCCTGCTTATCAATTTCAGTTACGCGCACGAGGATTTCATCGCCAATGTTAACAACATCCTCAACCTTTTCCACGCGCTTATTATCAAGCTTTGAAATGTGAACTAGGCCATCCTTGCCAGGAGTCAGGTTAACAAAGGCGCCAAATGTCATTATGCGCACAACCCGGCCCAGGAACACATCGCCAACCTCGATATCTTTAACAATGCCATCGATGATCTTTTTCGCTTCATCCGCAGCCGCAGCATCCGGCGAGGCGATAAAAACGCGGCCATCATCTTCAATATCGATCTTTACGCCGGTATCAGCAATGATTTTATTGATAGTTTTGCCGCCCGAGCCAATAACATCCCTGATTTTGTCGGGGTTAATGCTAAACGAAATGATGCGCGGGGCATACGCCGAAAGCTCCTTGCGGGGCTCCGGCAAGGTTTCGAGCATTTTGTCCAATATGAACAGCCTGCCAACACGCGCCTATTCCAGCGCACGGGTGAGAATTTTTTCATCAATGCCCTTGATTTTGATATCCATCTGGATCGCCGTGATGCCATCCTTTGTGCCGGCAACCTTAAAGTCCATGTCGCCAAGGAAATCCTCAAGGCCCTGAATATCTGTCAAAACAGCGATGTTTCCATTGTTTTCGTCCTGAATGAGGCCCATCGCAACACCGGCAACCGGCTTTTTCAGGGGTACGCCAGCATCCATGAGCGCCAGCGTGCTTGCGCAAACCGAAGCCTGGGATGTGCTGCCGTTGGAGCTTATCACCTCAGAAACAAGGCGCATGCAATATGGGAACTCCTCTTCGCTTGGAAGCATTGGCTCAAGCGAACGCTCAGCAAGCGCACCGTGGCCGATTTCTCTGCGGCCGGGGCCACGCATCATGCGGGTTTCACCCACGCTATAGGGCGGCATGTTGTATTGGTGCATATAACGTTTGGTTTCCTCAAGCGACAAACCATCCAACATCTGAGCCTCTCCGATTGTGCCCAATGTGGCAATTGTCAGCACCTGTGTTTGCCCGCGTGTGAATACGCCGCTGCCATGTGTGCGCGCAAGCACACCCGTTTCGCACCATATGGGGCGAATTTCGTCATGCTTTCTTCCATCGGGGCGAATGCCCTTGTTTATGATTTTGTCACGCACGACCTCTTTGGTCATGGAATACAATATCGCGTCAATATCCTTTGCACTCTCAGGGTATTCCTCGGCAAAGGCGGCAATCGTTTCTTCTTTCACCTGCGCGGAGCGCAATTCGCGTTCCTTACGATCGAATGTATCGAGCGACCATACGACTTTGTCAGCCGCATATTCGCGCACCTTTTGCAAAAGTGTTTCTTCCGGCGCGTGGATGTTCACTTCGCATTTGGGTTTGCCAACCTCAGCGGCGATGCCTTCAATAAAAGTGACTATCTTTTTAATTTCTTCATGGGCAAAAAGAATGCCATCGAGCATTTCCTTTTCGGAGACTTCATTTGCGCCCGCTTCAACCATCATAACCGCATCGCGCGTGCCTGCAACGGTCAACTGCATAACGCTATTTTCGCGCTGATCGCAATCGGGGTTGATTATATATTCCCCATCCACAAGGCCAACGTTTACTGAGCCTGTAGGCCCCATAAACGGCGCATCGCTTATGGATAGAGCTATTGATGAGCCAATCATGCCCAGCACATCGGGCGTAACATCCTGCTCAACGGAGAGCACGGTCGCCACAACCTGCACATCTTTATAAAAACCTTTGGGAAACAGCGGGCGCAGCGGGCGATCGATCAATCTCGAAGTGAGCACTGCCTTTTCGCTCGGCCTGCCCTCACGCTTGATAAACCCACCGGGGATTTTACCCACGGAATACATTTTTTCTTCAAAGTCGCAGCTAAGGGGGAGAAAGTCCACACCATCGCGCGCGGTTTTAGCGACTGTCGCGCAGGTCAGCACCGCGGTATCGCCACAGCGAACCAGGCAGGAGCCGCCCGCCTGCTCGGCATACTTCCCCGTTTCTACAATTAGTTTTCTGCCGCCTAGCGACATTTCAAATGTTCTTTCCACTTGTTTTCTCCTTCGTCTTATCTCATTCTATTTTTTCACCAGCTTAGTATAGCATGAGTGAGCCTGCCATACCAGTAAAATTGCGGAATTTATTTGGTAACAGACCTTTTTATTGCTATTATGGCCGCCTGTTTGCTTTTGCCATCATCAACGCACCGCTAACGGTGTTTTCACGATGAATTTTCGCTGCCATTGCCGCACCCTGTGAATCCCCTGAAGCGATCGCTTCATAAATCATCTTGTGCCAGCGATACGCATCGGGCAGCATATCCGAAATCAAAGTTGCGGTTCTAAAAAGGTCGAACTTTTTCTCAAATTGTCTATATGTCTCAATCAGATAAGGGTTTTGAGAAGCGCTTATTATAATTTCGTGAAACTCCGAATCCAGCAACGAAAAAGTTACCATGTCGTTTTTCTCGACCGCATTTTTGGTTTTAGCGACATTTTGTTTAAGCTTTGCAAGTTGATCGCCCAATATGTTTTTGACAGCAAGCTCGGAGGAGTATATCTCCAGCATCAGCCTAAACTCGTTAATCGCTAGATAATCCTCCATCTTTAGCGTGTAAACAGAATAGCCCGAAGCACCCTCGCGCACAAGATAACCATCAAGCGCAAGCCTGTTCATCGCCTCGCGCACGGGTGAGCGCGATAAGCCCAGCTGCGCGGATAAATCCTCCTGGCTAATCCGCTGCCCGCACTTTAAAAAACCTGACAAAATCGCATCTATCACGACCGTATGCACCAAATCTGTTTTGCTTAGAAAAGGATTGTTTAAGCGCAGGTTTTCCAGCTGTTCTTTTAAATCCATTTTGAGTCCTTTCTCCGTGAATACGACCTTATTATATATTTTCCTTGTATGCATAATTATATCAATTATAAGCAACTTTTTGCGCACCCGCAAGGCCGTAAATAAGTACTGTTCAGTGAAAATTGTACACATATTTGTCCACCCCTTTGCTTTTCGACCGCAACTTCATACATAAGCCGCCTTTTGCCGACAAATTTGGTGAGTGAAATCGTGCATGTTATACTTTTTATAAATAAGTTGCAAAATATGTACAACATATGGGAGCAAAAGGTTATGAAAAAAACCTATCAAGCACTGCTCGAAGGCGCCAAAAACTTTGTTTTTCTTGGCGAAGCGGGCTCCGGAAAAAGTGAAATTGCACTTAATTGCGCTATTGCACTCGCAAAAGATAGCGAGCAAGGCGTGCACTTTTTTGATCTTGACCAAACTAAGCCGCTCTACCGTTCAAGGGATGCGCGGTCTGTTCTTGCTACCCATAACATCACGCTCCACCATGAAGTGCATGATTTTGATTCGCCAACGATCGTTGGCGGCGTAACCCAAAGCCTTAATAGCGCCGACTTTACTTTGCTCGACATTGGCGGAGGAGAAAACGGCGCAAAGATGATCGGCCGCTTTGCAAAGTTCTTAAACCGTGACGATACGGCGGTTTATTATGTTGTTAACCCATATCGCCCATGGTCGCGCGATATTTGGGCGGTGGATCAAACACTGTCCGCAATACTTCAGGTTTCAAGGATCAATAAAGTGCGCATGCTTGTTAACCCAAACCTTGGCGCAGGCACCAGCGCCGAAGAGTTTTTGGAAGGGCTTAACCGTGCAAAAGCAATGCTTGATGAGCACATCACGCTGGAGGCTGCTTTTGTGCGCGAGGAACTGCTTGAAGATGTATCCAATAAAACGCAGCTGATGACGCTGCCTTTAAATTTATACTTAAAATACGATTGGATTGATGAATAAAAGGAGGTAACGACAATGGCCGAAGTAAAAATCCGGCAGGAGAGCTGCAAAAGCTGCGAATATTGCGTTCGCTTTTGCAACAAGGATGTGCTTGCAATAGGCAGCGAAGTGAATGCCAAGGGGTACCCTTATGTGGTGGTGAAAAACCCCGAAAACTGCATAGGCTGTGCGCTTTGCGCGCAAATGTGCCCGGACGCGGCAATCGAAGTCTATAAATAGGAGGAAATACCATGAGCAGAATCTTTCTCAAGGGCTGTGAAGCAATCGCGGAGGCCGCTGTTAGATCCGGCTGCCGTTTTTTTGCGGGTTATCCCATCACGCCCCAAAACGAAATACCGGAATATCTCTCCCGGCGTTTGCCTGAGGTTGGCGGCACATTTGTGCAGGGCGAAAGCGAGGTCGCTTCAGTTAACATGGTCTATGGCGCGGCACAGACAGGCACCCGCGCGATGACCTCCTCATCAAGCTGCGGCATCAGCCTCAAAAGCGAAGCCATTTCGTTTTGTGCTTCCGCACGTATCCCGATGGTGTATGCAAACATAGCACGCGGCGGCCCCGGCATTGGCAGCATCCACCCCGCGCAGCAGGATTACATGCAGGCAACAAAGGCCAGCGGCAACGGCGGCTTTAGAATGATGGTGTTTGCGCCGGCCACCGTGCAGGAGGCTGTGGACATGACATACGCCGCATTTGATTACGCGCAGCGTGACCGCAACCCCGTGCTCATATTAGCCGACGGTGTGCTTGGCACGATTATGGAGCCTGTGGTTTTGCCCGAGCTTAGAAGCGAGCAGGAGGTCAAAGCCCTTAAGGATGCACAAAGGGATTGGGCGCTTGTTGGCCACAACCCGGCAGATGGCCGCGCATTCATAAAACCCGGCCGCTGGTCCACGCTTGATCAGGAACAGGCCTGCAAGGATAATGAAGCGCTCTATGCCTCATGGGAAAATGATGTTCAGGTTGAAGAATATCTGGTTGACGACGCGCAGTATATTATCACCGCGTATGGCATTTCCGGCCGTATCGCAAAATCGGCAGTCAACAAGCTTCGCGCCGAGGGTATTTTGGTGGGACTTATTCGCCCAAAAACAGTCTCACCCTTCCCCTATGGCGCAATTGAGCAGCTGGACTATTCGCGCGTGAAGGCGATCTTGGATGTGGAAATGTCCATACCCGCACAGATGGTGTTTGATGTGAAGCTTGCGGTTAAGGATCGCTGCCCAATCCACACCTGCCTGCGTTCGGGTGGAGAGATCATGAGCCGCGAAAAAATCGTGGAAGCCGTTCGGGCGCTCGCACAGTAAGGAGGTCGCTATGAAACAAGTATATAAACGCACTGAAACATTTCAGGAAAACATGGTTTCCGGCTTTTGCCCGGGCTGCATGCACGGCACAGTTTTTAAGCTCATAGGCGAAGTGCTTGAAGAGCTCAATATCGTCAACCGCACAGCCGTAGTTCTTGGCGTGGGCTGCTGCGGCCTTGCGATGGAATACATCACCTACGATAACACAACCTCTCCGCACGGGCGCGCCTGCGCAGTTGCAACGGGCATTAAACGCGCTAACCCCGACACGGTTGTTTACACCTATCAGGGCGATGGCGATCTTGCGGCAATCGGCCTGGCGGAAACACTTTCCGCAGCCAACCGCGGCGAAAACTTCACCGTCATTTTTGTAAACAACGGCATTTATGGCATGACAGGTGGCCAAATGGCCCCCACAACGCTTGTTGGCATGAAGGCCACAACCGCGCAAAATGGCCGCAACCCCAAAGAGCACGGCTACCCCATGCATATGTGCGAAATCTTAAACCAGCTCACCGCCCCTACATACCTTGAGCGCTGCAGCTGCAACACACCTGCGAATGTTATCAAAACCCGCAAGGCCATTCGCAAGGCATTCCAAAACCAGCTGGATAACAAGGGCTTCTCGTTGGTGGAAATAGTCACAAGCTGCCCCACCAACTGGGGGCTGGACGCGATGGAATCCTTAAAATTCCTCGAAGAAAAGATGCTGCCCGAATACCCGCTGGGTGTTTTCAGGGACAGGTAAGGAGGAGAATATGGAACGAAACTTAATGATCGCTGGTTTTGGCGGGCAGGGCGTTATGGTGATGGGCAAGCTCCTATCCTACGCAACCTGCTACTCGACGGACAAAAACGTAACGTTTTTCCCCTCCTATGGCGCTGAGCAGCGCGGCGGCACAGCAAACTGCTATGTTGTAATTTCCGATGAAGACATAGGCGCACCGCTTGGCGACATTATGGACGACCTTATTGTTATGAACGGGCCGTCGCTCAACAAGTTTTTGTATAAGCTCAGGCCGGGCGGAACGCTTTATGTGAACAGCTCCATCGCCAAGGACCCAATCACACGAGACGATATCACAGTTGTTCAAGCGCCGGTTACAGAGCTTGCGCTGGAGCTTGGCAACGCAAAGGTGCTTAACGTTATCATGCTGGGCGTTTACATTGGTTTTACGGATGTTATTCCCGAAGATGTTGTTTGGGAGACAATCATGCAGCAGCTTGGCAAAAAAGAAGCGCTCATTCCGCTCAACAAACAAGCCTTTGCTAAAGGGCTGGAAATTGGACGAAACGCAAGGAAATAGCCTAATAAAAAAGATGTGCGGCATAACCGCACATCTTTTTTATTTCACGTAAAATCCGGTAATTTCTTTTTGACTATCAAGCGCCGCGGTATATATAAGCTCTTTGCTTTCATACTTTACTTCAAGCACAACGGCATAGCTTTCCTCACCATCCCCGCTCTTTTGGGGCACTACTTTTGTCTGCCCAAACTCAATAAAATCGCCTGCAGCGCTGATGTATTCTTCCACGCCCTGCATCACCTCATCAGAAAATTGGGGGCGCAAATCCTCACGAATATAAGCGCGAAACCCGCCATACTCTCTTTCGTTAACGCACTGCACAGCGCCTTTTGTCAGCGCCACAAGCTCCTGCCCAAGATCTGTTGAAGAAATATCCTTCGAGCAACCGGTAACAGATGCTATAAGAAGCACAACCACAAACAATATCGTTAGTTTTTTCATACTTCACCCTCCCCATGTTTTGTTTTTTCCACAATTGGCGGATTTATAAACCATTTTTTTGCTCGCACAGCCCAAAACACAAGCAAAGAGGACATCAGCAGCAGCATAATTTCAATACCCAGCGTGCTTATGTTTATAAACGATGGCACTATCACGATGGATGCGTCCATCAAGGCATGCAGAAGTATTGCAGCAACAAGATAGCGCAACTTCCTGCCCCGCTCAAACCCTGCAAGCACCATTATTGATAGTGAAACATGCAGCCCCATTGCGCTTATGCGCTCAAGCACGGCAAGCATTATTTTTCCGGGTGTGAGCGATAAAACAATCGCCTCAGTGGCCGCAAGCTGATCCCCCGCCAATGCCGCAAGCGTGCCGTTATTATAGGCAAAAAGCAGCACAAGCGTATTAACAAAGGAAAGCACCGTTATAAGCAGCACCTCAATGCCGCCATGCCCTAAACCAAAAGCGATGCCCTCATTATATGACCGGCGATCCTTTAGCAACAAGGCAAAGGCCCCAAAACGGGCAAGCTCCTCAACCAGCCCGGCAGTAAGACCCAAAAACAGGCCATAGGCCACCGGGCTTTGCGCGAGCGCCTGATACCAGAATGTGCCGGCAAGCATATTAAGCAGGGGAATTCGCAGCACAATCTGCGAAACAAAAAACGCCGCCGCACCAATCAAGAAAGGCTTTAGGACGCGAACGCCCTTTTTTCGCAGCAAAACAAACCCAACAATGGGCAAAAGCAGGCAAAGCACAATCGCAAGTATTATCCAAAATGTCATATACGAACCTTCACTTCTAAATCTATTCCACAATTGTATCCAGCAAGCTTTTTGCCACCTGTGTAAGTAAAGCCGCATCAATATTGCACGCCACGGATGAATAGCCCAGCGCAAAATATTTTTTCGCCGTAGCCGCATTGCCCGCAAATATAAATGAAAGCTTGCCATTCTCGGCGCACACCCTTTGCACAAGCTGAATGGCCTCGTTGAGTCTTGCATCATCCATCTGCCCCGGAACTCCCAGCGCCACAGATAGATCATACGGGCCTACAAAAATACCATCCACACCTTCAAGCGCAACAATCTTATCAATCTGCTCAAGGCAGCCCAGAGTTTCGCATTGGGGCAAAAGCAATGTTTCCCGGTTGCTCAGCGCAAAATATTCTTTTGTGTCTTTTGCGTAATCCGCCTGCCCAAAACCCGAAGCGCGCACTATCCCAAAACCACGGCTGCCAATTGGTGCATATTTTGCAAAGCCAATCAGTTTTTCCACTTCTTCAACGCTGTTAACGCAGGGCACAATCAGCCCCGCCGCGCCACAATCCAACGCTTTGAGCACGGATGCCCTTTCCACAGCGCGCACGCGCACAAATGGCGACATGCCGCGCCGCTCAGCCGCAATGATGGCACTGTTTATATCCTGCGTTTCCATTGGGCTGTGTTCAGTATCAACAATCAAATAGTCAAATCCCGCGATGCCCAAACATTCCACCACCGCTGTGCTTCCCATGGTATAGAATGTGCCTATCGCCCGTGCGCCGCTTTGCAGCTTTTCCTTCACGGCATTTTTCATATTTTCCTCCTAAACAATTTGCATTCTGCACCTACGTTAACATGCTGCAGCCCTTTGCGTAATATTTTACCACAGGGACACTCGCTTTTCAGCAATTTTCCGCATATATATGCAAATGCCGATAACAACCGTTTGTGCTTTTACTTGCAACCCAACCTATTTATGGCTATACTATTAACAAGCAGCTTTATGGTTGGAGGAAGTAATCAATGCAGCAAACGCGCGCTACAGTTCATATCGCAGGGCAAACAATTAATCTTCGCGGAACGGATGATGAAGCATATATTCAAAGCCTAGCAAGCTATGTGCAAAAGTGCATTTCGCAGGTGGAAAATAAAAACCCTGCGCTTAGCACAACCAACTGCGTAATTATGAGCGCGCTAAACATTGCGGATGAACTTTTTAAGCTCCAGCAAAAATACGATGAGCTGGATCAACGCATTGAAGAGCTTCGCCAGCTTAACGCACCGGCACCTGCAAGCAGCCCAACACCCCGGCGAACAAACAAAACCCCTGTAAAGCGCCCTTTTGAAGAGCCGGTCAACACAAAATAAGCAGTTCAACGGAGCTGCCGCAATTGCGGCAGCTCCGTTTTTGTGTTTGGAGCAACACGCATCAAACTGTCGATCATTCTTCAAATAAATTATCTATGAGCGCATTCTCAAATTCAAAGCGAAACATACGCACGGGCGTAATTCCAAGCTGTTCTTCGCCCAGCAGGCCAATCGCACGATCAGCCTTTGTGACGGGTGAGCGCGCGCCGATAAACTCGCCCATACAAGCACGAAGCATCTCCACATCCAACCCTTCACGAAGCGCCGGGGTCAAAAACGCAAACGCATCATCCCAAAGGCCATGCAACACCGCCTCGCAAAACGCGGTGATTTTCTGCGCGTTTGTTTCAAGCGCCATAGGCGAGTGGGTGAAAAACCCGATCTGCTCGGGCGCTGCAACATAACCGTTATCTTCGTATGTAAAGATCTGCTTTTTATCATGCCTTAGTAATGTGTTTAACTGTTTGTAACAAACAGGATTGCCCTCACTCAGGCCAACGGCATCCCCCTCAAGGCGAATTAACTCATTATATTCCACATCCAATATCAACAAAAGGCGGGCATATTCCTGCAAAAAATCCATGCCTTCCGCAACAGCTGTGCCCGCAAACACAGCAAGGCGCCCACCGTCAATAAGCTCCAACCACCCATGATGCATGCTTCCAAGCACCGTGCCATAACGTATGCGTGTGCCTTCTTCGACTGCCAGGCGCAACCCGCCCTCATAATACAATGTTGCAATACAGCCATCTGGCAAACGCAACTGATCCACAGTAAACGGAAAAACCAGCCTGGCCTGTTGCGGCAAAATTCCGGCAGAGAACACCACCTCAAACACACGATCAGGCCATGCGTAAACCTCCACATCCTCACTTTCCACAGGCAGCAAAGCGCCCGAAACAAAGCTGAGCTTGCGCACTACAGGAAAATATTTGTGTGCATTACCTCGGATGGGATATATGCCGATATAATACTCGCCGCTTTCAGAAAGCGGCAGCGCGATATGCGCACTGGAGGATGCTTCGCCCACAAACGCGCCATTCATCTCAACGGCGGCTGTTACATTTTGTGTGCGCACCACAAGCATAGGCAAATAGGCAGCCAAAATAGTCCCTCCACCTGTTTTTTCTTTTGCGGGAAAACTCAATTATTCCCTGTTTACATCACTATGCGGAAAAAGGACAAGAAAGAATGATAATTCATCTCCAATAGCGTCTGTTTTTGATGCTGGCATT
>JAJDHH010000014.1 GCA_030266105.1 Eubacteriales bacterium OttesenSCG-928-K08
GCTTACATTTTTGTGAAAACGGCTTGCCAAGCCTGCTGCCTTGTGCTATACTAACCAACGGAAAACGGGCGGTCCGCTGTGCGTTTTAAAACTTTGCTGGCGCGCATGAACGTCTATGTGGAAGGAGAAAATAAAATGTCAAACATCATTTTGGAGCTGGAAAAAGAACAACTCCGCACAGATCTGCCCAAGCTTGAGCCGGGCGATACTGTTCGTGTGTTCGTAAAGGTTGTTGAAGGTACCCGCGAGCGCTTGCAGAATTTTGAGGGCACAGTCATCAAAATTCAAGGCGGCGGTGTGCGCAAGTCCTTTACGGTGCGCCGTGTGTCATATGGCGTAGGCGTTGAAAGAACATTCCCCTACAACAGCCCGCGTATCGGCCGCATCGAGGTGGTTCGCCATGGTAAGGTTCGCCGTGCCAAGCTGTACTATCTGCGCGATCGTGTTGGTAAGGCCGCGAAGGTTCCCGAGCGCATCGTGGAAAGAAAAAAGAGCAAGTAAAAAGGCTTTTGCGCCTTAATGCTGCTATTAACTCGCTGCACCAAACCCGACTGCCGGGTTGGCAAAACGCCAACAGGGCGCCGGGTTTTATTTTTTTCAAAAAAGCGCTGCGGCTGTGCCGCATATCACTTTTTTGAGCTAACCACATTTTTCTTGCAGCTTTGCTGCGGACAGCGACTTTAATACGTTGCCAAAGGCAACATCAGTGGTACCCGGAGGGTGAAAAATGCCCAAGGTGTGGGCTTGCGGGCGTACAGGCCGCCCTTACCCACAGATTAAAAATCAAGGGGCGTCGGCCCCTTGATAATCCCCATTAGGAGAGTTCTTTGACAGTTTCCACTGTTTTATGGCTTTACGTTTTTTGTATAATATCTTAGCACCCCCCCAGAAAAGAAAGCAGGGAAGCATGGAAATTCAATGGTATCCCGGCCACATGGCCAAGGCAAAACGTTTGCTGCAAGAGGATCTTAAGCTTATCGATGTGGTTGCGGAGCTTGTGGATGCGCGCGCGCCACGCTCCACCGGCAACCCGGATTTTGACGAGCTGTTTAAAAACAAAAGCCGGGTTGTGATACTCAACAAAAGCGACCTTGCCGACCCTGCGCTTACAAAACGTTGGGTTGAGCGCTTTTGCTCGCAGGGCAAGCAGGCGCTGCCATTTGTATCGACCGGCGGGAATAAAAAAGCGGTTGTGGCGGCCTTTGAGCAGGCCTCTGCCGAAAAGGTGGCGCGCATGCGCGCCAAAGGCGTAACAAAAACTGTGCGCATTTTGGTGGCGGGCATTCCAAACGTGGGCAAATCGACATTTATCAACCGGATTGCTGGCGGCACGCGCACACGCGTAGGGGATAGGCCCGGCGTGACAAGGGGCAAGCAATGGGTAAAAATCACACCATATCTTGAAATGATGGATACTCCGGGCCTTCTTTGGCCAAAACTCGATAATGAAACCTATGCGCGTAGGCTTGCATACATTGGCTCCATTCGTGATGACATTATGGATGTGGAACGTTTGGCGGGCAATCTTTTAATCGATCTTAAGCGTTTGTGCCCAAATGAGCTTAACGAGCGCTATAAGGATATTTCGGCCGATACACCCGATGAGCTTTTGCTCCAAAGCGTTTGCAAAAGCCGCAGCTTCATTTTGCCCGGCAATGAGCCGGACACAATGCGCGCTGCAAGCATCGTGCTTGATGAATATCGCGCGGGGCGTATCGCCCGTGTAACATTTGATGATCCTGATGAAGAATAGGATAATAGCATGGCAAAAATTCCTGAAGAGCAGCGCCTTTTTGAGCTGACAAAAATAGAGCGGACATTTTGGGAAAGCGCCGTTGTGGTTGCCGGAATGGATGAGGTGGGCCGCGGCCCGCTTGCAGGGCCGGTTGTTGCGGCCTGCCTCGTGCTGCCTCAGGCGCCGCTTATAAATGGAGTGAACGATTCTAAAAAGCTCAGCGCCGCCAGGCGTGAAAGCATATATGAGCAAATCGTCAGCCTTTCGCCCGACTATGCGCTTGCGTGGGTGGAGCCGGAGGTTATAGATCAAATCAACATTCTTGAGGCGACAAAGCTTGCGTTTAAGCAAGCGTATTCAACCTTAAAGCAGCCTGTGGGGGATGTGCTTGTGGATGCGGTGAAGGGGCTGGATATTCCTGCCCGCCAGCACTCATTTGTGCGTGGCGATCAGCTTAGCTATTTAATCGCCGCCGCATCAATCCTTGCAAAGGTCGAGCGGGATAGATACATGGTTAGGATGGACGAGCTTTACCCTCAATATGGTTTTGCCCGCAACAAAGGTTATGGCACGGCGGAGCACATTAGCGCCATTTGCGAGTTTGGCCCATGCCCGCTGCACAGGCGCAGCTTCATTAAAAAGTGGGCGAAGGATGGCTAAAGAATGGAAAATCAAAAAAGCGGCGCTCATGGCGAGCGGCTGGCCAGAGCCTACCTTGAAGCGCAGGGTTTTATTTGCATTGGGCAAAACATACGCGTGGGGCGAAACGAGCTGGATTTAGTGATGCGCGATGGCGACTATATCGTGTTTGTGGAGGTTAAGGCCCGCAGCTCAAAAGCATTCGGTTTGCCACGCGAAGCGGTGGACGCTAAAAAGCAGGCGAGCTTAATACGCGCTGCGGGGGGTTACCTTGCAAAGCACGCGCCGGATGCAAATGCCCGCTTTGATGTTGTTGAAGTGGATATTTTAAGCGAGAATGTCACTTACATTAAAAACGCATTTGATGCGGGCAGCCGTTAAAAGCGGCGGGCGCCAGTTTGTTCATTTTACAGTGGACGAGCCATATGCTATTATGCTGGTAGGGTTTGGGCAATAATAATAAATAACCCAAACTTTTATTTATGTCGCGCTGTTTAGCGTGGCGGGGAGGAAACAGTAAAAACAGGGATGAGGAAAAGATCTTTAATTGTGTTGTTGGCCTTTTTGCTGCTTTTTAGCGTTTCAGCGTTTGCCACGCAGGATAGTGAGCCCACGCTCTACAATGGAGATTTTTCGATATTTTATGAAGAAAGCCAGCTGCCTGACGGATGGTATTTTGATGCGTGGGAACAAGAATTCTCCAACGCATATACCGTAAGCGATGGAGCAAGCAACTTTGTTGTGCTGGAAAATATGCGTGAAAACGATGCCCGGGTTTGCCAGCGAATTGAGGTTGAGCCAAACACATGCTATCGTTTCACATGCGATGTTTTTGTTGAAAGGTTCGAGGGCCAGCTTGGCGCAACACTTTCGATACTCGACAGTTACGCTTCTTCCGATGCAGTGAGCAGGATGGGGCAATGGCATACTATTGTGCTTGATGGGGTGACCAGCCCCACACAAACGCAGCTCACACTCGCGCTGCGCCTTGGTGGTTATGGCGCGCTTTCTAAAGGAAGCGTCACATTCAAAAGCGTCACGATGGAAAAGCTCGAAAACGCGCCGGTTGGCGCACAATCCTTTGCGGGGTTCACAATGGACGATCAGTCAGGTGATGAAAGCGCAAAGGATGAACCACCCTTTGCTTTTATAGTTGTTGCCACAGTTTTGTGCGCTTTGCTTGCGTATTTGTTTTATTCAGGTGTTGTAACGAATAATAGGCGTGAGGCTCTGGGGCCTGAAAACAAGCGCCAATACATCATTGCTGTTTTTAGCTTTGCGTTTGTGTTGCGCATGATATTTTCAATTCTGTTTGTGGGGCACTCAACGGATATAAGCTGTTTTCAGGCATGGTCAATCGGCATGCAGCAGCATGGCCCGGCGGGCTTTTACACATCCGGCATGTTTGCCGACTATCCGCCGGGTTATATGTATGTGCTCTGGATGATTGGCGCCTTGCGCGAGCTTTTAGGCATTTCATATCAAAGCGGGCTGTTTGTGCTGATGCTAAAGCTGCCCTCCATAGCGGCGGATTTTGTAACGGCAGCTATAGCGTATCGTTTGGCAAAGCAGGCAAAAATGACTGAGAGCAACGCATTACTTATTATGGCGGTTTTTGCGCTCAACCCTGTGTTTGCGTTTTTATCGGGCGGTTGGGGGCAGATCGATTCGCTTTTGACGCTTTGTATGTTTGCCGCAATTTATCTGTTTATTAAAAACAAAAGAGTTTTGGCGGGCGCTGTGTATGGGCTTGCTATTTTACTAAAGCCGCAGGCGCTTATGCTGGGGCCGCTGCTGGCGATCGCCTATTTTGTGCCGGATAAAAAAAATGCGGGCTCATATTTTAAGCAGCTTATTAAGGCAGCGCTTGCTGTTTTAAGCGCGCTTGCAGTGATATTTTTGCTTGCGTTGCCATTTTCAAACGGGTGGGATATGCGCTGGCTGCTGGAAAAATACTTCTCCACAGCAACCTCTTATCCCTACGCAAGCATAGAGGCTTTTAACCTTCCGGCGCTCTTTGGCGGGAACTGGACAAGCGTTGAGGATAAGCTGCTGTTTTTCTCGTATGGCACATGGGGCACGATTGGCATTGTTTTAAGCGTTGTTGGGGCGGGCGCGCTCTACATTAAAGCGCACAAAAACAATCCGCGTGGCGCGCTCTATATCGCATCGGCGTTTTTGTTTGCCGCACTTTTTACACTGGGGCAATACATGCACGAGCGCTATCTTTTCCCCGCGCTGCCGCTGCTGCTTTTTGCGGCTATCGAGTATGACGATAAGCGGCTGTATGGCCTGTTTGGCTGGTTTTCAGTCACGCTGCTTTTAAATTCGCTTTGCGCGTTTTATATTGTGGACTATCCTTATTCGCGCGGCACAACATATGAGGCGCTCACATTTATTGGCTCGCTGCTTACAGTTGCCGGTTTTGTTTTGTTGTGTATTAGCTGTGTGAGCATTGTTTTTAAGGGACAAACGAAAAAAACAGCGCTGGTTTTTCCGGATAAGCCGGATGAGACTGATGAGCAGGCGGATGAAAAAGAGCCTGCCCCTTCAGGCCTTAAAGCAGTCACTCCCTATGCCCGCAAGCTGAACTACACAAAAAAGGACAAGCTCTTCTGCTGGGGTTTAACAGCAATTTATGCTGTGTTTGCGCTGACCAACCTTGGCTCGCTTAAAGCGCCGCAAACTGAATATTACAGTTACGCGGCGGGGGAGTCAACAATAATAACGCTTGAAGAAAATACGCTCGTGTCCGAGGTGTGGATATTTGGCGGCATAGCGCAGGGCGATTGGCTGATTAAGGATAGTTCGGATAATGTGGTGGAGTTTGAGCAAAAGCACGATCACATGTTCCGCTGGCAGCGCGTGCCGATCAACCTGCAAACGGATAGCCTCACGTTTGTGACCAGCTGGGGCGAGCTGCGCATACGCGAGATTGCGATTTTTGCGGATGGTGGGCAAAGGCTTATCCCCGTGTCCGCAACCGGCAGTGGTGTTACGTTGATCGATGAGCAGAGCATCGTGCCCGAGCGCCCGTCATACATTAACGGCATGTATTTTGATGAGCTTTACCATGCCCGCACAGCTTATGAGCACCTTAATGGGCTGGAGCCATATGAAAACTCACACCCGCCGCTGGGTAAGGTGTTTATTATGCTTGGCGTTGCTGTGTTTGGCATGAACGCATTTGGCTGGCGCATAGTTGGCGCGCTGTTTGGCGTGGCGATGGTGCCGATTTTTTACGCATTTGGCAAGCGCATTTTCAAAAACAGCAACTATGCGCTGCTGGTTACAACACTTTTTACATTTGATTTTATGCACTTTACGCAAACGCGCATCGCCACAATCGATGTGTATGCTGTGTTTTTTATAATACTTATGTATTATTACATGTATCAATATTGCTGCATGAACTTTTATGTCGATGGCCTTAAAGCAACCCTGCACCCGCTTGGCCTTGCAGGGCTGTTCTTTGGGCTGGGCGCCGCCAGTAAGTGGATTTGTATTTATGCCGGCGCGGGGCTGGCGGTGCTGCTTTTCATCTCGCTGTTTCGGCGCTATGGTGAATACAGAAAATATAAAGATTGTGAGGATGAGGCGCTCAGGCAAATGGTTTCGCCATTTGTTAAAAACACCATTCTAACGCTTTTGTGGTGCTGTCTGTTTTATATCGCTATACCGGTGGTGATTTATCTTGCCTCCTATGCGCCCTATTATCTTTGCGAAAAGCATTACACACTTATGGATGTATGGAAATATCAGGAGTTTATGTGGGGCTACCATAGCCAGCTCACAGCAACGCATCCATATCAAAGCGCATGGTGGCAATGGCCGTTTACGCTTCGCCCCATGTGGTATTATTGGAATGACGGTATGCCGGAGGGCTGGATTTCCACGCTGACAGCTTCAGGAAACCCTGCAGTTTGGTGGGTGTGCACCGTTGGCATGCTTGCCTTGCTAACACAAAACCTGCGAAGGATGACGCGGGGGCGGCAAACGGATGATCTTTCTTCAACGGTGATTACCGTTGGCGCAGCGGCGAACTTTTTGCCATGGGTGCTAGTTACGCGCTGCACATTTATATATCACTTTTTTGCGACCGTGCCGTTTATTGTGCTGGGTTCGGCCCAATTCCTTCATCGTGCGGAAAGTAAAAACCCTGATCTTAAATGGGTCAAGTGGGTTTGGATGGGGCTGGCGGTGCTGCTGTTTTTGCTGCTCTATCCCGGATTGTCCGGGCTGGAGATTCCGCTGGCGTATGCAAAGTTTCTCAAGTGGATTCCCGGCGGCGGCCTGATGTATGGAGCGTAGAACATGAAAAAGCACTGGGGCACAATCAAACAATTTCTTCAGTTTAACATTGTGGGTATAGTCAACACAGGTGTGGATTTTCTTGTGTATACGCTGCTAACAGGCCTGCTTCACGCGGCGTATCTTCCTGCCAAGGTTGTGTCATACACATGTGGCGTTATAAATAGCTACATACTCAACAGCCGATGGACATTTAAGAAGGAGCGCAAGCGCAGCGGGCGCGAGGCGGGCCTGTTTTTGCTCATCAACCTGGTGTCGTTATGCGTTTCGCTTTCTGTGATGTATTTATGCCGGAACGTTTTTGAAATCGAGAGCGATTTTTTGTGCAACATAATCGCCACGCCGGTATCCATGGCGGTCAACTTTTTAGGCAACAAGTTTATCGTGTTTGCGGAGAAAAAAGAAAAAAACTAAGTGGACGGATTCAAGCTGCGCTTTAAGCTGTCAGGCATTTTGAGTTTGTGTTGGGGGGGAGTTTTATGCTGGCAAACATTCAAAGCTATGGGCTAAACGGAATAGCGGGTTTTGCCGTGCAGGTGCAGGTGGATATTGCGGGGGGATTACCCAGCTACGACACCGTTGGCCTGCCCGATGCGGCCGTGCGCGAATCGCGCGAGCGTGTGCGCGCCGCGATTAAAAACAGCGGCTATGCTTTTCCCATCAACCGCATCACGATCAACCTTGCCCCTGCAGACCTAAAAAAAGAAGGCTCCGTTTACGATCTTCCGATTGCGGTTGGAATATTGGAAGCATCGGGGCAAATTCCGCCGGGCTGCGCAAAGGATATGCTGCTGCTTGGCGAGCTTGGGTTGGATGGAAGCATCCGCGCGATAGACGGCGTGCTGCCTATGGCGATCGAAGCGTTTAAGCAAGGCCACAAAACGATAATATTGCCCGAGGGTAACGCGGGCGAAGCATCCTACATTTCGGGCGCACGCATTTTGCCTGTTGGAACGCTAAAGCAGGTGGTGGAGGGGCTTTGTGATCAGGCCGAATTTGTGCCCGCAGAAAATCAAAGCTGGAGCGCCACGGATGCGCGGCATAGCAACGATTTTTCCGAAATCCGCGGGCAGCAGGGCGCAAAACGTGCGGCGGAGATCGCCGTTGCGGGCGGCCACAACATACTGTTGATAGGCACGCCGGGTTCGGGCAAAACAATGCTGGCGCGAAGCATACCATCTATACTTCCTGATCTAACATTCGAAGAAGCGCTTGAAATCACAAAAATTCATTCCGTAGTGGGGGCAATGCGCGGGCAAAGCGGCATTTTGCGTGAGCGCCCTTTTCGTGCGCCACACCACGGCGCATCCGCCGCAGCGCTTGTGGGCGGCGGCGCAAGCGCAAAGCCGGGGGAGATCAGCCTTGCGCATTACGGCGTGCTTTTTCTCGATGAATTCCCCGAGTTTAAAAAGGATGTTTTGGAGGCGCTGCGCCAGCCGCTTGAGGATGGGATCGTGACGATCACCCGCGCAAACGCAAGCGCAACATATCCCGCAAGCTTTATGCTGGTGGCCGCGATGAACCCATGCCCCTGCGGCAATCATGGCTCGCGTAAAACGCAATGCCGCTGCACGGCGCAGCAGATCAACCGTTACCAAAACAGAATAAGCGGCCCGCTGCTTGACCGCATCGACATCCAGATAGAAATGACCGAGGTTGGTTATTCGGATATTTCTTCAAAAGCGCCGGGCGAGCCTTCCGCTGCTGTTCGCGCACGCGTTAACAGGGCAAGGCAAATTCAGCGCGAGCGCTACAGGGATTGGGGAATTTATTTTAACGCGCAAATACCCAACAGGCGCATTCGTGAGGTTTGTTGTTTGGATCAACAATCGGAAGCGCTTTTGAGCCAGGCATTTCTTGCGCTTAACCTTAGCGCAAGGGCATACAACCGCATTTTAAAGGTTGCGCGCACAATTGCCGACCTTGAGGGCGAAAAAACGACGCAGGCCAACCATATCGCAGAAGCGATACAATACCGCAGCCTTGACCATAATATGCTCGGAGGTGTGTAGGAAATGGGCGAATTATCCCGTAAGGATCAGCTTTGGCTGTGGCTTTATTATGCGGCGGCAGGGCAAATACTGCAATTGGAGAAATTGACAGCAAAATATCCGGATGTGGAGGAGCTTTTTGCCATGGCAAAAGCGCGGGATAAAACCGCGCTTTCCGGTTGGGATAGCGGCATTGCAAAGCGCATGGCAGAGACTGCAAATGAAAGTTTTATTGATGAGAAGCAGGAGTGGCTACTCAAAAACCATGTTTCTGTTTTGCCGATATACAGCACGGAATATCCATCGCTGCTGCGCGAAATTCACCACCCGCCGCAGCTGCTTTTTGTTAAAGGAAGGCTTAACCCAAAGCCGGAAATCCCCATTGCGATTGTGGGCATGCGCAGGCCCACCGCCTATGGCGAGGGCGTGGCTAGGCATTTTGGCAAGGAGCTGACACAAAAGGGCGCAAGCATAATTTCGGGCATGGCGGCAGGGATAGACACCTGCGCCGCTTTAGGTGCGCTTGAGGTTGAAGGGGCGCTTTGCCCCACAGTTGCGGTGCTTGGCTGCGGGGTGGATGTGATTTACCCCAACAGCAATGTCAGGCTTTACAATGAAATTATAGAACGCGGCGCGGTGGTTTCTGAGTTTTTGCCGGGCACGCGCCCATATCGCGAAAATTTCCCCATGCGCAATCGTGTAATGAGCGGCATGTCGCGTGGGGTGCTTGTTGTGGAGGCGGCCGAGCGCAGCGGCACATCCATAACTGTCAACTATGCGCTCGATCAGGGGCGGGATGTTTTTGCAATCCCCGGCCGCATTACGGATGGCAGCAGCGTTGGCCCAAACAGGCTAATTCAAAAAGGCGAGGCAAAGCCCGTTTTTTGCGCGGCGGATATTCTTTTTGAGTATGGCGTGGAAGAGCTACAGCCCCAGGTTCGCGTGGTGGAAATCGACACTTCGACGCTCACTCAGCTTGAAAAGAAAATTGTTGAAGAGCTGCTTCTGGGCGAAAAAAGCGCCGACGAATTATGCGAAATTTTGTCATTACCGGCAGCGCAGGTAAATTCCGGCTTGACATCATTACAGTTTTCAGGAATAATTAAGCAGTTGCCGGGCAGATTTTTCAGCCTATAATAAGGTAGAAACTTCGTGTAACATTTGCCCGCGCAAAGCAAGCAATATGGAGGCAAGTTAATGGCAGACACACTGGTGATCGTCGAATCGCCCGCCAAGGCAAAAACGATTGCAAAATATCTAGGCAAAAACTATAAGGTGGTCGCCTCCAACGGCCACGTGCGCGATCTTCCTAAAAGCCAACTTGGGGTGGATGTGGATAATAACTTCCAACCCAAGTATATTACCCTGCGCGGCAGGGGGGAGGTGCTCGATAAAATTCGGCGCGAGGCAAAATCCGCAAAGAAGATTTATCTGGCGACTGACCCGGATCGTGAGGGCGAGGCGATTTCATGGCATCTTGCGAATGTTTTGAAGCTGGATGAAAATTCAAAATGCCGCATAGTGTTTAATGAAATTACCGCTACGGCTGTTAAAAATTCAATTAAGGGCGTTCGTCCTATAGATATGCGGCTGGTGGATGCACAGCAGACAAGGCGCATACTCGACCGGCTTGTGGGCTACAAAATCAGCCCCATACTTTGGGCAAAGGTCAGGAAGGGGCTTTCGGCAGGGCGCGTGCAGTCCGTCGCAACGCGTGTAATATGCGACCGCGAGCAGGAAATTCTCGATTTTGTGCCGGAGGAATATTGGGCGCTGAGCGCACAGCTCACCGAAAAACGCTCCCGCAAAACATTCGAGGCAAAGTTCTATGGTTATGAAGGCAAAAAGGCGACAGTCAGAACGGGCGAAGAAGCAAACGAAATACTTGCCCGCGTAAAGGACGCAACATTTGTTGCAACCGATGTTAAAACAGGCACAAAAAATCGTCACCCGGCCCCGCCGTTTACAACAAGCAGCCTACAGCAGGAGGCTTCGCGCAAGCTGGGGTTCACAACAAAACGCACCATGATGGTTGCACAGCAGCTTTATGAGGGTGTGGAGCTTGGCAAGCGCGGCGCAACAGGCCTTGTGACATATATTCGAACCGACAGCGTGCGCATTGCAAAGGAAGCGCAGGATTTGGCGCTAACGCATATCGAAACGCAATACGGCAAAAACTATTTGCCGCCCAAGCCCAATGTTTACAAAGGGCGCTCAAGCGCACAGGATGCGCACGAGGCGATCCGCCCAACATCGCTTGAGGACACACCGGCCTCACTCAAGACCATGCTTTCAAACGATCAATTTAAGCTGTATAAGCTGGTGTATGAGCGTTTTCTTGCAAGCCAGATGGCCGATGCACGCTATGAAACCAACTCGGTTACAATCGATGCTAACGGCTGCACATTCCGCGCATCCGGCATCCGCACGCTTTTTGATGGTTTTACCGCCGTATATATCGAAGGCAAGGACGAAACCCAGGAAAAAGAGGTTGCTTTGCCGGCGATCGAAAAGGGCGATGCTTTTGCGCTCAAAAAGCTTGATAGCGAGCAGCGTTTCACCCAGCCGCCATCCCGCTACACGGAAGCGTCCCTCGTTAGGATGCTTGAGGAAAACGGCATCGGCCGCCCGAGCACATATTCGCCAACGATATCCACAATTATAGATCGTGGTTATATTTGCAGGGAAAAGAAAATGCTCGTGCCAACAGAGCTTGGTTTTGTTGTGACACAGCTTATGAAGGAAAATTTCACAACCATTGTGGATGTGGAGTTTACCGCCGGCATGGAGGAAAAGCTCGATAAGGTTGAGGAAGGCTCGCTTGAAAGCGAGCAGGTGCTGCAGGATTTTTATCCGGATTTTATTAAAACCGTAGAGGTTGCCTCAGAAACGATAGAAAAAATAGTAATACCGGATGAAGTGTCGGAAATTCCCTGTGAAAAATGCGGCGCTATGATGGTTTATAAAATGGGGCGCTTTGGAAAATTCCTCGCCTGCCCCAATTTCCCTGAATGCCGCAACACAAAACCCATCGTTGAAAAAATCAATGTTCCCTGCCCGGATTGTGGCGCGGAGCTTATAAAGAGAAAATCCAAGCGCGGCAAGGTGTTTTACGGCTGCGAAAAGTATCCCGAATGCTCATTTGTTTCGTGGGATAGGCCGGTTGTTGAGCGTTGCCCCAAGTGCAACTCGCTAATGGTGCAAAAAATGAGCCAGAAGGGCAGTTATGTGCTGTGCACAAACAAGGAGTGCGGGCATAATCTAAGAGACCGGAAGGAAAAAGAGGATGGCGAATAGGCGCGTCACGGTTGTGGGCGCGGGGCTGGCGGGCTGCGAGGCAGCCTTCCAGATAGCCGGGCGCAATATCCCGGTTACCCTTATCGACATGAAGCCGAACAAAAAATCCCCGGCGCACACGAGCGAGCTTTTTGCGGAGCTTGTGTGCTCGAACTCCTTGCGCTCAGATCGGCTGCAAAACGCCGTGGGGCTTTTAAAAGAAGAGCTCAGGCGTTTTAATTCGCTCATAATGTCCGCTGCGGATGCCACCCGCGTGCCCGCAGGCGGCGCGCTGGCGGTGGATCGTGAAGCTTTTGCGGCCTTTATAACCACGGCGATAAGAGAAAACCCGCTTATCGATGTTGTGGAGCAAGAGGTAGAGGAAATACCGGAAGCTCCGGCCATTATTGCGACAGGCCCGCTTACGGCAGGCAAATTGTTTGAAAAAATTGAGGCGCTTACAGGCGGCTCTTTGCATTTTTATGATGCTGCGGCGCCCGTGATTTATGCCCATTCGCTCGATATGGATATCGTATTTCGCGCCTCGCGTTATGATCGCGGTTCGGATTACCTAAACTGCCCCATGACAAAGGAAGAATACACAAAATTTCATAACGCACTTGTTGAGGCTGAAACTGTAAAGCTTCACGCTTTTGAAACTCCGCGCGTTTTTGAGGGCTGCATGCCTGTGGAGACCATGGCAAAACGCGGCGAAAAAACGCTGGCGTTTGGGCCGCTTAAACCCGTTGGTTTGCATGATCCACGCAAGGAAAACGAACGCTTCCATGCGGTTGTGCAGCTTAGGCAGGATAATGCTCAGGGTACGCTTTTTAACATGGTGGGCTTCCAAACCAACCTTACATTCCCCGAGCAAAGGCGTGTGTTCAGGATGATACCGGGGCTGGAAAACGCTGAGTTTGCCCGCTATGGGGTTATGCACCGCAACACATTCCTTAACTCCCCCGGAATGCTGGGGTGGGATTATCAGCTAAAATCACATCCGGGTTTGTACTTTGCCGGGCAGATTACCGGCGTTGAGGGTTATGTGGAGTCCGCCGCGAGCGGCCTTGTTGCCGGGGTCGAAATTGCCCGGGAAATACTGGGCCTTTCCCCTATAGATTTTACTGCAAAAACAGCGACAGGCGCGCTTTCGCATTACATAAGCGAATATAACGGCGGCGACTTCCAGCCCATGAATGTGACATATGGCATTATGGATTCCATAAAAAACGCGCCGCGCAACAAACAGCAGCGTTATGAACTGATTGCTAACCGGGCGCTTGAGCTTGCGGATGAGCTTGCGCTGGAAATCAACTGCAAATAAACCCAACTTGAAACAAAAAAGAAACGGATACCCCATGAAAATGATCGTTTTGCAAACGAATTGTTAAGCTTCATGTATCATGTACGAATGGACGTTTTCATATGATATGATGTGACATAAATAAATTACAATAGGCAATTCTCATTAAAAACAGAGAGGGTACGCGCTATGGAATTACTGGGCACAACAATATTGGCCGTTAAAAAGGACGGCTGCTGCGCCATCGCGGGAGATGGGCAGGTTACAATGAACAAAAATACGATCATGAAAGCATCCGCCCAAAAGGTGCGCAGGGTTTACCACGGCAAGGTTGTTGTGGGTTTTGCGGGCTCGGTGGCCGATGCGTTTTCGCTTTGCGAGCGTTTTGAGGCTAAGCTTGAGCAATTTGGCGGCGCGTTGACCCGCTCGGCGGTATCGCTCGCGCAGGAATGGCGCAGCGATAAAATGATGCGCCAGCTTGAGGCGCTGCTTATTGTCGCCAATAAGGATGAGCTTTTAATCGTTTCCGGCACAGGCGAGGTGATCGACCCTGACGATGGCATTGCCGCCATTGGTTCAGGCGGGATGTATGCGCTTGCGGCTGCCAAGGCGCTCAAGCAAAACACCGAGCTTTCAGCCATGGAAATTGCAAAGAAGGGGCTTGAAATCGCAAGCGACATTTGCATATTCACAAACAGTAATATCGTGGTGGAGGAGGTATAATTATGCTCACACCCAAACAGATTGTAGATCAACTCGATAAATACATAGTAGGGCAGGATAAGGCAAAGCGCGCCGTTGCAATTGCGCTTCGCAACCGTTACCGCCGCAGCCAGCTAACAGCCGAAATGCGCGAGGAAATCACGCCCAAGAACATAATCATGATGGGGCCGACAGGCGTTGGTAAAACCGAAATCGCACGAAGGCTCGCCAAGCTTGTGGATGCGCCGCTTGTTAAGGTGGAGGCCACAAAGTTTACCGAGGTTGGTTATGTTGGGCGCGATGTTGATTCAATGATACGCGATTTGGTTGAGGCTTCAATCCGGCTTTGCAAGAATAAAAAGATAGAGGATGTGCGCCTTGTCGCCGAGGCCGCCGCTGAGCAGCGGCTGGTGGATTTGTTGGTTCCGCTTAGGAGAAACGAAGTGGAGCAGAACCCTTTTCAAATGCTGTTGGGCGCCGCCCCTCAATACGATGAGCCGCAAATGTCGGAGGAGGAGCGCAAAACGCATTTTTCACGCAGGGAGAGCGTGCAGGCACAGCTTCGCGCAGGGCGGCTGGAAAATGAAATTGTTGAGGTCGATGTGGAGGAGCGCGCGCCGGGAAGCGATGCGATGCTTGCAATGGGCATAGACATCAACATAAACGACATGCTCGGAAGCATAATCCCGAAAAAGACAAAACGCCGCAAGGTGACTGTGGAGCAGGCGCGCAAAATACTCATCCAGGAAGAGGCGGATAGATTGATCGATATGGATGAGGTTATCCGCGAGGCGGTTGAAAAGGCCGAACAGGATGGAATAATATTCATCGATGAAATAGACAAAATCGCATCTAACCGCAACATGGGCGGCGGCGGGCCGGATGTTTCGCGCGAGGGTGTGCAAAGGGATATTTTGCCCATTGTGGAAGGTTCGACAGTGAGCACAAAGTATGGCCCTATTAAAACAGACTATATTCTCTTTATTGCTGCGGGCGCTTTTCATGTGGCCAAGGTGGAGGATCTTATTCCGGAGCTTCAGGGGCGTTTCCCAATCCGCGTGGAGCTTGACGCGCTGGATGAGGAGGATTATAAGTGCATACTGACACAGCCCGAAAACGCGATCACCAAACAATATGCTGCGCTTTTGGGTGCTGACCATGTGCTGCTTCAGTTTGATGAAAGTGCGCTTGATGAAATTGCGCATTATGCTTTTATAGCAAACGAAACCATGGAAAACATAGGCGCCAGGCGGCTGCACACGATTATGGAAAACCTGCTGGAGGATATTTCATTTAACGCCGGCGGCGATTATCCGGATATCGAGCTTAAAATAGACGGCAACTATGTGCGGGATCGCCTTGAGAACACATTTGAAGGCCGTGATTTGCATAAATACATATTATAAGCTAAAATATACATTGAGCGGGCGCTTGCGCCCGCATAAAATACTGTTATAATACGGAGGTTTCATGTCGATCCGTTTGTTGGCGCTTTTGTTGGTGATCTGCCTGTTTATTGCAGGCTGCTCCGCCAAACAGGATGCCACAGCAACCCCAATTGAAGGACAGGCTGAGGACTTGCTGGAGCTTTACATCAGCACGACCCCTCCCTCGGCCAACCATAGCGTCACAAATAATCCTGAGCAGCTCAATGAAAATACCATTGAGCCGGGTTTGTTTAATTCACCCACGCCAACGGTTACCCCAACGCTTGCGCCCACGCCAAGCGCAACACCGACACTTGCGCCCACACCAAGCACCACAATAGCGCCCAGGGCTTCATATCAGCTAACTGATGTTGATGATGAAAAGGGCTATGTTAAGGGCGCGGATGTTAACCTCAGGGAGGGCCCCGGCGAGGATTATGAAATTATCCGCCAGGTTTCAAACCCATCCACACTCGTTATCACAGGAAAAACCGAGCATTGGTATTGTGTGGAAATAGGTTCGGATACAGGCTTTTTGCTTAAAGAGTTTGTGGGCCTTGGCAGCGTGCCAACACCAACACCCGCGTATAACCTGACAAAGGTCAACAACGAAAAGGGTTATGTTAAAGGCTCCAAGGTGAACCTTAGAAAAGGGCCGGGCGAGGATTATTCTATAATCCGAAAGGTGTCGAACCCCACAACGCTTGTGATTACGGGAAAGACCGAAAACTGGTATCGTGTGAAAATTGGTGATGATACGGGCTTTTTGCTTAAGGTCTTTGTGGGCTTGGGCAGCCCATCGTCATCGTCGTCCTCGTCATCATCTTCTTCGTCGTCATCTTCGTCTTCATCATCGTCCTCGTCATCCTCGTCTTCTTCATCTTCATCCTCGAGCGGGAAATATTCTGCGGATGATGTGTATCTGGCAGCGAAGTTGATTTACGCAGAGGGCAAAAACCAATCCAGGGATAGTTTCCTTGCAATGGCCAATGTGCTTTATAATCGTTGCAACTCCAAAAAGTTTGGCGGTTCGGTCAAAAAAGAGGTTTACCGCAGCGGGCAGTTTACGGTTGTTAAGTATGATAGCTTTGAAGGCCTAACCCCAAGCTCCGCCGCGCTAAAGGCCGCGGAGGATGTTTTTAACGGCGGCACGTTGGTGTTGCCCGATGGGGTGATGTATTTCCGCTCCGCATCGTTGGGTGAAAATTGGGCTTCGTCGCGCACATTCTATAAAACCATTGGCGGAAATAACTACTATTATTGAGTTAAAAGATTTTTATGGGGCTTAAAGCCCTTTTTCTTTTTTATGGGCACTATTGCGGATAACCTTTGACCGGATATGGCTTTGATGATACACTGTTTGGAAGATTATTGATCTAACCGGGAGGTTTATGTTGGATATTTCGGCGCTGGATGCCATATTAAAAAATGTTGAAAAGCCAGGCCGCTATACAGGCGGCGAGTGGAATATTATAGTTAAAGAAAAGGCAAAGCTTAACATAGCCTTGGGTTTTCCTGATGTTTATGAAATTGGCATGTCGCATCTGGGTTCACGCATACTGTATCACACGCTGAATTTGCGCGAGGATATTCGCTGCGAGCGCGCTTATGCGCCGTGGACCGATATGGAGGAGGCTTTGCGCGAAGCGGGGCTTCCGTTGTTTTCGCTGGAGACTAAAACTCCGCTTGCCGAGTTCGATATTGTAGGCTTTTCGCTGCTGTATGAAATGTGCTACACAAACATACTTTCAATGCTGGAGCTTGCGGGCATTCCTTTGCTTTGCGCAGATCGTAACGATTTGCACCCGCTTATTTTTGCGGGCGGGCCATGCGCGTGCAACTCAGAGCCGCTGGCCGAAATTGTGGATGCCGTGATGATTGGCGATGGCGAAGAGCTTTTTCTGGATGTTGCGGATGTGTGCCTGAAAGCGCGTGAGCAGGGCCTAAACCGCATGGAAACATTAAAGGCGCTTGCAAATGTGCCGGGCGTGTATGTGCCGGGGTTTTATGAAGCAACATATAATCAGGGCAGCTTTGTTGAGGTTAAAAAGCTTGAAAAAAGCGCGCCGGATCAACCTGTGCGCCGCATAGTAAAGGATCTTGATAGTGCGCCCTACATAGGCAAGCCTATTGTCCCAAATATTCAAATTGTGCACGATCGGGTCGCGCTGGAGCTTTTTCGCGGCTGCACAAGGGGTTGCCGCTTTTGCCAGGCGGGTTATATATATCGGCCTGTGCGCGAGCGTAAGCTTGAAACATTGCTGGCCATGGCAAAGGAGCTTATCGCTTCCACAGGCTATGATGAGCTTTCGCTCTTTTCGCTAAGCTCGAGCGATTATTCTTGCATACACGAGCTTATTGCGGAGCTTCTTGAAAAAACCAAAGCGCAGCACATTTCGCTCTCGCTGCCATCGCTTCGTATAGATTCATTTCTTCAGGAAGAGCTCGAGCGCATGCAGTCTGTCAGGAAGGCCGGATTAACATTTGCGCCGGAGGCGGGCACGCAGCGGCTTAGGGATGTTATAAACAAAGGCGTAACTGAAGAAGATTTGCTTCGCAGCGTTACAGGCGCTTTTGAAGCCGGGTGGACAAGCGTTAAGCTTTATTTTATGATTGGCTTGCCCACCGAAACGGATGAGGATATACTTGGCATCGCTCAGCTTTGCAAAAAGGTGAGCAGGGCCTTTTATTCGCTCCCCAAAGAAAAGCGCGGCAAAGGCCTGCGCCTTAGCGTTAGCGCATCGTCCTTTGTGCCAAAGCCATTTACCCCATTCCAGTGGGTCGCTCAGGATAGTGTGCAGGAGCTTAGGCGCAAACAAATGCTGCTCTCACAAGCGCTTAAGGGCGCAAGGGGTGTTGAGTTTAAATACCACGAATCAGGGCTTAGCCGCCTTGAGGCGGTGTTTTCGCGCGGGGATAGGCGGCTGGGCGCCGTGCTTATTGAAGCCTATAGGCGGGGCTGCCGCTTTGATTCCTGGTCGGAATATTTTAAGCCTGCCGCATGGGAGGAAGCATTTGAAGCCTGCGGACTTACGATGGATGAGTATATTTATCGCGAACGGTCTGTTGATGAACCTTTGCCGTGGGATCATATCGACATGCTGGTCGATAAAAACTATCTTGTTGCGGAGCGCGAAAACGCGCTGAAAGAAATTGTCACGCCGGATTGCAGGCTGGGCTGCAATGGCTGCTTTGGAGAAAAACATGCGGATGATTGCCAACTATTCTAAATCGGGCGCGTTGCGCTTTACCTCGCATTTGGATATGCAGCGGCTTATGCAGCGCGCGCTTAGAAGGGCAGGCATGCCTGTGGCCTATTCAATGGGTTTTAACCCGCACCCTCAGCTTTCGTTTGCGTCTGCGTTGGCGTTGGGCTACACAAGCGATGCCGAGTGGGTGGATATTAAGTTAAATGAGCATGTTGAACCCGAAACTTTTGTTGCCCGAATGAATGCGGCCTTGCCGGATGGCGCAACTATTTTAAGCGCCAGTGTGGCGGAGGGTCGTTCGCCCGCGCTCACGGCGCTTATTGAGCGGGCAAGCTACAGAGTCGATATGGATTTTGAGCGCCCCGTCGATCAGCAAAAAATCATAAAACAGATCGAGGATATGCTGGCGGGGGAGATTATAGTCAACAAAAAAACAAAGGGCGGCTGGAAGGATGTCGATATCCGCCCGCAGGTGCTTTTGATGCGCCTTATTGGGCTTGAGGGGCAAAAGGCCACATTCGAAATCGAAGGTGTGCTGGATGCTTACGGTAGCCTGCAAATGGAACTGTTATTACAGGCGTTTACACAGCGTTTGGGCGAAACCGCAGCCTGGCGTGTGCACAGAACGTCCGTGCATTTTAGGCAATTAGGAGTATAGATATGCACAAGGAAATCGTTGTGGAGATGAACGCCTACCAGACGCGCGTTGCGCTGCTGGAGGATAGCCATCCCAGCGAAATCTATATCGAGCGGCGCGGGCATGAGCGCCTGGTCGGCAACATTTATTATGGCCGCGTGCAAAACGTGCTGCCGGGCATGCAGGCCGCGTTTGTTGACATTGGCCTTGGGCGCAATGCGTTTTTGTATGCTGGCGATGTGCAAACGGGAAATGGCGGCCTACATTTTCCGGATTCGGATACGGATACCGATAGCCCGCAAGCTAAAATGCCCATTGTCAACATACAGGATATTGTAAAGACCGGGCAGGAAATTATGGTGCAGGTTGTTAAAGAACCCGTTGGCACAAAGGGCGCAAGGGTAACAACACACATCACGCTTGCAGGAAGAACACTTGTGCTTATGCCCACGGTGGATTATGTTGGCGTTTCACGCCGAATTGCCAATGAGGATGAACGCACACGCCTAAGAACCGTGCTTTGTGAGGTTAAGCCCGAGGGCATGGGGGTAATTGTGCGCACCGCGGCCGAGGGCAAAACAAAAGAGGAATTTGAACCGGATATTCTTTTCCTTGAGCGTTTGTGGAAGCGCATTTGCAAAACGCGCGCGCTTGCGGCAGCGCCAAGGCTTTTATATGCGGAGGAGCCGCTGATATTTCGCGCCATACGCGACCTTTTCACGCCGGATATAGACAGGCTTATTATAAACGATAATGAATTTTACGAGCGCATACAGATAGTTACCGGCATAATATCTCCCCAGCTTAAGGATAAAGTTGTTCTGTATCAGGGCGCGCAGGAGCTTTTTGATCGTTACGATCTTGAAAGTAAAATCGATAAAGCGCTTGCCCGCAAGGTTTGGCTGCCTAACGGCGGATATATAGTGATCGACCAAACAGAGGCGCTCACAAGCATCGATGTAAACACGGGCCGTTTTGTTGGCACCGACAACCTGCAGGAGACCATCACATTGGCAAACTGCGAGGCCGCCAAGGAGATTGCGCGGCAGCTGCGCCTAAGAGACATAAGCGGAATTATAATCGTAGATTTTATCGACATGGAAGATATTGAGGATAAAGAGCGCGTGCTCGATACACTAAAACAGGAGCTTAAAAAGGATCGCACAAAATCAAATGTGCTGGGCATCACACAGCTTGGCCTTGTTGAAATGACCCGGAAAAAAATGCGCCATAGCATAAGCAACACGCTCCAGGTCACATGCCCTTATTGCAAGGGGGATGGGAAGGTGCTTTCGCCCGAATCTGTTGCGCTTAAGGTGCGCAGGGAGCTTATGCGCCGGCTGGAAAACGAGAGCATGGAGCATTATCTTTTAGAAATGCACCCGGATATTGTGGAGCTTATTCGCGATAATTCCAGCGCACAGGCGCCGCTTTTGCCAACTAAACCCGGCAGGAATTATTATCTTCTTGCAAATGTTGCATTCCATATGGAGGAGTTTAAGGTGGAGCCTGTTGCTGCGGCGGAGGATTTGCCCGGCGGCGTCATTAAATACTGCTAGCTTTTTGCGTTTTAATCAGTTGTATTTTGCATTAAAGAAAAAGAATAAATACTCCTGCGCATAGCCCTGATTTTTCCTGCTGCGCTTGCTTTCTCAATTCAACGTGTTAAAATGAATTTATACTGAAGATATCCTGAAAGATTGCAAGGAGGAATATCATGGCATTTGAATCTAAGCTTAAAAGTAAAGAACTTGATGGTCTGTTTGAAGCGGTTCTTTTTCTGGAAACGGAAGAGGAATGCTACCGTTTTTTTGAGGATATCTGCACGGTGACTGAAATCCGCGCAATCGCACAGCGGTTGGCCGTTGCAAAGTTATTACGCGCGGGCGTAACCTATCAGGAAATTGCGCAGCGCCTTGGCGCTTCAACAGCGACTATAAGCCGGGTCAACCGTGCTTTGTCTTATGGTTCGGGCGGGTATAACCGTGTGCTTGAGCGCCTTGATAAGGAGCAGGAAAAGGAAGGATAAACCCCATGTCGATGGATGGACTCTCGCTGCTGGCGGTTGTTCACGAGCTGCAAGCGCTGGTGGATGGCCGGATTGATAAAATCCAGCAGCCCGAAAAAGAAACACTTTTATTTACCGTTCGCGCGGGGGGCAGCAATCATAAGCTGCTCCTTTGTTCGCATCCTGAAAATGGGCGAGTGCAGTTAACGGAGCAAAGCTATGTCAACCCGCCTGAGCCGCCGATGTTTTGTATGCTTTTAAGAAAACGGCTGTTGGGCGGCAAGATTATTTCAATCATACAGCCTTTGCTGGATAGGCTGCTTTTTATCGATATTGAATCCAGGGATGAGCTTGGCGATTTTGTGCGCCAGCGCATCGTTGTGGAGCTCATGGGCAAATATTCAAACATATGCTTTTTAAACGAACAGGATATTCTGGTGGATTGCGCAAAGCATGTGAATGTGGGGATGTCCAGCGTACGGCTGTTGCTGCCGGGCGTAAAATATTTGCCGCCGCCCGCACAGGAAAAACAAAACCCGCTCGAAGCGCATGAGGAAGATTTTTTGGCGGCACTTCAGGGAAGGGGCAGCGTTCATAAGCTGCTCACAGCGAACTTTTTTGGGCTTTCGCCGGATTGTGCGCGGCAGATCGTGCTGCGCTGGGCGGGCGAGGCGGAATTAAACGCTGAAACACTGGATGAGATGAGCAAAAAAGGGCTTGCGCAATACCTGTATCGCCTTTATCAATCCTTTAATAACGGACAATTTTCGCCAACGCTGCTATTTAATAAATCAGGCACGCCTGTTGCGGTATATCCGTTTTTGCCCGCGCTGCCGCAGGAGCTTTGCAAGCCTTGCAAAAGCATGGGCGAAGCGCTTGATGAGTTTTATCTTGAGCGGGATAGGGTGGAGCGCTTTCGCCGCCGTGGCGCCTCCATGCAGCGGATCATAAAAAACACGCTGGAGCGTTGCTACAAAAAGCTTGCGGTGTATGAGCAGGCGCTTGCGCAGGAGGAAAACCTTGAGGCGCTGCGTGTGGAGGGCGAGCTTATAATGGCAAACGCACATGCGTTAAAGCGCGGGATGCAGGCCGCGCCGTTGCTTAACTATTACGAGGACCCACCGGCGGAAATTATAGTCACGTTGGATGAGCGGCTTTCCCCGCAGGAAAATGCGCAGCGGCTTTTTAAACGTTACCAGAAGGGCAAGGCCGCAAAAACGCTTGCAATTACACAAAGCGCACAAACAAAGACCGAAATTGAGTATCTTGAGGGTCAGCTTGATAATCTTGATAAATGTACGCTCGATGATGAGCTTGAGGAAATCCGCGAGGAGCTAGTTCGCGAGGGTTATATACGCCCCGAGCAGAAAAAAAACAAACGTAAGCTCAAACCATCAAAGCCGCTTCATGTTAAATCGACCGACGGGCTGGATATTTACGTTGGAAAAAACAATCAGCAAAACGATAACCTGACATTACGTTTTGCGCAAAGTAATGATATTTGGATGCACACAAGAAACATACCCGGCTCGCATGTGATTATCCGGGCGGATGGGACTATTCCGGAGCGCACGCTAAAGGAGGCGGCCATGCTTGCCGCATACTACAGCAAAAGCCGTGCGTCGGCGGGTGTGCCGGTTGATTATTGCGAGCGAAAATTCGTCAAAAAACCATCCGGCGCAAAACCGGGCATGGTAATTTACACAACAAATCGCACGATTTATATCACCCCAACAGAAGAAGCTGTTAAAGCGCTGGAGGTTGTGGCGGATTAACGCGCTTTGTTTGGCGCACAGATCCGCCCTGCAATGGCAGAAAGAAGATAAACCACAAACAGGCCCAGCGTGCAGGCGAGCAGCATGGCCGCCCCTGTAAGCGCGTTGGTCGCGTAGTTTGGCGTTGGTGCGGGCGCAAACACCTCCAAAACCGCACGCTGGTTGTAAACCACAAGGTAGGTTATTATCGCCGCAAGCAGCCCATGCAGCGCCTTTGTGCCGATATAGCGCAAGGGTGAGCGGAATTGCACAAACGAAAGCGCCTGTGTCATTATGCTAAGCCCGCCAAAGGAAACAAGAAACGAGCAGAGCGGAATTGTAATTATTGCGGGAAGCCCCGTTTTTGAAATTAAAAGGCAGCCGCCCGTCATCTCCATCAGCCCAAGCAATAAACCATGCGCGGGGGATTTGCCGGGCATGATCGAAAAAAGCCGATCTATGGGTGCGCCTAAAAAAGCAAACACACCAACATATTCTAAAATTTCAGCAAGCACAAGAAAAAATATTACGCTGCCGCCCACCTTTAACATATCGCCCATGCCAGTGGCGATCGTGCGGGGCAGCGCGATATAGAGCGGCTCTTTTTCCTGCAAGCTTGCATACTTTGGCGCATATGTGCTTTTAATAGGTTTCAACAGGTTAACAACCAGCGCCGTGAGTATTGCGCCGCCATAATGCCCCGCAGCCAAAGCGAGGAAGTAGCCGGTGTTGCCAAACATGCCGCTTGCAAGCGCACCAATTAAAAACATGGGACTGCAAAGGTTGCACAGCGTACCAAGCCGCTGCGCCTGCTCGTCATTAATAGAATTTTCCTGCTGGAGCAGACCGACCAATCTTGCGCCGCTTGGGTAGCCGGAAATTCCGCCAAGCAGCAGCGCGGGTATGGCAAATGGTGAAATTCTGAGTTTTTTTGATAGAGGTGAAAATAGCCTTGCGAAATTATGCAGCGCACCGCTTCGCTGCATAAGCGATGCCGCTACAAAAAAAGGGAAAAGCGTGGGTAAAAGTGTGTTCCACCAAATTTCCACGCCGCTGCGCGCTGCGTTTATGGCGGGCCCGGAAAAAACCACAAGCAGCACGCATAATAAAAGCGCACAAAAGGCGATGGCATATTGCAAAAACTTTTTCATAGTTAATGAATATGAACCATCGCCCGATTGCATACCAGTACTATTTAGGCTTCTAAACTCAAAAAAGTGAAGTGCGGCGTAGCCGCACATCACTTTTTTGATTATTTATTGTGCCGCCACGGCGATATCCACCAGCTCCTTGAAGGCGGGCATATCGTTCACGGCGAGGTCTGCCAGCACTTTGCGGTTGATATCGATGCCCGCAAGCTTCAGGCCATACATCAGGCGGCTGTATGTTGTGCCGTTGATGCGTGCGCCTGCGTTGATGCGTGAAATCCACAGCTTGCGGAAATCGCGCTTTTTCTGCTTGCGGCCCACATACGCATAGGACATGGATTTCATGACCTGCTGTGACGCGCTGCGGTATTGCTTGCTTTTTGCACCATAATAGCCCTTTGCGAGCTTCATTACCTTGCGGCGTTTCTTTTGGGCTGTAACAGCCCTTTTAATTCTGGCCATTTTTATCCTCCTCCTTATTTATACGGGATCATTTCGCGGATTTTCTTCTCTTCGCAGGTGGCGATATAGCCTGTCTGCCGGAGGCCGCGAAGGCGTTTGGTGGACTTTTTGGTCAGAATGTGGCTTTTATACGCTTTGCCGCGCTTAATTTTGCCTGACTTTGTGAGGCTGAAGCGCTTTGCCGCACCTCTATGTGTTTTGATCTTTGGCATGGAGTTCCTCCTGTTACTATTCGAGATTCTTTATTTTGCCTCAAGCCTGCATTAGCGCGGGTTGAGCACCATAAACATGTTTCGGCCTTCCTGCTTGGCGGGGCGTTCGATCACGCCGTTTTCTTCAACGAGCTGATAAAAATCGGCCATCACCTGCAAGCCGATGCTGCCATGTGTTGCCTGCCTGCCGCGAAAACGAATTGATACCTTCACCTTATCACCCGCCTTGAGGAATTTGTTGCAATTTTTTGCCTTCACCTCAAGATCGTGCTGATCGATTGTTGCGGAGAGCCGTACTTCTTTGATTTCGATCGTCTTTTGATTTTTGCGCTGCTCTTTTTCGCGCTTGCTCAGCTCGAAGCGGTACTTTCCGTAATCCATGAATTTGCACACCGGCGGGTTTGCCTGCGGTGCGATCTTTACAAGATCGAGCCCGCGCTCTTCCGCCATGCGTTGCGCCACATCGTTTGCAACAATGCCCATCTGCTCGCCGTTTTCATCGATCAGGCGAACCTCACGGTCACGAATCTCCTCGTTGATCATCAGATCCTGGTTGCTGATAAAAGACACCTCCAATAAATTTGGTTTGTTTTCCGCAATAAAAAAAGCGGGCGCATTACGCCCACCTATATCCAGATAATCAATCGATTGAAACCGTGCCTGGCGCATTTGCCGGCAGGTGAGAAGCGGGCGCTTCTGCTTGAACGTATTGATTATAGCGTGCCGGAGCCATTTTGTCTAGCTTTTTTTCATAGCCGCCTGCTTTTTTGCGGCATCGCATATTTCACGCATGCGGATAGCGTTTTCGTGCGCCGCCTCGTATTTAACAAGTGTGCGGTTGTGGCGCTTCCATAAGCGCTGCTCCTTATAATATGCAAGCTCGGCCGCTTCTTCTAAAAGCGTTACGTCCTCATAAAGTGTTTGCTCCTGTGCGCTGAGCGTTTTTTCATAATCGTGCTGTTTCAAACGTATTCCTCCTTTGTGTAAAGTATTCGTATGAAAATTCACAAGCCTATTTTCCACATGTTTTGGCGCATTTATTCCCCTTAATGCGCTAAAACGAAGCAAAAAGGAAAGATTTACGAAAAAGGTATTGCATGTTTATTCATTTAGATGTATAATCACAACAACTAAATTTCATTTTTGGAGGCGCGGTATGGCAAAGGAAAAAGTTGTGCTTGCATATTCGGGTGGACTGGATACATCCGTCATCATCCCTTGGTTAAAAGAAAATTACGATTATGAGGTCATCGCCATGGCGGGCGATGTTGGGCAGGGCGAGGAGCTTGAGCCGCTTAATGAAAAAGCGATCAAAACAGGCGCAAGCAAGCTATATATCGAGGATTTGACTGCGGATTATGTTGCGAACTATGTTTTCCCCACGCTTCGCGCGGGCGCTAAGTACGAAAACAAATATCTGCTGGGCACCTCAACAGCAAGGCCCTGCATTGCCAAGCGGCTTGTGGAGATCGCCAAAAAAGAAGGCGCAACCGCAATCGCCCACGGCTGCACAGGCAAGGGGAACGATCAGGTGCGCTTTGAATTGACGATTAAGGCGCTTGCGCCCGAGCTAAAGATAATTGCGCCCTGGCGCGAGTGGGATCTTAAGGGCCGCAGCGAGGAGATCGCCTATGCAAAGGAGCGTGGCATCCCCCTGCAGTTTAGGGCCGAGGAATCCTACAGCATGGATCGCAACATTTGGCACCTTTCCCACGAAGGGCTCGACCTTGAGGACCCGTGGAATGAGCCGCAAAACAGCCTCTATCTCATTTGCAATGCGCCCGAAAACGCGCCGGATGAGCCGGATTATATCGAAATTGAATTTGAAAAGGGCATTCCCGTTGCGGTGGATGGGCAAAAGCTCGACCCCGTTGCGATCGTCACAAAATGCAACGAGCTTGGCGCAAAGCATGGCGTTGGCATCGACGATATGGTCGAAAACCGCCTTGTGGGCATCAAATGCCGCGGCGTGTATGAAAACCCGGGCGCTGTTATTCTCTATAACGCGCTTGAGCAGCTTGAAAGCATCACGCTCGATCGCGACACGATGCACTTTAAACATGAAATGGCAGTGCGTTATTCAGAGCTGGTGTACGATGGAAAGTGGTTCACACCACTAAAGGATTCTATGGACGCCATGGTTGAGGTTATGCAGCAAAATACAACGGGCATTTCAAGGCTCAAGCTTTATAAGGGTAATGCCTATAACGCCGGTGTAAAGAGCAAATACAGCCTCTACAACCCTGAATTTGCCACATTTGAAGAGGATAGCGTATATAGCCAGAAGGATGCGGAAGGTTTTATCAACCTGTTTGGCCTGCAAATGAAGGTGCGGGCGTTGATGGAACAGTCCAACAAAAAATAAGGGGAAAAATATGAGCGGCAGCAAACTTTGGGGCGGGCGCTTCCAGAAAAACACTGATGCGGCGATGGAGGATTTTCATTCCTCCATCGCTGTTGATTGCCGTATGGCTAAAGAGGATATTTTAGGCTCAATCGCCCATGCGAAAATGCTATCAAAGCAGGGGATAATCCCGCAGGAGGATGCTAAGGCCATCGTTGATGGTCTTAATGGCATACTTTTGGATGTTGAAGCGGGCAATGTTGAGTTTTCAAAAAGCGCTGAGGATATTCACATGAATATCGAAACGCTGTTAACCCAGCGCATTGGTGAGGCGGGCAAGCGCCTGCACACCGGGCGCAGCCGCAACGATCAGGTTGCGCTGGACACGAGGATGTACATGAAGTCGGGCGTGGATGAAACGCTTGATAAACTTTTTGCGCTTATAAAAACGCTGCTAAATACCGCGCGCGCGCATGTGGACACGGTGCTGCCGGGCTACACTCACCTGCAAAAGGCGCAGCCAATCACACTTGCGCACCATGTTATGGCCTATGTTGAAATGTTCCGGCGCGATGTTAGCCGCTTGCAGGATTGTAAGCGCCGGATGGATGAAATGCCGCTTGGCGCGGGTGCGCTTGCGGGCAGCACATATGCGCTGGACAGGCAGTTTGTTTGTGATGAGCTTGGTTTTTCGTGCATCACAAGAAACTCGCTCGATTCTGTGAGCGATCGTGACTTTTGCATCGAATACGCAGGCTGCGCGAGCATCATCATGATGCACCTTTCCCGCTTTTGCGAGGAGCTTATTCTCTGGAGCAGCGATGAGTTTCGTTTTGTGGAAATGGACGATGCTTACTCCACAGGCTCATCCATAATGCCGCAGAAGAAGAACCCCGATGTTGCGGAGCTTATTCGGGGAAAGACAGGCCGTGTTTATGGCAGCTTAACCGCCCTTTTGACGGTTATGAAGGGCCTGCCGCTCGCCTACAATAAGGACATGCAGGAAGATAAGGAGGCCGTATTTGACACGCTGGATACCGTGAATGGCTGCCTTGATATGTTCGAAAAAATGTTTTCCACGCTCAAGTTTAACATTGAGGTTATGCGTGCGGGTGCGGAGCGCGGCTTTACAAACGCGACCGATGCTGCGGACTATCTTGTTAAAAAGGGCGTGCCTTTTCGCACCGCGCATGAGATTGTTGGCAAGCTTGTGTTCTTCTGCCTGGAGAATGGGCTTGCGATAAGCGGGTTGACGCTTGAGCAGCTAAAAGAAATTTCGCCCGTGTTTGAGGCGGATGTGTTTGAGGCTGTTTCGCTTGAGGCCTGCGTTGAGGGGAGAAAACTGCCCGGCGGGCCATCACCCGAGGCCGTTCGTGCGCACATTGAGGATTGCGCGATGTGGCTTGTGATGCAAAGTGAGAATTAATTATTTAGCACAACAAAACACCTTCCACCATTAAAAAGCCGAAGGTGTTTTAATGTTGTGTTTGGGTTATGCTAAGGGCATAAAAATAGCGATATAGCTTTAATAATTTTTTTTAGCTTTCAAAATAATTTTTAAAAATCATTTACAAACGCACTATGGAGCAGTAAACTTATAATAAAGAAATTCCCTTGTTTTTATGCACTGCAGTCTAAAGAAATGGAGCGATGAACATGATTGATTTAACCGTAAATCGTGAAAGCCTTGCGCGCACCATTCAGCGCGCAAAAGAAAACAAAATTGTCATCCCCAAGCTTGCGCAGATGCGCGATCCCTCTCTCATCCCAGATAAAATTAAAGAAGGCCTTAAATCCATTGGCATGTGGGATGTTAACCCGCTCAACCTGTTCCGCATTTCATGGCGAAATGAGCCTAAAATGCAAGGCGGGCTCTATGGAGGGGTGAACTATCTCGAAATTCCATCGGCGCTTTCCGGCGTTAAGGCGCGCATTTTTGTGATGGCGGGCAAGTGGTTCCCCACGGGCTGCCATAAGGTTGGCGCTTCGTTTGGCTGCCTGGCTCCCCGCCTGGTAACAGGCCAGTTCGATCCCACATATCACAAGGCGGTGTGGCCGTCCACAGGCAACTATTGCCGCGGCGGTGCTTACAACTCAAAGCTGCTCTCATGCCAGTCGATTGCGATTTTGCCTGCGGAAATGAGCCGCGAGCGCTTTGAGTGGCTTTCCACAATTGCGGGCGAGGTTATCGCGACCCCCGGCTGCGAGAGCAATGTTAAGGAAATATTCGATAAAACATGGGAGCTTCGCACAACCCGCGAGGATGTGATGATATTTAACCAGTTCGAGGAAATGGGCAATCACCTGTGGCATTATACAGTAACCGGCAAGGCCATTGAGGATCTTTTCCTTGAGGTCGGCGGCGAAGGCAGCCGCTTGGCGGGCATGGCGTTCACATCCGGCTCGGCAGGCACGATGGCCAGCGGCGATTATATTAAAGAGCAGTTCCCGGGCGCAAAGCTTGCGGTTGCCGAGGCGCTCCAGTGCCCGACAATTCTTAACAACGGCTTTGGCGGGCACCGCATTGAGGGCATTGGCGACAAGCATGTGCCGTGGGTGCATAATGTTAAAAACACCGACATGGTTATCGCCATTGACGATGAGGATAGCCAGAACCTGCTGCGCCTGTTTAACGACCCAATCGGCAAGGAGTATCTTGTAAACGAGCTGGGTCTTGAGGCAGGGTTTGTTGAGCGGCTTTCGCTGCTGGGCATTTCGGGCATCGCAAATGTGCTTAGCTGCATTAAGATGGCCAAGTACTACGAGCTGACCGAGAAGGATTGCCTGTTTACGGTCGGTACGGACTCAGCCGAGATGTATGGCTCGCGCATTGAGGAGCTAAACGAACAGCAGGGCGCTTACAAGCCGCTTAAGGCCGCGGCGGATTATTATGAGCATATGCACGGCATTCGCACCGACAACATGGAGGAGCTAAGCTACGAAGGCCGCAAGCGCGTGCACAACCTCAAGTATTATACCTGGGTTGAGCAGCAGGGCAGGGAGGTCGAGGAGCTTAACGCACAGTGGTATGATTATGATAACTACTGGGGCGGCATCCACAAGCAGGCGGCGGATGTTGATGCCTTGATCGATGAGTTTAACGAGCAAACAGGCGTGCTAAAAAATCTATAATAGCAAAAGTGATGTGCGGCAAAGCCGCACATCACTTTTTTGAAAATCAGTGTTTCCTCCACTTGATAATGCGCTTTTCAAAATACGCCACAATGTAATACATAAGCGCCGCGAGTATGCACAGCAGGATTATGCTCGCCATAACAAGATCAAGCTGGAAAACCTGCCCGCCATACACGATCAAATAACCAAGCCCGGCCTTTGAAACGAGGTATTCACCAACGATTATCCCGACCCATGTCATTCCGACGCTTAATTTAAGCGCCGACATCATTGTTGGGATGGACGCGGGCAGCACGATTTTGACGAATATCTGCCATTTGCTTGCGCCAAGCGTGAGCATAAGCTTTTGTTTGCTGTCGCTGATTTCGTTAAAGCCGTTGAGTACGGTCATAATCGTAACAATCAACGATATCAGCACACCCATTGCGATGATCGATGCTTCAGTCGCGCCAATCCATACTATAAGAATTGGGCCCAGCGCGATTTTGGGCAGTGCATTTAACACCACAAGATAGGGATCGAAAATTTTATTGGCCGTTGGGAACCACCAAAGTATGGATGCCAGCAATATGCCCATGAGCGTGCCAAGCAAAAAACCAACAACCGTTTCATAAAGCGTTGTGCCTATGTGCGTAAATAAGCTGCCTTCGTTGTATAACGATAAAATCGTTCGCACCACACGTGAAGGGCTGCTGGCGATAAATGGATCGATAACACCAATCCGCGCGAATAATTCCCACAACAAAAGGAAGCCAATTAAAATGACATAACGCATTGAAACAACAAAACGTTCCTTGCGTTTTATTTTGGAAAGATAAACCGCATGCTCATGGCTCATGGTGGCGGGCGCGTTTTTTTTTGTTTTGTTACTGGAGCGCTTTTTCACGATATTCGATCTCCTTCCAAATGGAATCAAAATATCCTCTGAATTCAGGCGCTTGCCGCCGGGCAATCGGGCTATCGGGCGCGTTAAGTTTGATTTCGAACTCTTTTTTCACCCGGGCCGGCCTGTCGGAAAACACCAGCACTCTGTCGGCCATTGATATGGCCTCGGAAATATCATGCGTAACAAGCAAAGCGGTTTTATGCTCCTGCTTTATGATTTTGTGCACCTCATCGGAAATATGCAGCCTCGTTTGATAATCGAGCGCGGAAAAAGGCTCATCCAGCAGCAAAAGCGTCGGGTCAAATGCAAGCGTGCGTATGAGCGCCACCTTCTTTTTCATGCCGCCCGAAAGTTGCTGCGGGTAATGATGGCGAAATTCCATAAGCCCATGCCTCTCCAGCAGATCGAGCGCGTATGCGCGCGTTTTTTCGTTTAGCATGTTTTTAACCTCAAGCCCTAACACGATGTTGGCCTCAACATCACGCCACTCTAAAAGGTGGTCGTGCTGCAGCATGTAACCTATGCCGTCCCCGGGTGACGTAACCTTATTCCCGCCAAGTAAAACCTCGCCGGATGAAGGCCGCGTTAACCCGCACAGCAGGTTTAGCATGGAAGTTTTTCCACAGCCCGAAGGGCCGACTATAGCGGCGAACTCGCCCTCTCTAATGGTCAGGTTCAAGTCGTCTATTGCCAGCGTTTCCGCAAATGGATCATGATATATGAGGCTTACATTTTTGAGCTCTACAATAATCGGCTCCATGTGCCCCTCCTCTCCTTTTCAGCTAGTGATATACTTAAAGTATTCAAAAGCAGGCTTTAGGGTGATTGTTGCCGCTGGAACCGCGGGTGAGCTTTGCGCATATTCTGTATTAAGTAACCGCTGATTAATTCGAGATGGAACGCCTTTGCGGCATTTTTCTCCTCCGGCATCGTTATCAAAACTTGAAATAGCGCTGCTATTCCTGCGTTTTTCTGCCTTGCCGGAAGAAAAAAAAATCTCACAAATTCGCCCACTCTCATTTAACCATCGGCTACTTAAGTAATCTAAGAATTACTCAGGGAAAGCAAAGGAGGTGCATTGCTTTGATGAACGTGCGGGTGTTTTTTTCGAAGAACTTTTCCGGGGGCAGGTGCAGCCCGCGCTGTTATGATTGCCATGTGAGAAAGCGCAGGCGGCAAAGCTCGGTGTGGGGGCCCGCCCTTATCATTTGCGCGCTGTTGGTGCTGCTGCTTTTGCTGCCCTCATGGTTGATAGCGGTAATAGTGGTTTTTATACTGTTGGCTCTTGGTTTTGGATGGATTAACTGCTAGTTTTTTTACTCCTCCATAATAAAAAAAACGCCCCCCGGCAATCTGGCCGGGGGGCGTTGGTATGTTTGTTTTGCTCTTACTTAACAGCTTTCAGGAAGAAGTAGAGGCGGGATTGAGCGTTGGCGCTATCAAAGTTTGTGCCGCAGGTGTAGATCGTGAGGAACATATCATCAGTTGACACCGCGGTGTTAAACTTGATATCCGAGCGGCCCTTCTGGTACTCGATCCAGGTTTTAACCTGCGCAGGTGTGCTTGAACTCAGGTGCTGGATGTTGTAGTTCAGGGTGCTGGTAGGCTCGTTCTTTTCGACCTTATACATCGCCCAAACTTCCCACTTTGTGTAACCATGCAGGCTGACTTCAAAAGTACGGCTGCCGGTTTTCAGGTTGGGGGCGGTGCTCCAGTTTTTGTTGGCGCACTTGGCGTCTGTCGTCTGGCAGGAGCTGTAGCCCATCGTTTTATCGTAAATGTGGTGCAGCTCGTGGAACATCGTGCCGGATGTACGCATGTTGTGCGCTGTAATTGTGCTGTTGCGTGTCATCTCAGAGTAGAATGCGTGCACGGAGCCCTTGGAATCCTTCTTTTTGTTGATGTTATAGCTCGAATAATAGAAGACATTTCCCTTCTTAAAGAGAATGGGCTGCTGAACATTTGTGCCTGAGATGTTGATGTAACCAATCGTATCGCTGTTGAGCTTTTTGGCAGCCGCAAGGCCGTTTTTGGCTGTGGTGCTAAGTGTGCCGGTGCCGCCGGTTACATTTATGCCGCCCGTGCCAACAGTGATTTTGCCGGTATCCGTGCCACCTGTTGTGGGGGTGGAGGAGCCGGGTGTGGAGCCTGAGGTTGTCACATATTTTTGCTCGACAAAACCTTCCCTTGAGCTGGTTTTGACTCTGTAGAACGAGCCGCTTGTGCCAGTGATGGTAACAGCGGTATTCTTAGTAAGCGTGGTGATGGAGCCGCTCGATGTGGAAGCCTTTTTGTAGAGCTTTGCCGAAGCGTTGATTGTGCCCGAGCCGCTCGCATCTGTTACAACAGGGTCGAGCGTAACGGCAGTTTTTGCGACAAAACCTTCTTTTGAGCTGGCTTTGATCTTATAGAATGAGCCGCTCTCGCCTGTGATTGTCACTTCCGTGTTTTTGGCAAGAGTTGCTACCCTTGCGCTTGTGGTGGAAGCTTCTTTATACATGCGTGTGGAAGAAGCGTTGATTGTGCCGGAGCCGCTTGCAGCGGTTACGCCATCGCCCGTGCTGGGTGTTGATGTTGAAGTAATCTTAACATAATCTTTAGAGACATAACCCGTCACGCCATTGGCGGTAACCTTATAAAAGCCATTCTCTTCGCCAAGCACCGTGAGCGCCGTGCCAAGCTTCAGCGTGCCAAGCTTGGAGCCTTTTGCGTCCGCCGTTTTACGGAAGTTAACATAGCTTTTGCAGTTAGCGATCACACCGGCAGTTCCCGTTCCCGTGCCAGTTGAGGGGGCGGAGCCATCGGCCTTTTTAATGGTGGCGACAGTTTTGCTGCTGGATATGCCACCTGAGGCGTTGCCAAGGTCAGCCTTGGCGACATAGCCCGTTTCCGTGGTGTTGGGGCCCTGGCGCACCTTGTAGAGCGTGCCGTCGGATGTTTGGGATTCGATCGCTAAAATATCGCCCTTTGAGAACGTGCCAATAAGGTTCGTCTTGGCGGTATCGCTATAAACATTGGCGGTCGTTGCGGTAACCATAGCATAGGCGGCAACATTGGCCGCAAGCGCGGGGGCAGCGCTCAAAAGCACCGCGAGGCAGATGGCAAGCGCAACAACGCGCGAGCCGGTACGAGTAGGTTTCATTTAGGTTGACCCTCCTTTAGTTTTCCTGTTCATTCAGGAAACGCTGGGCGTGTATAACAGGTTCCCTGAGTTTATGAGTCCACATTCTTTAAGAATACGAACAAGCGTGAGTTGGCAGTGGCGCTATCGTAGTTGGTGCCGCAGGTTACGATTGTCATGATCTGGTCGCTTGCGGATACCTTCACGCCAAAGTTGATTTCCGAACGCTTAAGCTGCCCGTCGATCCAGCTTTGCATGCTGCTGGGGTTCAGGTTCCAGGCATTGTTAAGCGTGCTGGAAGGCTCGTTTTTGGGCACTTCATACATGGAGAAGACCTCCCACTTTTGCATGCCGAATATGGAAATGTTCCACGTGCGGCCCGAGCTTGATTTATACCAATCGCTAAGCCCGCTTGAGAAGCTTCTCTTGCAGCCGCTGTGCTGGCAGCGGCTGTAGCCCAAAGCCGACTCCTGCAGGTGGTGCAGGTGGTGGCCGCCGGTGGCGGACGAGCGCAGGTTATGCGTAAATATTACGATATTCTTAGTCACATAATTGACATAGGGGTAAACGCCCTTGTAGGATTTGCTTTTGGAAATATCGTGTGTTGCGTAGTAGAAGTTTGAGCCATACAGTATCGGATCGTCAATATTTGTGTTGGGGATGTTGAGCCAACCGACAGTGTCGCTGTTCTTTTTCTTGGCGGCAGCGATTTTGCTGGCGTTAACATCCGCTGTGGTCGCTTTTTTGGTGCTCGTGCTGGTGCTGGCCTTTGTGGTGCTTGCGGCGGCCTTTTCATCAGCGGCTGTGCCAAGCTTCACCTGGGTTGTGGAAACAAAACCCGTGTATTCCTTGCCCGAGCGTGTGTAGCTGATTTCCCACCATTTGTCGTCGCTTGAGTTAAGCACTATAACATCCGTTGTTTTAGGTATGGATGTGATAAGCGATCCGGAGTTGCTTGCAGTTTTTCTAAGCTTTGCCGTGGCGGTCGTGACGCCCGCAAGCCCTGCGACTATTCCGGAATTAAGATCATGGTTTAGGACTTCCTCGGAGATATAGCCGGTTTTTCCGTTGTATTCAACCTTAACCCAGCCATTTTCGGGCGCTTCGAGTATCTCAACCGTTTTACCCTTGGAAACCTTGCCAAGGCTGTTGTAGGTTGTGGATGGGCCTGTGCGAAGGTTGACAGAGCCTGTTGTGGTGCCTGTGCCAATGCTTGATGCGGCCAGCGCAATAGGCGCAAAGCAGGTTAAAACCAAAGTCAATGTTAATATTATGGTGACTAAACGGATTATTTTTTT